>NZ_JAOCQE010000189.1 GCF_025290915.1 Streptomyces sp. 15-116A | reverse complement strand
ATGCGGAAGAACAGCGGCTTGTCGTCGGGCCACACCTCCCGTACGGCGTCGACGACTTCGAGGGCGAAACGCGTGCGGTTCTCGTACGAGCCGCCGTAGGTGTCGGTGCGGCGATTGGAGTGCGGGGTCGTTTGGACATACGTGCACGCATACGACGTTCCCCGCCGCCAGCCGCTCCCCTCGGTCCCCGCCCCCGTACGACCCGCCCGGGACACCCGGAGCTGCCCCTCGGCCACGCCGATCTACGACGCGCTCTACGCCGAGTACGTCAGGTCCTGCCGCTCGCTGCCGGGTGACCGCAGCGGTGAGGAGCGGCTGGGCTTCACCGCCTTCGGGACCCTGTCGCACCGCACCGGTTCCTCCGGCGGACACGGGGGCACCGGGGGCCACGGTTCGGGGTCGATCGGCGGCTTCCTCGGCGGCGGGGCGTACAGCGCCTACAGCGCGGGCGCGAACAGCGCCCGGCAGGGCGGTGCCGGTCCCCAGCCGCAGTGGCAGCGGGTCCCGGCGGGGCTGCCGCCGATGCCGCGCAGGGGCACCTGACGGCGGACAGGACGAGAAGGGGCGGTCCCGCTTCCGGGACCGCCCCTTCTTGCTGTCTGCCGCTACGTCACTTCTTCTTGCCGCGCTTCTCGCGCACCCGCACCGAGATGTGGATCGGCGTCCCCTCGAAGCCGAACTCCTCGCGCAGCCGGCGCTCGATGAAGCGCCGGTAGCCGGCCTCGATGAAGCCGGAGGCGAAGAGCACGAACCGCGGCGGCTTGGTGCCCGCCTGGGTGCCGAACAGGATGCGCGGCTGCTTGCCGCCCCGCACGGGGTGCGGGTGGGCGGCGACCAGCTCGCCGAGGAAGGCGTTCAGACGGCCGGTCGGAACCCGGGTCTCCCAGCCGTCCAGAGCCGTCTCGATCGCGGGGACCAGCTTCTCCATGTGCCGTCCGGTGCGCGCCGAGACGTTCACGCGGGGCGCCCAGGCGACCTGGCCCAGCTCGGTCTCGATCTCGCGCTCCAGGTAGTAGCGGCGCTCCTCGTCGAGGGTGTCCCACTTGTTGAAGGCGAGCACCAGCGCGCGGCCCGCCTCGACGGCCATGGTGACGATGCGCTGGTCCTGCACGGAGATGGACTCGGAGGCGTCGATGAGGACGACCGCCACCTCGGCCTTCTCCACCGCGGCGGCGGTGCGCAGGGAGGCGTAGTAGTCGGCGCCCTGCTGAAGGTGGACGCGCTTGCGGATGCCGGCCGTGTCGACGAACTTCCAGGTCTTGCCGCCGAGTTCGATCATCTCGTCGACCGGGTCACGGGTGGTGCCGGCGAGTTCGTTGACGACGACGCGCTCCTCGCCCGCGACCTTGTTCAGCAGCGAGGACTTGCCGACGTTGGGGCGGCCGATGAGGGCGACGCGGCGCGGGCCGCCGACGGCGGTGCCGAAGGTCTGCGCGGGCGCCTCGGGCAGCACCTCGAGGACCTGGTCCAGCATGTCGCCGGTGCCGCGGCCGTGCAGCGCGGAGACCGGGTACGGCTCGCCCAGGCCCAGCGACCAGAGGTAGGCGGCGTCGGCCTCGCCGCTCGGTCCGTCGACCTTGTTGGCGCACAGCACGACGGGCTTGCCGGCCTTGCGCAGCAGCCGGACGACCGCCTCGTCGGTGTCGGTGGCGCCGACCTTGGCGTCCACGACGAAGACGACCGCGTCGGCGGCCTCGATGGCGTACTCGGCCTGCGCGGCGACGGAGGCGTCGATGCCGAGGACGTCCTGCTCCCAGCCGCCGGTGTCGACGACCTTGAAGCGTCGGCCCGCCCATTCGGCCTCGTAGGTGACGCGGTCACGGGTGACGCCCGGCTTGTCCTCGACGACGGCCTCGCGGCGGCCGATGATGCGGTTCACCAGGGTCGACTTGCCGACATTGGGGCGGCCGACGACGGCGAGCACGGGAAGCGGTCCGTGACCGGCCGCCTCGATCGCGCCCTCGACGTCCTCGAGGTCGAAGCCCTCCTCCGCGGCGAGCTCCATGAACTCCGCGAACTCGGCGTCGCCGAGCGCCCCGTGATCGTGCTCGTGCGCGGCCGAGCCGTCGGGCTGGCTGTGGTCGTTCATGAAGTCCGTACCTCGTCGTTCATTCGTGGTGATCGGTGGACCGCCCGCTGTGTGCGGTGCTGATCCACTACTCGAGTGTGGCCTGGCGCCCGGTGAGGCGCCTGGCGTTTTCCAGGTGGGCGGTGAGCTGCTTCTGGATGCGCTCGGTGGCCTCGTCCAGTGCCCTGCGGGTGCGCCGGCCGCTGCCGTCGCCTGCGTCGAAGGGGTCGCCGAAGACGACGTCGACGCGGGAGCGCAGCGGCGGCAGCGCCTTTATCAACCGTCCGGGCCGGTCGGAACTTCCCAGGACGGCGACCGGAACGATCGGCGCCCCGCTGCGTACGGCGAAGTAGGCGAGCCCCGCCCGGATCGAGGCGAAGTCGCCCTCGCCCCGGGTGCCCTCGGGGAAGATGCCCAGCACACCGCCCTGCTCCAGCACGCCGAGCGCCCGGGAGATCGCGGTGCGGTCGGTGCTGCTGCGGTCGACCTTCACCTGGCCGATGCCGGTGAGGAACGGGTCGAGCGGGCCGACGAACGCCTCCTTCTTGATCAGGAAGTGCGTCGGCCGCGGCGCCACGCCCATGACCATGGGGCCGTCGATGTTGTGCGAGTGGTTCACGGCGAGGATCACCGGGCCGCTCGCCGGAACCCGCCAGGCGCCCAGCACCCGGGGCTTGAACAGCCCGTACATCAGGCCGACGCCGATGCGCCGGCCGACCTCCGCGCCCCGCTCGGATGGGACTTCCGTCACTTCCCGGCTCGCTTCTCCTCGACGAGGGTGACGACGCACTCGATGACCTGCTGCAGGGTCAGCTCGGTGGTGTCCACCTCGACCGCGTCGTCCGCCTTGGCGAGCGGGGCCACCTTGCGGCTGGAGTCGGCCGCGTCCCGCTTGATCAGGGCCTCGCGGGTGGCGTGCAGGTCGGCGTTCTTGAGCTCTCCGCTGCGGCGGGCGGCCCGGGCCTCCGGGGAGGCGGTGAGGAAGATCTTCAGGTCGGCGTCGGGCAGCACGGTGGTGCCGATGTCGCGGCCCTCGACGACGATGCCGGTGACGGCGGACGCGGCGATGTCGCGCTGCAGCTCGGTGATCCGGGCCCGTACCTCCGGGACCGCGCTGACCGCGCTCACCTTGGAGGTGACGTCCTGCTCACGGATGGG
Source organism: Streptomyces sp. 15-116A (assembly GCF_025290915.1). Classification (GTDB taxonomy): domain Bacteria; phylum Actinomycetota; class Actinomycetes; order Streptomycetales; family Streptomycetaceae; genus Streptomyces. The sequence continues at coordinate 9,141 of NZ_JAOCQE010000189.1, read as the reverse complement.
TCCGGCCACGTCGATGCCGTCGACCATGATGGTCGGGGCCTTCGGGTCGGTGCCGGAGAGGATGTCCGGCTTGCCGGCGACGGCCGCGATCGCGGAGGGGTCCTCGATGTCGATGCCGTTGTTCACCATCCACCAGGTGATCGCCCGGTACTGGGCGCCGGTGTCCAGATAGCTCAGACCGAGCTGGGCCGCCACGGCCTTCGACGTGCTCGACTTGCCCGTACCGGAGGGGCCGTCGATGGCGACAATCACGGGCGTGGCGCTTTCCACAGTGGGATACCTTCCTGGACCTGACGAGCGGGGACGGGGCACAACGGCCCACGACAAGGTTACTGGGTACGCGTCCCTCGAATGGCCGCGCCCGAGGCGAGCCCTTCGGCGCCGGTCAGCGCCATCCAGCCCGTCCGGCGTTTGAGGACGAGGCCGTCCAGGCCGATCGGGGGTCTGGGGGCGGAGCCCCCAGGAGCCCCGGCATCGATACCGGCCGCCCCCTCACTGCCGGATCGCCCAGCCCCGCTCCCGCAGCGCAGCGACCAGCACCGGCACCGCCTTCGGCTCCACCATCAACTGCACGAGACCTGCCTGCTGCCCCGTCGCGTGCTCGATGCGCACGTCCTCGATGTTGACGCCCGCCCGCCCGGCGTCCGCGAAGATGCGGGCCAGCTGCCCCGGCTGGTCGTCGATGAGCACCGCCACCGTCTCGTAGACGCGCGGAGCGGACCCGTGCTTGCCGGGCACGCGCACCTGCCCGGCGTTGCCCCGGCGCAGCACGTCGTGGATGCCGCTGGTGCCCTCCCGGCGCTTGTCCTCGTCGGAGGACTGCAGCGCGCGCAGCGCCCGCACCGTCTCCTCCAGGTCGGCGGCGACATCGGTGAGCAGGTCGGCGACAGGACCGGGGTTCGCGGAGAGGATGTCGATCCACATCGCCGGGTCGGAGGCGGCGATCCGGGTGACGTCCCGGATGCCCTGCCCGCACAGCCGTACGGCGGCCTCCTCGGCGTGCTCCAGACGCGCGGCGACCAGGCTGGACACCAGGTGGGGCATGTGGGAGACGAGGGCCACGGCCCGGTCGTGGGCGTCGGCGTCCATGACGACCGGCACCGCGCGGCAGTGCGAGACCAGCTCCAGGGCGAGGTTCAGCACTTCGGTGTCGGTGTCCCGGGTGGGGGTGAGCACCCAGGGGCGGCCCTCGAAGAGATCCCCGCTGGCGGCCAGCGGCCCGGACTTCTCTCTTCCGGACATGGGGTGCGTACCGATGTACGCCGACAGGTCGAGCCCCCGGGCCTGCAGCTCCCGCCGGGGCCCGCCCTTGACGCTGGCGACGTCGACATAGCCGCGGGCCAGCCCGCGCCCCATGGCGTCGGCGAGCACGTCGGCGACATGCGCGGGCGGCGCGGCGACGATCGCCAGGTCCACGGGACCTTCGGGCGCCTCGTCCGTGCCGGCGCCGAGCGCGGCGGCCGTACGGGCCTGCTCCGGGTCGTGGTCGGCGAGGTGGACGGTGACGCCCCGCTGGGACAGGGCGAGTGCGGCGGACGTGCCGATGAGGCCGGTTCCGATGACGAGTGCGGTTCTCACTGGGCGATGTCCTTGCGCAGGGCCGCGGCGGCACCGAGGTAGACGTGGGCGATGCCGGCGCGGGGCTTGTCGGACTCGATGTGCGCGAGGATGCGGACGACGCGGGGCATGGCGCCCTCGATGTCGAGTTCCTGGGCGCAGATCAGGGGCACGTCCACGATGCCGAGCCTCCGGGCCGCGGCGGCCGGGAAGTCGCTGTGCAGGTCGGGCGTGGCCGTGAACCAGATGCTGATCAGGTCGTCGACGGTCAGGCCGTTGCGTTCCAGGACGGCGGTGAGCAGCGCGGAGACCTGCTCCTCCATGTGCCCGGCCTCGTCCCGCTCCAGCTGGACGGCCCCCCGGACCGCTCGTACCGCCACGGCGCTGCTCCTCGCTGACGTGCTTCATCGGCTGTTCGGTCGTCCAGCCTAGTCAGCCCGGGCGCGAGGGGCGTCCGGCGCCCGACCGGCGAGACGGAGGAGATGCGCGTTTCCTGGTACTTCGGTGCTTTCGATGTCAAGATGCGAGGGCTGTTACGTCCGCCACCGCTGTCTCCCCCGGAGTGACGAACATGACCCACAGCGCAACGCGACGCACGGTCCTCATCGCGGCAGGAGCGACGGGCGCGGCGGCCCTGACGGCGGGCTGCGGCGGGGACGGCGAGGAGACTCCCTCGACCGAGACCGACGCCGGGACCGGGACCGCCGGCACCGGCGAGGACACGGCCGCGCCGGACGCTCCCGCGGGCCAGGAGCTGGCCTCGACCGACGACATCCCGGTGGGCGGGGGCACGATCTTCAAGGACGAGAAGGTCGTGGTGACCCAGCCCGAGGAGGGCGACTTCAAGGCGTTCTCGGCGGTCTGCACGCACCAGAACTGTCTCGTGGCCACGGTCTCGGACGGCACGATCAACTGCACCTGCCACGGCAGCAGGTTCGCCATCGCCGATGGCGCGGTGGAGCGGGGCCCGGCGACGCGTCCGCTGCCGGAGGAGAAGATCACGGTGGAGGGAAATTCGATCCGCCTGGCGTGATCCTCCCCGTACGCTCCCGGGCATGCGCCCCGAGACACCCGCGACGCCCGGAACCCCCGAGATCCTGGTCCGCGACCACACGATCTACGCCTGCGTCATGGGTTCGCGCGCCTTCGGCCTGGCGACGGAGGGCAGCGACACCGACCGCCGGGGCGTCTTCCTCGCGCCCACTCCCCTGTTCTGGCGCTTCGACAAGCCGCCGACCCATGTCGAGGGCCCGGGCGAGGAGCAGTTCAGCTGGGAGCTGGAGCGTTTCTGCGAGCTGGCGCTGCGCGCCAACCCGAACATCCTGGAGTGCCTGCACTCCCCGCTCGTGGAGTACGCCGACGACACCGGCCGTGAGCTCCTGTCGCTGCGCGAGGCGTTCCTCTCCCGCCGCGTCCACGAGACGTTCGCCCGCTACGCCCACGCCCAGCGACGCAAGCTGGAGGCCCACGTCCGCGCGCACGGCGCCCCGCGCTGGAAGCACGCCATGCACCTGATCCGCCTCCTGGCCGGCGCCCGCGACCTGCTGCGCACGGGCAGGCTCACCGTCGACGTGGGCGAACGGCGCGAGTCGCTTCTCGCGGTCAAGCGGGGCGAGGTGCCCTGGCCCGAGGTCGAGTCCCTGATGACCCGCCTGGAGTCCGAGGCCGAGGAGGCGGCATCGCGCAGCCCCCTCCCCGCCGAACCGGACCGCCGCCGCGTCGAGGACTTCCTGATCCGGGCGCGCCGCGCCTCAGCCCTCCAGTCGTACCCGCACGACGAAGGCGTCCAGAGCGTCATGGACGCCGGGGGCCTCGGGTAGCGCCGAACCGGCCTGCGCCTCGTCCAGCACCGCGTGCAGCCGCAGCACGTCCTCCCGGACCCGCCCGAGATCGACGTCTGCCGCCAGATGCTCACACTCGGCCTTGGCCGCGATCAGCTCGGGCAGGTACGCCGGCGCCACCTCCCGGGTCCCGCTCTCCTCGAGCAGGGTGGGCAGATGGGCCTGCACCTCGCCGCCGCGCATCAGCTGGATGCCGGTCAGCAGCACCCGGAAGGTGTACAGCAGCGGCTTGAGCTCACCGCTCTTCTCGAACAGCCGCCACTGGGTGGTCGCGAACCCCCGGTAGTGGTGCGCGTGGTGGCGGGTGAGGACCCCGGGCGCGAGGGCGGCGAGTTCCCGGTGCGCCTCGCTGGTGTGCACGACCAGCGGGGACAGCAGCTGCTCCAGCACATAGCCGTTGCGGCGCAGCATGAGGCGTACGAACTTGCGCAGGTCGTGGGTGACCAGGTCCATCTCGACGCCGTCGCGGTCCCACATCCTCGACCGGGTCTCCTCCGGCTCGCGCAGTCCGACGAGATCGGCGGTCGGCAGCAGGTGCACGCCCCTCAGGTCCACGTCGGAGTCGCGGGAGGGGAAGCCGTACAGATGCGCGCCGGAGACGGTGGCGAACAGCAGCGGGTCGGGCTGTTCGGCGACCACGGCGCTGAGGTCCAGGTCCAGGGTGTCGATCACCGGTCAAGCGTCCCAGACCGTGCCCAGGGCGGTCAGTTCGGCCCGGTACTCGATGCGCTCCGCCCACTCCGCCGGCCAGGCGTCCGCGCCCAGGTGGGCGCCCGCGAAGGCGCCGGTGAGGCAGGCGATGGAGTCGGAGTCGCCGGAGGTGCAGGCGGCGCGGCGCAGGGCGGTGAGGGGTTCGTCGACGAAGAGGAGGAAGCACAGCAGCCCGGTGGCCAGGGCCTCCTCCGCGATCCAGCCCTCCCCGGTGGCGAGGCACGGGTCGGTCTCCGGGGAGACCGTGCGGACGGCGTTCTGGAGGCGGCCCAGGATCTCCAGGCACTCGTCCCAGCCGCGGGCGATGAAGTGCTCGGGGCTGGGATCCTGGGCGCGCCGCCACAGGTCGCCGAGCCAGAGCTCGTGGTAGCGCGTGCGGTTGTCGTACGCGTAGGAGCGCAGCAGGCCGATCAGCCCGGTCGGTTCGGCGCCCTCGGCGAGCAGGCGTACGGCGTGGGCGGTGAGGTCGGAGGCGGCGAGGGCGGTGGGGTGGCCGTGGGTGAGCGCGGACTGCAACTGGGCGGCACCCGCGCGCTGTTCGTCGCTCAAGCCGGGGGCGAGTCCGATGGGCGCGACGCGCATGTTGGCGCCGCAGCCCTTGGACTCCACCTGACTGGCGTCCTGCCAGGCCCGGTTCTCGTCGGCCAGCAGGGAGCAGGCCCGCAGGCAGGTGTCGCCGGGGGCGCGGTTGTTCTCGGGCGAGCGGTACCACTCCACGAACTCCTCGCGCACCGGCCGCTCCAGCCGCTTCGGGGCGAGGTGTCCCCGGTCCATGGCCGTGCGCAGGCCGCGCCCGAGGGCCAGGGTCATCTGGGTGTCGTCGGTGACGATCGCGGGCCGGGGCAGCTCCATCGCCCGCCAGGGCCCGAACTTGGCGAGGATCGACGGGACGTCGTTGAACTCGGTCGGGAAGCCGAGCGCGTCCCCGAGGGCGAGTCCGGTGAGCGCCCCTGTGGCGGCGCGCTTGGTGACGGTGGTGGTCATGCGGGACGTCCTTCCGGAGTCGGCCGGAGCAGCGGCGGGTGCAGGGTGGTGGCGGTGCCGGCGCGGTAGAGCGCGGCCGGTTTGCCCCGGCCGCCGGTGAGCCGGGCGCCGCCCGGGACCGCTTCGACGAAGCCCGGCGTGGCGAGCACCTTGCGCCGGAAGTTGGGCCGGTCCAGGGCGGTGCCCCACACCGTCTCGTAGACCTGCTGCAGCTCGCCGAGGGTGAACTCGGGCGGGCAGAAGGCGGTGGCGAGGCAGGTGTACTCGAGCTTGGCGCCGACGCGGTCGTGGGCGTCGGCCAGGATCCGGTCGTGGTCGAAGGCGAGCTTCCGCACGGCGTCGTACGGCGTCCAGCGGGCCTGGGCGGCGTCGCTGCCGCCGTGTGCCTCGGGTGCGTCGGGGAGCAGCGCGGCGAAGGCGACCGACACCACCCGCATGCGGGGGTCGCGGTCGGGTTCGCTGTAGGTGCGCAGCTGCTCCAGGTGCAGTCCGGAGACATCGGTCAGGCCGGTCTCCTCGGCGAGTTCACGCCGTGCGGCGGTCTCGGCGGACTCGTCCGGCTGCACGAAGCCGCCGGGCAGCGCCCACTGCCCGGCGTACGGCTCCTGGCCGCGTTCGACGAGCAGGACGTGCAGGGCGCCCGCGCGGATCGTGAAGACGGCGAGGTCGACGGTGACGGCGAAGGGTTCGTAGGCGTGCTTGTCGTAGCCGTGCATGGGAAAGACCTCCACCCCCCTTTATGGTCATGACGACTATAAAGGGGGGTGGAGCGGACGCACAACGCTTTCTAGAGGTCGACTTCCTTCATCAGCATCCCGACCTCGGTGTTGGACAGCCGCCGCAGCCAGCCCGACTTCTGGTCGCCCAGGGTGATCGGCCCGAAGGCGGTGCGCACCAGCTTGTCGACGGGGAACCCGGCCTCCGCGAGCATGCGGCGCACGATGTGCTTGCGGCCCTCGTGCAGGGTCACCTCGACGAGGTAGTTCTTGCCGGTCTGCTCGACCACCCGGAAGTGGTCCGCACGCGCGTACCCGTCCTCCAGCTGGATGCCGTCCTTCAGCCGCTTGCCCAGGTCACGCGGGATCGGGCCGACGATGTGCGCGAGGTAGGTCTTCTTCACGCCGTACTTCGGGTGGGTCAGCCGGTGCGCCAGCTCGCCGTGGTTGGTGAGCAGGATGACACCCTCGGTCTCGGTGTCGAGCCGGCCCACGTGGAACAGGCGCGTCTCGCGGTTGGTGACGTAGTCGCCGAGGCACTGGCGGCCCTCCGGGTCCTCCATCGTGGAGACGACACCGGCGGGCTTGTTCAGCGCGAAGAACTGGTACGACTGGGTCGCGACGGTCAGGCCGTCGACCTTGACCTCGTCCTTCTCCGGGTCGACCCGGCGGCCCTGCTCAAGCACGATCTCGCCGTTGACCTCGACCCGCGCCTGCTCGATCAGCTCCTCGCAGGCACGCCGGGAGCCGTAGCCGGCGCGGGCGAGCACCTTCTGCAGCCGCTCGCCCTCCTGCTCGGCGCCGGGGAAGGTCTTCGGGAGCTTGACCTCCTTCTTGCCGGCGTACCGGTCGCGGTTGCGCTCCTCGATCCGCGTCTCGTACTCGCGCGAACGCGCCGGAGCGGTGCGTCCCCGGCCGCCCTTCTGCGGCGACGCCTTCGCTCCGCCGCGCCCGGACTTCGGGCCGTCCTTGGTGGCTCCGGGACCGACGTCGTAGCGGCGCTCCTCGGGGCGGGGCTTGCGGGGGCGGCCCTGCCCCTGCTTCTGGTCCCTGTTGTTACCGGCACCACGGTGATTACCGCGTCCGCCGCTCTTTCCGCTGCCGCTGCTTCGCATCAATATTCCGTCGTCGTCGTGTCAGGCATGTTCGTCGCGGGACCGTCGTCCGGGTCCGGGGCGTCCGGATCGAACGACGGCACGCCTTCCTGGGTCTCGGCCTCGATCGCCTCCGCCTCCGGGAGGAAGGGCGCGAGCTCCGGGAGCTCGTCCAGACCGCGCAGGCCCATCCGCTCCAGGAAGTAGTTCGTCGTCGTGTACAGGATCGCACCTGTTTCGGGTTCCGTGCCCGTCTCCTGGATCAGACCCCGCTGCAGGAGGGTGCGCATCACGCCGTCGCAGTTCACTCCGCGCACCGCGGAGACCCGGCTGCGGCTCACCGGCTGACGGTACGCGACCACCGCGAGGGTCTCCAGGGCGGCCTGGGTGAGACGGGCCTGCTGGCCGTCCAGGACGAAGCCCTCCACGGCCGCGGCGTACTCGGGGCGGGTGTAGAAGCGCCAGCCGCCCGCGACGAGCCGCAGCTCGAAGCCGCGCCGCTGGACGGTGTACTCGTCGGCCAGCTCCCGCAGGGCGTCGGCGACCTGCCGCTTGGGCCGCTCCAGTATTTTCGCCAGGTGCTCCTCGGTCGCGGGCTCGTCCACGACCATGAGGATCGCCTCGAGCGCGGGCTTGAGATCAAGGTCGGCGACGGTACGCAGCCCGGCGGGCGCCTCGGAAGTGTCCTCGCTCACGTCTTCTTCTCCTCCTCGGGCTGCTCGGGCGGCCGGTCGAACTCGTCGGTGACCATCGGCGTCTCGTCCCCGTCCCCGCCGGTCCAGCGCACGAGCAGATCCCCGAGCGCGGTCTCCTGCTCCAGCGCGACGGCCTTCTCGCGGTACAGCTCCAGCAGGGCGAGGAAGCGGGCGACGACGGTGAGGGTGTCGTCGGTGTCCTCGACGAGGGCCCGGAAGCTGGCCTCCCCGAGCTCCTTCAGCCGCGCGACGACGATCCCGGCCTGCTCCTGCACGCTGACCAGCGGCGCGTGGATGTGATCGACGTACACCTGCGGCTTGGGCTTGGGCTGCATCGCCTTCACGGCGAGCTTGGCGAAGCCTTCCGGACCGATGCTGATGACGACCTCGGGCAGCAGCTCGGCGTGATGCGGTTCCAACCCGACGGTACGGGGGTAGCGCCGTGCCTCTTCGTCCAGCCGCCGGTTGAAGATGTCGGCGATCTGCTTGTACGCCCGGTACTGCAGCAGCCGCGCGAACAGCAGGTCCCGCGCCTCCAGCAGCGCGAGGTCGGCCTCGTCCTCCACCTCGGCGGCGGGCAGCAGCCGCGCGGCCTTCAGATCGAGCAGCGTGGCGGCGACGACCAGAAACTCGGTCGTCTCGTCCAGGTCCCAGTCCGGCCCCATGGCCCGGATGTACGCCATGAACTCATCGGTGACCTTCGACAACGCCACTTCGGTGACATCCAGCTTGTGCTTGGAGATCAACTGCAGCAGCAGATCGAACGGCCCCTCGAAGTTGGCGAGCCGAACCTTGAAGACCCCGTCGTCGGCACCCTGAACGCCGTCGCCGGCCCCGGCCGGGGACTCCGCGTCGGCCTCCGGGGTCGAAGCCCCACCCTCCGCACCTCGCGACGATCGCGCACCGTCCTGAACGGGCTGCCCCTCCCCGTCCGGGGTCTCGGAAGGCCCTGCGCCGCCCTCCACGGGCCGGTCGGCGCTGTCGTGCAGCGGCGCGGCGAGCGGTGCTTCGGCACTGTCCGGAAGCGGCGCTGCGAGCCGTGCCCCGGCGTCACCGCGGGCGTCAGGCGCCTCAGCGTTGGCGTTGGCGTCGGCGTCGAGGCGCGCAGACGCCTCCGCGTCGGCGTCCGCGTCCGCGTCCGGCGGGATCACCGGCTTCGCCGGCGCCGCCCCCGGCCCCCTGCCCAGCGCACGCCGACGACCAAAACGGCTCCCGCCGCCGGAGGCATACGCGTCGTTCGAGGTCATGGCCTCCGCAGGCTACCGCTACCGCCCCCGCAGGCGGCGCACGAGGATGCTCGCATCCCCCCGGGTCTCCAGATCCGCGAGGACCACGGCGACCGCTTCCCGGACGATCCGGCCCCGGTCGACGGCGAGACCGTGCTCACCGCGCAGCACGAGACGCGCGTGCTCCAGGTCCATCAGCTCCTCGGCGGAGACATACACGGTGATCTTCTCGTCGTGCCGCTCCCGGCCGCTCGGCCGGCGCGCCGCCGCTCTCCCCCGCTTGCGCGGGCCCGCGGCAGCCTCCTGCGCGCCCTGCC
>NZ_JAOCQE010000188.1 GCF_025290915.1 Streptomyces sp. 15-116A | reverse complement strand
GATCGGGGCGGCCCGCCCACGCGCGTGCCCGGTGCACGGCGGCGAGACTGCGCATGCGTTCGAAGGCGGCGACGGCGGCCTCCACGACGGCCGTCGAACCGGTGGCCACGGCGTGCTCGATCAGGTCGAGCGCGTCGGGGTCGTTGCTGTCGGCGAGATACCGCAGGGCGGTGCACCGGGCTCCCTCGGTGCCGTCCTGGGCGGCCCGGAGGATCTCGGGGCGGTCCTCGGGGCCCGCGACGGCGGTGAGGCAGCGGGCGGCCGGGACGTGGAGCGCGGCGCCCCGTTCGAGGCCCTGCTGGGCCCACTCGAAGACGGCTTGGACGCTCCATCCGGGCCGGGGGCCGGCCGGGCGCATCTGCCGCTGCCAGCGGTCGAAACACCCGGCTTCGTGGGCGGCACGCACGCGCCTGGCGATCCAGGGACGGGGGTCGTCGGCCCACAGCCGCCAGGGCCGGGGTTCGAAGGCGTCGCGCACGGTCGCGGCGAGTTCCGCCTCGCCCTCGGGATCCGCGGGGAACCGGGCGAGCACGGGGGCGGCGAGGGCGCGCAGGCCCGCGTCGTCGTCCCGCAGCGCCAGTTCGTCCAGGGCCCAGGCCCAGTTGGTGCCGTGGGCGGCGTACCTGCGCAACAGCTCGAGGGCGTCCCGCCTGCCGTAGGAGGCGAGGTGGCCGAGGACCGCGAGGGCCAGTCCGGTGCGTGACTCCTCGGTGTCGAGCACGTCCTCGGGGTCGAAGAGGTGGGCCTCGATCGCGTCCAGTTCGCCGTGCAGATCGAGGTAGAGGCGGGCGTAGTACAGGGAGCGGTTCTCCACCTGCCAGTCGTGGCGCGGGTCGCGCAGCACACAGTGGTTCAGCGCCGCGAGTGCCTCGGGGCGCGGGGCGGTGAGCGCGTGCAGCGTGCCGTCGCCGCGACCCCGCTGGAGCAGGCCGAGCAGCGTACCGCTGGGCGCTATGACCGGATCGAACATGGGAAACAGCCTCACATCAAGCGTCGACGCAACCGGGGACGTGCATTACCTGGCCGCGTGACAACACGTCGGGGCGCCCGCCGTTTCCTGCTTGCTGTAGACCATCTTCCTCTGCCTCTCGTCGGTGGCCCATGCGGGCCGCATCACGGCCCGCGCGGTGCGGCAACACCTGCCCAGCCATCGCGTCCGTGAATCACGTCGTCATGATGACCCGGCGGTCACATCTACCGCGACCGATATTTCGGCGGCCCCGTACCGCCTCCCCCGTTTTCCGTGTTGTCGCTGGTCAGAGCACCCTGTCGGCGCTCGGTGCGCGTCCGGCTCAGTGCTCGCCGAACAGGTCGAGCAGCTCCGCCCGGCCGAACATGCGGGCCGTGTCCACGGCCGACGGCGTCCCGGCGGACGGATCGGCTCCGCGCTCCAGGAGGGCCTTGATCACCTCGGTCTCACCCTTGAAGGCGGCCCCCGCGAGGGGCGTCTGACCCCGGTCGTTGATTCGGTCGGCGTCGGCGCCGCGCTCCAGGAGCGCCCGGACCGTCCCGGCGTGGCCGTGGTAGGCGGCGAGCATCACGAGCGAGTCGCCGCGGTCGTTGGTGAGGTTCGCCGGAACGCCCGCGTCGACGTAGGCCACGAGCTCGTCGGTCCGGCCGCCGCGGGCCAGATCGAAGATCTTGGTCGCCAGCTCCACGACCTCGGGGTCGGGGGCTTCAGTCATCGGCCGGACCGCCTCTCACATGCTCTCGGTACTGCGGGGACAGGATGTACGGCCGCGAGCGGTGCGGAGCCGTACGGGTGAATCGCCAGGGTACTGGCTCGTGCGGCACATGACCCGAGGCGTCCGAGGTAAAGATCACCGCAGACCCGACCGGACGCAACCGCCCACGTCAACGAGGCGACACCCGCCTCCACCACGCGAGCGAAAACCATCGAAATGCACCCAGTTGCACCTTTTATCGTATAGACACATGCTGTGAGCCTGGAAGTACTCAGGGTGACTGTCCCCGTGAACCAGGAGAACTCACATGTTCATCTCGATCTCATGCGTGGTGCTGCTCGGCATCGTCGTCTTCATCTTCTTCCGCAAGGACGGACTGAAGCTGTCGCACGCCCTGGTGGCGATGCTGTTCGGCTTCTACCTGGCCAGCACGGCCATCGCCCCCAGCATCAAGGCCGGCGGCGAGAGCCTGGCCAGTCTCCTCGGCGGACTCAGGTTCTGAGGCCGCCGCCCACACCCCCGCCCGCCCGTACGCACCCCTTGGAGGCAGCAGTGGCCCGGCGCCCCCTCCCCCGCATCCTCAGCAACGGCGGCGCACAGCTCGCCCGGAGCCGGGAGCTGGCCCGGACGGCGGCCGACAGCGCCACGGACGTCCTCCACCCGCTGATCACGATCACACGCGGTCTGCGCCGGCTGGCCTCGGCCGGCCGGCGCAGATGGGCCGAGACCCCCAAGGACCGGCGCGGCGCGCTGCTGTTCCTGGTGGCCTCGGTGGTCCTGGTCGTGGCGCTCATGCCGTACGGCCCGCTGCTCGCCGTCATCACCCTGATGGCGGCGGCGGCCTGGCAGGGCCGGGACCGCAGACCGCCGGTGCCGCAAGGGCCCGACGCGTCACACGGCCGGCGCCTCCAATCGCTCTACGAGGCGCTGGTGCCGTACTTCTCGACCCCCGAGGACCCCGAGCCGCTGTACAGCCACGGCGGGGCGTGGAACAAGGCGTTCCCGGAGTACGAGTTCGACGGCGGCGGCCGGATCACCCACCTGGTGATCAGCTACCCCGCCTACTTCACCGACGGGGAGCCGGAGTCCCGGGCCCGGATCGAGCACCTGCTCACCGCGAAGTCCGGGCGCGACCGCGAGTACCACTTCGCGTGGGACGAGCAGGGCAACCAGCTCACGGTCCGCGCCCTCGCCCCCCTGCCCGTCGACATCGCCGCCCAGCGCTTCGTCACGTCCCCCGGCGAGACGGTCCTGGGCTTCACCGACCCCGTCCGGGTGCAGCGGACCCTGCCGCTCACCCATGGGGAGGAACAGCGCGACGTTCCCCCCGTCGTCTGGCGCACCGGCATCCGCTCGACCGAACCGCATCTGCTCGCGCTCGGTCAGCCGGGCAGCGGCACCTCGACCCTGCTGCGCTCCGTCGCGCTGCAGGCGCTCCAGCACGGCGACGTGATGATCATCGACGGCGGCGGCACCGGCGAGTACGCCTGCCTGACCGGGCGGGACGGAGTGCTCGCCGTCGAGTGCGGCCCGGCGGGGGCGCTGGCGAGCCTTCAGTGGGCCGCGCAGGAGACGGAGCGCCGCCTCATCGAGGTCAACCGGGCCCACCAGGCGGGCGACCCTCCGCCGGAGGACACCCGGCGGCCGCTGTGGATCCTGCTGGACCGCCCCACCGTCTTCACGCACCTGGCCGCCACGGACGGCCGTGAGGACCCGCAGGCCCTGCTCCAGATGCCGCTGCGGCACGGCCGCCCGGCGAACGTCACGGTGGTCGTGGCCGATCAGCTCGACAGCCTGGAGACGCTCAGCGAGGCCGTACGGCAGCACACACGCGCGCGTGTCGTCCTCGGCCCGGCGACGGCCGAACAGCTGGAGGCCGTCCTCGGCGCCCCGCCGCCCAGCACACCGGTCGACCAGGTCCCCGCGGGCCGGGGCTACGCGCGCCTCGGCACGGGCCCGGTGCACCGCCTCCAGGTGCCGGCCACGCCGAACCCGTACGACGACGCCACCGGCGAGGCCCACCGGCAGGCCGTCCTGGACCTGCTGCCGCCGCGCACGACCCCGGCGGACGAGGAGCGGCCGGCGCCGGATCAGGAGAACACGGCGGAACCCACCACACCGGCGCAGGTACGCCTGGACAAGGTTCCGGCGGAACGGGCCCCGGACAAGGACGAGACGGACACGGAAGAGCCCGACGTCTCCAGGGAAGCGGCCGTCGCGGAGTCCACCTAGGAGCTGTCGGCCCCAGGCGCACGCAGGCCCTCCCCTACGCCACGAACGTCCGCAGCGGCTCGGCTCCCGAGGTGCCGCCCGTCTCCACGAGACGGGCCGCCGCGGCCAGACGGGCCGCCGCCTCCTCCGCGACCGCGCCGCCCACGGTGAACGGCAGGCGGACGTAGCCCTCGAAGGCACCGTCGACGCCGAAGCGCGGGCCGGAGGGGACCCGGACGCCGACGCGTTCGCCCGCCTCGGCGAGCCGTGAGCCCGACAGGCCCCCCGTGCGCACCCACAGGGTGAGCCCGCCCCGGGGCACCTCGAACTCCCAGTCCGGCAGCTCCCGCCGCACGGCGGCCACCAGCGCGTCCCGGTTCTCGCGGGCCTGGGCGCGCCGCACCTCGACGGCCTGCTCCCAGCCGCCCGTGCCGAACAGCCAGTGCACGGCCAGCTGCTCCAGCACCGGCGTGCCCAGATCGGCGTACGCGCGCGCGGCGACCAGGCTTCGGATCACGTCTGGGGCCGCCCGCACCCAGCCGATGCGCATCCCGGCCCAGAAGGCCTTGCTCGCCGAGCCGACCGTGATGACCGTCGACCCGGCCGGATCGAAGGCGCAGACGGGGCGGGGCATCGCGCTCTCCCCGAGGTCCGGGTCGAGCCACAGCTCGCTCATCGTCTCGTCGGCGACCAGCACCGTCCCCGCCGAGCGGGCCGCGTCCACCAGGCGGCGGCGCTGGTCGTCGTCGGCGAGCGCACCGGTCGGGTTGTGGAAGTCGGCTACGACGTACGCGATCCGGGGCGCGGCCTCCCGCAGCACCTGCCGCCAGCGGTCCATGTCCCAGCCCGCGAGGCCCTCCGCCATGGCCACGGGAACCAGGCGGGCGCCGGCCTCCCGCATCAGCTGCAGGATGTTGGCGTACGACGGCGACTCCACGGCGATGCGCTCGCCCCGGCCGCCGAAGAGATGGCAGATGGCGTCGATGGCGCCCATCGCGCCGGTCGTCACCATGATCTGCTCGGGCATCGTCGGGATCCCGCGCGCGGTGTAGCGCTCGGCGATCATCGAGCGCAGCGCGGGCAGCCCGGCGGGATAGTCGCCGTGGGTGTGCGCGTACGGCGGCAGTTCCTCCAGCGCGCCCTGCACGGCGCGGGTCAGCCAGGGTTCGGGCGCGGGCAGGGCGGCGCAGCCGAGGTCGATCAGCGAGCCGAGCGCCTCCGGCGGCAGCGGTTCGAGTCCGCGGGCGGGCACCGGGTTCCCGGCCGGTACCGCGGTCCAGCTGCCCGCGCCACGCCGGGACTCCAGGAAGCCCTCGCTGCGCAGTGCCTCGTAGGCGGCGGCGACGGTGGTGCGGCTGACGGACAGGGACAGGGCCAGTTCGCGTTCGGCGGGCAGCCGCGCGGCGACCGGCACGCGCCCTTCGAGCACCAGCAGCCGGATGCCGTCGGCGAGCGCGCGGTAGGCGGGCGGACGCCGGGTGCCGGGGCCGGCCGGGCGCTCCTGCTGGGACTTGAGCAGCCGGGCGAGCTGTGCGGCGCCCACCGCCGAGGTCCACTGCACCATGAGAATCAGTCCACCTTCCCCGGATTGGCCATGGATGGCATCTCGGTCCACGCCACAGGGTGTCATGCATCGGTCCACTTCCACCACAGGGGGGCATCACGTGTCCAGCCACTCGTCCCGGCCCGGGCATCTCGCACGACGGCTGTTCCAGCTGTACGCCGGTCTGGCGCTGTACGGCGCGAGCTCGGCGCTCTTGGTCAGGTCGGGGCTGGGTCTCGAGCCCTGGAACGTGCTGCACCAGGGCCTGTCCGAGCGCACGGGCCTGTCGATGGGCCTGGTGCTGACGATCGTGGGCGCGACGGTGCTGCTGCTGTGGATCCCGCTGCGCCAGCGGCCGGGCCTCGGCACCGTCTCCAACGTCCTGGTGATCGGCGCGGCGATGGACGCCACGCTGGCGGTGGTGCCGGACGCGCACGGGCTGCCCGCGCGGGTGGCGTTCATGGTCGCGGGCATCGTGCTGAACGGCGCGGCCACCGGGCTGTACATCGCGGCACGCTTCGGTCCGGGCCCGCGCGACGGGCTGATGACCGGGCTGCACCAGCGCACGGGCGTCTCGATCCGCGTGGTCCGTACGGCCATCGAGATCACGGTCGTGGCCACCGGCTTCATCCTCGGCGGCACCGTCGGCGTCGGCACGCTGCTCTACGCGGTGGCGATCGGCCCGCTCGCCCAGCTGTTCCTGCGGGTGTTCGCCGTCCCCTCGGCATCCGACGGCAGCACGGTCGTTGCCACCGGGCAACCGCGGGGAGCGATACTGCGTCCGTGACCTCGCCGATACGCCAGCCCCGCCATCCCTATCTCGACCATCCGGGCCCGATCGCCTTCGCCCACCGGGGCGGGGCGGCGGACGGCCTGGAGAACACCGTGCGCCAGTTCCGGTGCGCCGTCGAGGCGGGCTACCGGTACATCGAGACCGACGTCCACGCCACCCGCGACGGACGGCTCGTCGCCTTCCACGACGCCACCCTGGACCGGGTGACCGACGGGGCAGGGCGGATCGCCGACCTGCCGTGGCGGGACGTGGCGCACGCGCGCGTGGCGGGCGGGGAGCCGGTACCGCTGTTCGAGGAGCTGCTGGAGACGTTCCCCGAGGTGCGCTGGAACGTCGACGTGAAGGCCGAGCCCGCCCTGCTGCCGTTCCTGGACCTGGTCGAGCGCACCGGCGCCTGGGACCGGATCTGCCTCGGCTCGTTCTCGGAGGCACGCGTGGTGCGCGCCCAGCGGCTGGCCGGGCCCCGGCTCGCCACCTCGTACGGCACCCGGGGCGTGCTGAATCTGCGGCTGCGCTCCTGGGGGCTTCCGGCGGCGGTGCGCCGATCCGCGGTCGCCGCCCAGGTGCCCGAGGTGCAGTCGGGCATCCAGGTGGTGGACCACCGCTTCGTGCGCGCCGCCCACGCGCTCGGGCTCCAGGTGCATGTGTGGACGGTCAACGAACCCGAGCGGATGCACCGGCTCCTGGACCTGGGAGTGGATGGCATCATGACCGATCACATCGACACACTGCGCAAGGTCATGGAGGACCGCGGCATCTGGGTCTGAGCCCCGGTCCCCGGCCCCCGAAGCGCGTTCACGGGGAAGCGAGGGGCAGGGTGGGCACCGACACCGTGCGGTCACCGGCGCCGGACGAGGCGGCCGGCCGGCGGCGCGAGCAGCGCGGCTGGTACTTCTACGACTGGGCGTGCTCCGTGTACTCCACGAGCGTGCTCACCGTGTTCCTGGGGCCCTATCTGACGACGGTGGCCGAGTCCGCTGCGGACGCGGACGGGTTCGTCCACCCCCTGGGCATCCCGGTGCGCGCGGGTTCCTTCTTCGCGTACTCCGTGTCCCTGTCGGTGATCGTGGCGGTGCTGGCGATGCCGCTGGTGGGTGCCGCCGCCGACCGCAGCGGGCGCAAGAAGCCGCTGCTCGCGGCCGCCGCGTACACGGGCGCCGCGGCCACGGCGGGCATGTTCTTCCTCGACGGCGACCGCTATCTGCTCGGCGGCCTGCTCCTGGTGGTGGCGAACGCCGCGCAGTCCGTGGCGATGATGCTCTACAACTCCTATCTGCCGCAGATCGCCCCGCCCGAGGAGCGCGACGCGGTCTCCTCCCGCGGCTGGGCCTTCGGCTACGCGGCGGGCGCGCTGGTGCTCGTCGCGAACCTGATCCTCTACACGCGCCATGACGCCTTCGGGGTGTCCGAGGGCACGGCCGTACGCATCTGCCTGGCGTCGGCCGGTCTGTGGTGGGGCGCCTTCACACTGGTGCCGCTGCGGCGGCTGCGCGACCGCCGTGCCCCCGCGCGGGAGGCGGCCCTGCCGGGCTTCCGGCAGATCGCGGCCACGATCCGCGACATGCGCCGTCATCCGCTGACCCTCGCCTTCCTGCTGGCCTATCTGGTCTACAACGACGGCATCCAGACGGTGATCTCCCAGGCCTCCGTCTACGGCTCGAAGGAGCTGGGGCTCGGCCAGTCGACGCTGATCGTCGCCGTGCTGCTGGTGCAGGTGCTGGCGGTGGCGGGCGCCCTGGCGCTGGGCCGATTGGCCCGGCGGTACGGCGCGAAGCGCACGATCCTCGGCTCGCTGGTGGCCTGGACGCTGACCCTGGCGGCCGGCTACTTCCTCCCGGCGGGCGCGCCGGTGTGGTTCTTCGTGCTGGCCGCCGGGATCGGCCTGGTGCTCGGCGGCAGCCAGGCGCTGTCCCGCTCGCTGTTCTCCCACCTGGTCCCGCCGGGCAAGGAGGCCGAGTACTTCGCGGCGTACGAGGTGAGCGACCGGGGCATGAGCTGGCTGGGGCCGCTGCTGTTCGGCCTCACCTACCAGCTCACCGGCAGCTACCGGGACGCGATCGTCTCGCTGGTCGGGTTCTTCGTGCTGGGATTCGTGCTGCTGGCGCGGGTCCCGGTGCGGCGTGCGATCGCCGACGCGGGCAACCCGGTTCCCGAGCGGATTTAGCACTCGGAGCGAAAGGGCTGTAGTGTACGCGTTTGGCCTGCCAGGCGTACCGTTACTGCGCGTCAAAGATGCCGAAACGCTGGGTCACATCTGCCCACAGAGGTGACAAACCGGACGTCGGGGGGTACTGCACTGGTTGACAAGGCTGCGGCTACGACGGCGACGCATGACCCGGAACGGGACTCGGGACGGGAATCTTTACCGCCGCCCGGACGTTGACCGGATGACGACGACAGCGACACCTGTCCTGTGGGCGACAAGCCCGGGAGGCACGATTCATGAGTGAGCGAGCTCTTCGCGGCACGCGCCTCGTGGTGACCAGCTACGAGACGGACCGCGGCATCGACCTGGCCCCGCGCCAGGCCGTGGAGTACGCATGCGAGAAGGGGCACCGCTTCGAGATGCCCTTCTCGGTCGAGGCGGAGATCCCGCCGGAGTGGGAGTGCAAGGTCTGCGGTGCCCAGGCACTCCTCGTGGACGGCGACGGCCCTGAGGAGAAGAAGGCCAAGCCCGCGCGTACGCATTGGGACATGCTGATGGAGCGGCGCACCCGAGAGGAGCTCGAAGAGGTCCTCGAGGAGCGTCTGGCAGTTCTGCGTTCCGGCGCGATGAACATCGCAGTTCATCCCCGGGACAGCCGGAAGTCCGCGTGATCCCTGCGGGGGCTTGAACGCAGACCCGCGTACAGCCGTAACAGGACCGGGGGCGCCGTACGGGTTTCGTACGGCGCCCCCGGTCCTGTGCGTCTGCTCCCGTCGGCCGTGGGCTCCGGGGCGGCTGGCGCGTCAGCGGGCTAGGCCCTGTCGTCAAATTCCCGTCGTCCGCCCGAAGGGCGGGCCTGGCGGCGTCAGGTGCGTGCTCTCGGCGTGCCGGGCGTCGACCGGCGTAGTGGTTGTACGTGGTCGGCGCCCGGTGCGGCGAGAGTGCCTGCATGGCGTCGCCAGGCAGGCGGGAATTTGACGACAGGGCCTAGCGGGTCAGCGGCGGCCGGGGGTCCTGCGGGGTGTCCCCCGGGGTCTGCCCCGGCTCCTCGCGGATGACCTCGCCCTGGACGACCTTGCCATCGGGGCGGTGGATGCGGGCCTGCTGGAAGGCATCGCCCAGGCTGCCCTGCGCCGCCTCGCGCAGCTTGCGGTCGAAGGTGCGCTCGGCGTAGCGGCTCACGCCCTTCTGGACCGGAGGCAGGAGCAGCAGCAGACCCAGCGCGTCCGACACCAGGCCCGGAATGATCAGCAGCAGACCGCCGAGCATCATCAGGCCGTTGCCCTCGCTGTTGGTCCGGCCCGGCGGCACGGCGCCGGCCTGCTGCTGTTGCAGCGTCTCGCTGAGGTTCCTGAAGGCCCGCCGCCCGGCCCGCTTGATGACGACCGACCCGAGCACCAGGCCCGCGACCAGGAGCAGGAAGACCACCAGCCCGCTCGACGCCCCGGCGACGAGGCTGAGCAGCCAGATCTCCAGCACCAGCCAGGCGGCCACGCCCAGCGGCAGGAACGTCCGCAGGCGGGAACGCCTCGGCCGGGCGGGATAGGGGGTCTGAGCGCCAGTCGTCATGCATCCAGTGTGCCTGGCCCCGGCTCAGCGCGGGATAAGCGGCCCGGCCAGGCGATCAGCTCTCGGTGCGGGCCGGCTCGTCACCCTTGTCCTCGCCGCGCTCGCCCCTGGCAGGCCGGCTCTCGCCGCGGCTGCCCTCAGCGCGCTTGTCCTCGCCGCGTCCCAGTACCTTGCCGACGCGTTCCGTCACGCCCCACGCGGTGACTCGCCACAGCGCCTCGACGAGGATGTCGCGGCTCATCTTGGAGTCGCCGAGCTCCCGCTCCACGAAGGTGATGGGCACCTCGACCACGTGGAAGCCGGCCTTGACCGCGCGGCGGGCGAGGTCGACCTGGAAGCAGTAGCCCTGGGAGGCCACGTCGTCCAGGCCCAGGCCCTTTAGGGTCTCGCGGCGGAACGCGCGGAAGCCGCCGGTGATGTCGCGCAGCGGCAGATCGAGCGCCATGCGCGAGTACAGGCTGCCCCCGCGTGAGATGAACTCACGGGACTTGGGCCAGTTGACCACCCGCCCTCCGGGCACCCAGCGGGAGCCGAGCACCAGGTCGGCACCTTTGAGCGCGGTCAGCAGCCGGGGCAGTTCCTCGGGCTGGTGGGAGCCGTCGGCGTCCATCTCGACCAGGACGCCGTAGCCGTGCTCCATGCCCCAGCGGAAGCCCGCGAGATAGGCGGCGCCCAGGCCCTCCTTGCCCTTGCGGTGCAGCACCTGGACCTGCTGGTCCTCGGCGGCCAGTTCGTCGGCGAGCTTGCCGGTGCCGTCGGGGCTGTTGTCGTCGGCGACGAGGACGTGCGCCTCGGGCACGGCCTTGCGCACCCGGCCGACGATCGCCTTGATGTTCTCCGCCTCGTTGTAGGTCGGGATGATCACCAAGGCCGTGCCCAGCGGGCCGAACCGCCTCCCCTGGGCGTCCGACTCCAGGGTCCCGTCGCCGTCGTTCACTGCTGCCCCTTCATGTCCTGTCCGCAGGGTCCCACCATAGTGGTCACGGCCTGCGATGACGTGACAGGACGTTCATATGTGCCGCTGTACCGCGGCGGATGGGGGCCCGGCGCCCTTCGGGCCGGCCCGGGACCCGCCGGCTGCGGATCGACCTGAAGCCGTTGTCTACTGAGCGCCCGGGCCCCACCCGGGGTCGCACCTCCCCGACCGGCCGGAACGTTCCCTCGTGGCCGCGCCGACGCTGAGCCTGGCTCCCAGTGGCGGTGCCCCGGTGCGGCACACCGTCCCTGACCCAGCGGCGCCGCCACGCGTGGCGGAAGTTCCCCGGTCGGGCGTCCGGTGGTGGACCCGGCCGAACCTACCGGCCTCGCTCCGCCGCCTGTCAACAGTCGTTTGACCTGCGTAATGTGGTGCAAATGCCTGGTCAGCGCGGAGGATGCGCAGGTCGCGCGACGGGGGCGCGGCGCATGATCGTCACCGCGCCGCACGCGCAGATCACTCGCCCGGCCGTACGTACACCGTGTGCCCGCCGACCACCGTGCGCAGGCAGACCGGCAGGTCACGGCCCGGGGTGAGGTCGGGCAGCCCGGGGGTGCCGGAGCGCGGGTCGGTGGACCAGCGGGCCACCCGGTCGTCGGGGGCCTGGACGAGGAGTTCGCCGGTGCGCCAGACGGCGTAGTCGGCGGGCGCGCCCGGCACCAGGACGCCCGCGTCGTCCCGCCCCACCGCCCGCCAGCCGCCACGCGTGTGCGCGGTGAACGCGGCGCGCACGGAGACGCGGTGCTCCGGGGTGCGGTGGAAGGCGGCGGCCCGGACGGTGCCCCACGGATCGAGCGGGGTGACGGGGCTGTCGGAGCCGAAGGCGAGCGGGACGCCGGCCCGCAGCAGGGCGGCGAAGGGGTTGAGGGTGCGGGCCCGCTCGGCGCCGAGACGCCGGGCGTACATGCCGTCCTCGCCGCCCCACAGGGCGTCGAAGGCGGGCTGCACGGAGGCGGTGAGGCCGAGTTCGGCGAAGGCGGCGACGGTCTCCTCGGTGAGCATCTCGGCGTGCTCGATCCGGTGCCGGGCGGCCCGGAGGCGGGCGAGGCCCAGCTTGTCGGCGGCGGCCCGCATCCCCTCGAGGACGGTGCTCACCGCCGCGTCGCCGATGGCGTGGAAGCCCGCCTGGAGGCCGGCCTCGGTGCAGTCGACGACATGCGCTGCGACGGCGGCGGCGTCCAGGTGGGCGGTGCCGGTGTGCGGGGCGTCGGCGTACGGCTCGTGCAGGCAGGCGGTGTGCGAGCCGAGGGCGCCGTCGGCGAACAGGTCGCCCGCGGCGCCGATCGCGCCCAGCTCGCGGGCCTTGGCGACGTCCCGCTCCGCCCAGTAGCCGATGACGCGCGGAACTACCTCTACACCCCCATGACGGCGACGGACCCGGGCACGCTGGTACGGGCCTGCTTCCGGCCCGCGCACCGCTCACCGCGGGAGTGCTTCGAGGCCACCGTCCGCTGAGGCCGGGCGACCG
>NZ_JAOCQE010000187.1 GCF_025290915.1 Streptomyces sp. 15-116A | reverse complement strand
CTCCCGGGCCGGCGCAGCGCACGGCGTACGGCCTCGTGCCGGCCGAGCCCCTCGCCCCGCCGCGCACACTCCTCGTACCGCTCGTCGCCCAGCTCCTCGCGGGCGGTCCTCTCGCACAGCTCGTGCGGGCCGTTGTAGTAGGCCGAGCCGAACAGCGGCAGACCCACCGACGGCCACATCCGCCGCGCCGCCCCCTGCAGCACCGCCGCCTCGGCCGCGTCGCCCTCCGCCGCCGTGACCAGGGCGAGCAGCTCCAGGGACAGCACCGAGCCGAGCAGATCGCTGAACCCGTGGGCCGCGCCCAGACAGTCGCCGAGCAGTGCGCGGGCCGTGCCGAGCTCGCCCTCGCTCCAGGCCGCGTACGCCAGCACGTACAGCGCGTAGGTGCGGGCCCACCGCTCGCCGTGGTCCTCGCACACCCGGCGCACGTCCTCGCACAGCCGCACCGCGTCCGGCAGATCGCCCTGGAAGGCGCGCGTCATCGCCAGCTCCACCTGGCCCATCAGGACGTTGCTGTTGAGCTCCCCGATCTCCGCGTAGCGCTCCAGCGCCGAACGCAGCAGCGTCTCCGCGCGGGGCATGTCGTCGGTGACCAGGGCGAGACAGCCGGTGCGGTGCTCCGCGTACGCCAGCGCCGTGGGGCTCGCAGCCCGCTCGGCCTCCCGGCGGCACTCCTGCAGCGCCCCGAGCGCGAACACGGTGTCGCCCTGCAGGATCGCCACATAGCCCAGCACCCACAGCGCCTTCAGCCGGGACTGCTCATGACCGGAGTCGAGCCGCACGGCCTGCTCCAGCCAGTGCCGGCCCTCCGACAGCCGCCCGCAGCCGACCCAGTAGAACCACAGCGAACCGGCGAGGTACTGGCCCAGATGCGCCTCGTCCGGATCGGCGAGACCCTGCTCCAGGGCGCTGCGCAGATTCGGCAGCTCCGCCTCCACCCGTGCGGCGATCTCTGCCTGCCGGGGCGAGAACCAGTCCAGCTCGCACCAGGTGGCGAAGCCGAGATACCAGTCCCGGTGGCGCCGCCGCAGCCGCTCCGCGTCCCCAGTGGCCGCCAGCCAGTCCGCGCCGTACGCACGCACCGTGTCCAGCATCCGGTAGCCCACCCCGGCCGCGGTGTCCTCCCGCGTCACCACCGACTGGGCGAGCAGCGCGGACAGCACGTCGAGGACGTCGTCCGCGGGCAGTCCGTCCCCGCCGCACACGTACTCGGCGGCCTCCAGGTCGAAACGCCCCGCGAACACCGAGAGCCGCGCCCACAGCAACCGCTCCTCGGGGGTGCACAGTTCGTGGCTCCAGCCGATCGCCGTCCGCAGCGCCCGGTGCCGGGGCAACGCGTCCCGGTTGCCCCCGGTCAGCAGCCGGAACCGGTCGTCGAGCCGCTCCAGCAACTGCCGCGGCGACAACGCCCCCAGCCGCCCGGCCGCCAGCTCGATCGCCAGCGGAATCCCCTCCAGCCGCCGGCACAGCTCCCGCACGTCGTGCTCGTCCGCGAGGACACCTGGCTCCCCGGCGTCTGCGGAGCGCTGCCCCGTGCGCACCTCCAGCAGCCGCACCGCCTCCTCCTCGCACAGCGGGGCCAGGGACACCAGCCGCTCCCCGGACACCGACAGCGCCCTGCGGCCCACGGCGAGCACCCGCAGCCCCGGGGCTCGTCGCAGCAGCTCGGACACCAGCTCGGCGCAGGCCTCCACCAGGTGCTCGAAACCGTCCAGGACCAGCAGCAGCTGACGCTCCGCCAGATGATCCAGCAGGCACTCGCGCGGTGACCGGGTGGTGTGATCCGTCAGCCCCAGCGCCTCCACCACGGCGTAGTCCAGGAACTCCGGATCCCTCAGCGGCGCCATCTCCACCCGCCACACCCCGTCCGGCGGCGCACATGCGGCGGCGGCCCGAGCGGCCAGCCGCGACTTGCCGACGCCGCCCACCCCGGTCACCGTCACCAGCCGCGAGCCGTCCAGCGCCCGCCGCAGCCCCGCCAGTTCCGCCTCCCGCCCCACGAAGGCATCGGGCTCCAGGGGCAGATTGCCGGGCACCGGGGTGCCGTCGCGCCGTAGATCCCACATAGGGCACGGAGCGTACTCAGCCATGTGCACTGCGTACAATCGCTTCCGCGCAACTCCACCCGCGCCCGGTCCTAATCCGGTACGGAGTCCCACCACCGGCGCGATAGGCTCGGTGACACGACTTTCTCGATGTTCAGGCACGTTTCAGGGAGCGGGTGCACACAGTGTCCGGTGGAGAGGTGGCCGGGATCCTGGTGGCCGTCTTCTGGGCGATCCTGGTCTCCTTCCTCGCGGTGGCTCTCGCGAGGCTGGCCCAGACGCTCAGGGCGACCACCAAGCTCGTGGCGGACGTGACCGACCAGGCCGTCCCGCTGCTGGCCGACGCCTCCGCGGCGGTGCGCTCCGCGCAGACCCAGATCGAACGGGTCGACGCGATCGCCTCCGACGTCCAGGAGGTCACCTCCAACGCCTCCGCGCTGTCCACCACCGTCGCCTCCACCTTCGGCGGCCCCCTGGTGAAGGTCGCCGCCTTCGGTTACGGCGTGCGCCGGGCCCTGGGCGGCCGCAAGGAGGAGGCGCCCGCCGCGGCGCCGGGACGTACCGTGATCGTGGGCCGCACCGTCCCGGGCGCGCGCCGCGACAAGCGCGGCCGTGGGACGTTCCGGGGAAAGAGAGACTGACCCAGCGATGTTCCGCCGAACGTTCTGGTTCACCACCGGCGTCGCCGCCGGCGTGTGGGCCACCACCAAGGTCAACCGGAAGCTCAAGCAGCTGACGCCCGAGCACCTCGCCGTCACCGCGGCGAACAAGGCGCTCGAGGCGGGCGGCCGGCTGAAGGACCGCGCGGTGGACTTCGCACTCGAGGTCCGCGACAACATGGCCCAGCGGGAGGCCGAACTGGGCGACGCGCTCGGCATCAACGCCCCCGTCGACCGCGAACTCCCCGCCCCCCGGCACTACGCCGTCATCGAGAACCGCAACCACCCCCCGTACGTCGAGGGCCTGACGTACAAGACGTACCCGTACAACCGGAATGAGGACCACTGATGGAGTCGGCCGAGATCCGCCGCCGCTGGCTGAGCTTCTTCGAGGAGCGCGGGCACACCGTCGTCCCGTCGGCGTCGCTCATCGCGGACGACCCGACTCTGCTGCTCGTCCCCGCCGGCATGGTGCCCTTCAAGCCCTACTTCCTGGGTGAGGTCAAGCCGCCCTTCGCCCGCGCCACCAGCGTCCAGAAGTGCGTGCGCACCCCGGACATCGAAGAGGTCGGCAAGACCACCCGGCACGGCACGTTCTTCCAGATGTGCGGCAACTTCTCCTTCGGCGACTACTTCAAGGAAGGCGCCATCAAGCTCGCCTGGGAGCTGCTCACCACGCCCCAGGACAAGGGCGGTTACGGCCTCGACCCCGAGCGCCTGTGGATCACCGTCTACAAGGACGACGACGAGGCCGAGCGCATCTGGCACGAGGTCGTCGGCGTGCCCAAGGAGCGCATCCAGCGCCTTGGCATGAAGGACAACTACTGGTCCATGGGCGTCCCCGGCCCCTGCGGCCCCTGCTCCGAGATCAACTACGACCGCGGCCCCGAGTTCGGCGCCGAGGGCGGCCCCGCCGTCAACGACGAGCGGTACGTGGAGATCTGGAACCTCGTCTTCATGCAGTACGAGCGGGGCGAGGGCACCGGCAAGGACAACTTCGAGATCCTCGGCGACCTGCCCAGCAAGAACATCGACACCGGCCTCGGGCTGGAACGCCTCGCCATGATTCTGCAGGGCGTGCAGAACATGTACGAGATCGACACCTCCATGGCCGTCATCGACAAGGCCACCGAGCTCACCGGCGTCCGCTACGGCGACGCCCACGCCTCGGACGTCTCCCTGCGCGTGGTCACCGACCACATGCGCACCGCCACCATGCTCATCGGCGACGGCGTCACCCCGGGCAACGAGGGCCGCGGCTACGTGCTGCGCCGCATCATGCGCCGCGCCATCCGCAACATGCGCCTGCTCGGCGCCACCGGCCCGGTCGTGGGGGACCTCATCGACGTCGTCATCGGCATGATGGGCCAGCAGTACCCGGAGCTGATCACCGACCGCGAGCGCATCGAGAAGGTCGCCCTCGCCGAGGAGAACGCCTTCCTCAAGACGCTCAAGGCCGGCACCAACATCCTCGACACCGCCGTGACCGAGACGAAGGCCGCCGGGTCCAGCGTTCTGCCCGGCGACAAGGCCTTCCTGCTCCACGACACCTGGGGCTTCCCGATCGACCTCACCCTGGAGATGGCCGCCGAGCAGGGCCTCTCCGTGGACGAGGAGGGCTTCCGCCGCCTGATGAAGGAGCAGCGGGAGCGCGCCAAGGCCGACGCCCAGGCCAAGAAGACCGGCCACGCCGACCTCGGCGCCTACCGCGAGATCGCCGACCGCGCCGGCGCCACCGACTTCATCGGCTACACCGACACCGAGGGCGAGTCCACCATCGTCGGCATCCTCGTCGACGGCATCTCCTCCCCGGCCGCCACCGAGGGCGACGAGGTCGAGATCGTCCTCGACCGCACCCCCTTCTACGCCGAGGGCGGCGGCCAGATCGGCGACACCGGCCGGATCAAGGCCGACTCCGGTGCCGTCATCGAGGTCCGCGACTGCCAGAAGCCGGTCCCGGGCGTCTACGTCCACAAGGGCGTCGTCCAGGTCGGCGAGGTCACCGTCGGCGCCAAGGCCCACGCCTCCATCGACGCCCGCCGCCGCAAGGCCATCGCCCGCGCCCACTCGGCCACCCACCTCACCCACCAGGCCCTGCGCGACGCCCTCGGCCCGACGGCCGCCCAGGCCGGTTCCGAGAACCAGCCCGGCCGCTTCCGCTTCGACTTCGGCTCGCCGTCCGCCGTACCGCAGACGGTGATGCTGGACGTCGAGCAGAAGATCAACGAGGTGCTCGCCCGCGACCTCGACGTCCGCGCCGACGTCATGGGCATCGACGAGGCCAGGAAGCAGGGCGCCATCGCCGAGTTCGGCGAGAAGTACGGCGACCGCGTGCGCGTGGTGACCATCGGCGACTTCTCCAAGGAACTGTGCGGCGGCACCCACGTCCACAACACCGCCCAGCTGGGCCTGGTGAAGCTGCTCGGCGAGTCCTCCATCGGCTCCGGTGTACGCCGGATCGAGGCCCTGGTCGGCGTGGACGCCTACAACTTCCTCGCCCGCGAGCACACGGTCGTCAACCAGCTCACCGAACTGCTCAAGGGCCGCTCCGAGGAGCTTCCGGAGAAGGTGGCCGGCATGCTGGCCAAGCTCAAGGACGCCGAGAAGGAGATCGAGAAGTTCCGCGCCGAGAAGGTGCTCCAGGCCGCTGCCGGTCTCGCCGAGTCCGCCAAGGACATCCGCGGTATCGCCGTCGTCACCGGCCAGGTCCCCGACGGCACCGGCGCCGACGACCTGCGCAAGCTGGTCCTCGACGTCCGCGGCCGTATCCAGGGCGGACGCGCCGCCGTGGTCGCCCTGTTCACGGTGAACAACGGCAAGCCGCTCACGGTCATCGCCACCAACGAGGCCGCCCGCGAGCGCGGACTCAAGGCCGGTGACCTGGTCCGCACCGCCGCTAAGACCCTCGGCGGCGGCGGAGGCGGCAAGCCGGACGTCGCCCAGGGCGGCGGCCAGAACCCGGCCGCCGTCGGCGAGGCCGTCGAGGCCGTCGAGCGCCTGGTCACGGAGACGGCCAAGTAATGCGCAGAGGACGCCGTCTCGCCGTGGACGTCGGGGACGCCCGCATCGGGGTCGCCTCCTGCGACCCCGACGGGATCCTCGCCACCCCGGTCGAGACCGTCCCCGGCCGGGACGTCCCGGCCGCGCACCGCCGCCTGAAGCAGCTCGTCGAGGAGTACGAGCCCATCGAGGTCGTCGTCGGCCTCCCTCGCTCCCTCAAGGGGGGCGAGGGCCCGGCGGCCGCCAAGGTCCGCACCTTCGCCCAGGAACTGGCCGGGAACATCGCCCCTGTCCCCGTACGCCTCGTCGACGAACGCATGACGACGGTCACGGCGAGCCAGGGGCTGCGCGCCTCCGGAGTGAAGTCCAAGAAGGGCAGATCGGTCATCGACCAGGCAGCCGCCGTGATCATCCTCCAGCAGGCCCTGGAATCCGAACGGGTGTCAGGTAATGCACCCGGCGAGGGCGTCGAAGTGGTCATCTGATCGCGATACGGTAACGTTCCGCGCGATGCGGCGGTGTTCGAACAGCCGCCGCACAAAGAGAGGCGGAACGGGAGCCAGGGTCTTCAGGTGGCCGGGCGCCCACCGCCTCGCGGCTCTAGGGGATCGATGACTGAGTATGGCCGGGGCCAAGGCTCCGAACCGTGGCATCCGGACGACCCGTTGTACGGGGACGACGGATGGGGAGGACAGCAGGCCGAGCAGGGCCGGCAGTCCCCCTACGGCGGCCAGCCGCAGCACTATCCGCAGCAGCCGCAGGCGCAGCAGTACGGCGACTGGGGCACCGCCGAGCAGAACGGTTACGGCGGACAGCAGTATCCGCAGTACGACCAGCAGTACGCCCCGCAGCATCAGCAGCAGCCCTACGACACCGGCGGCTGGAACACCGGCGGGCACCCGCAGGACCCGTACGCCGCCGTTCCCCAGGACCCCTACGGACAGCAGGGCGGTACCTACGGCGGGCAGCACTCCGACTACTACGGCACCCCGGAGGCGTACCCCCCGCCCGAGCCGCCGAGTCGCCGGCGCGCCGAACCCGAGCCGGTGACCGACTGGGACCCTGGACCTGACCAGGGTGAACACGCCTTCTTCGCGGGTGGCGGCGACGATGACGACGACGGCTACGACGACGAGCCGGGCGACCGCCGTCGCCGCGGCGGCCGGGGCGGCAAGGAGAAGAAACGCCGCAGCGGCTGCGCCTGCCTGGTGGTGGCGCTGGTCTTCGGCGGGGGCATCGCCGGTGTCGGATATTTCGGGTACCAGTTCTACCAGGATCGTTTCGGCAGCGCGCCGGACTTCGCCGGGGACGGCAATGGGCAGCAGGTGACCGTCACCATCCCCGAGGGCGCGACCGGCGCCGTCATCGGCCAGGAGCTCAAGAAGGCCGGAGTGGTCAAGAGCGTCGACGCCTTCACCGCGGCACAGGCGGGCAATCCGCAGGGCAAGTCGATCCAGCACGGCGTCTACACGCTGGAGAAGGAGATGTCGGCCGCGAGCGCGGTCGAGCTCATGCTCAGCCCGAAGAGCCGCAACAACCTGATCATCGCCGAGGGCTGGCGCAACACCCAGATCTACAAGGCCATCGACGCGCGCCTCGGCGTCAAGGCGGGCACCACCGCCAAGGCCGCCAAGGAGGACTGGGAGAAGCTGGGGCTCCCGGACTGGGCGACGGGCCACGAGAACGTCAAGGACCCGCTGGAAGGGTTCCTCTTCCCCTCCAGCTACGGCGTCTCCAAGGGGCAGAAGCCCGAGGACGTCCTCAAGCGCATGGTCGCGCAGGCCACCGACGTCTACGAGAAGCTCGACGTCGAGGCGAAGGCCGAGAGCCTCGGGCTCAAGGATCCCTGGCAGCTCGTCACCGTCGCCAGCCTCGTCCAGGCCGAGGGCACGAGCCACGACGACTTCCGCAAGATGGCGGAGGTCATCTACAACCGGCTCAAGCCCGGCAACACCGAGACCAACGGCATGCTGGAGTTCGACTCCACGTACAACTACGTCAGGAACCAGAGCAAGATCGACCTCACGCTCGAAGAGCTCCGGAACTACGACAACCCGTACAACACGTACTACTACAAGGGCCTGCCGCCCGGACCCATCGGCAACCCCGGTGAGGACGCGATCAAGGGCGCGCTCGACCCGACGGACGACGGCTGGTACTACTTCATCTCGCTCGACGGGAAGACCAGCAAGTTCACCAAGACCAACGCCGAGCACCAGAAGCTGGTCGACAAGTTCAACGCCTCGAGGAACAACTGATGGTCGCACCGCGCCGGGCTGCCGTTCTCGGCTCCCCGATCGCCCACTCCCTCTCCCCGGTGCTGCATCGCGCCGCGTATGCGGAGCTGGGCCTCGAGGGCTGGACGTACGACCGCTTCGAGGTGGACGAGAAGGCGCTGCCGGGGTTCTTCGAGACGCTGGGGTCCGAGTGGGCGGGCCTGTCACTGACCATGCCGCTGAAGCGGGCCGTGATCCCGCTGCTGGACTCGATCAGCGACACGGCGGCCTCGGTCGACGCGGTGAACACGGTCGTCTTCACCGCCGACGGCCGCCGGACCGGCGACAACACCGACATCCCCGGCATGGTCGCCGCCCTGCGTGAGCACGGCATCGACAAGGTGGACCACGCGGCCATCCTCGGCGCCGGCGCCACCGCCTCCTCCGCGCTCGCCGCGCTCGCGCGGATCTGCACGGGCGAGGTCACCGTCTACGTCCGCAGCGAGGCCCGGGCCGCCGAGATGCGCGAGTGGGCCGAACGGCTGGAGGCCGCGGTCCGTATCGCCGACTGGGACGACGCCGAGCAGGCCCTGCATGCCCCGCTCGTGATCACCACGACCCCCGCCGGTGTGACCGACCCGCTCGCCCGAGCGGTCCCGGAGCGCCCTGCCGCGCTCTTCGACGTGCTCTACGACCCCTGGCCGACCGTCCTCGCGGCCCGCTGGTCGGCGTACGGCGGGGCGGTGGTCAGCGGGCTGGATCTGCTGGTGCACCAGGCTGTCCTTCAGGTCGAGCAGATGACGGGACGCTCTCCGGCGCCGCTGGAGGCCATGCGAAAAGCGGGCGAGAGGGCACTCGCGGCCCGCTAAGATCCACTCTCGGTTCCGCAGGGGGCGGAGCAGGGGAGGGGAACGACGTCCATGTCCACAGGCATCTCACTGGCCGGCTGGAAGACGCAGATATTCGAGTCGCTGCTGGGCTTTCTGCCCGACTGGGTGCAGATCACGGTGCTCGCCCTGGTCGTGGTCGCCGTCCTCGCGCACTACGTCGTCAAGATCAAGCGCAAGATCGCCCACCGCCGAGCCGTCCGCTCCGGACAGCCGATCCACGCCGCCGCCCAGTACGGCCAGGGCAGCGGCGCGGACTACCTGGGCCCGTACGCCCCCGAGGCCCAGCGGCCCGCCCCGGCCCAGCAGCAGAGCGGGACGGACTTCCTCGGCGCCTATGCCCCTCAGCAGCGCCCGGGGGACGGCTCGGCCTGATCGCGCCGTCCGCCAGTTGGACCGGCGGCCGGACACCGGGCCCGGACGTGGGAGGATCGGAGGTGGCGGGCCGGGGCCGCGCACCCCGTTCACGCCGCAGCCGTACGCGAGGACGCGCGTGCGCAGGGCAGTACCAGGGCGCGAGCACTGAGGAGCACCGTTGAGCAGGTTGCGCTGGCTGACCGCGGGGGAGTCCCACGGTCCCGCACTCGTCGCGACGCTGGAGGGTCTTCCCGCCGGCGTGCCGATCACCACGGACATGGTGGCGGACCATCTGGCGAGGCGGCGGCTGGGCTATGGGCGCGGTGCCCGGATGAAGTTCGAGCGTGACGAGGTGACGTTCCTCGGCGGTGTCCGCCACGGACTGACCCTCGGCTCCCCGGTCGCCATCATGGTGGGCAACACCGAGTGGCCCAAGTGGGAGCAGGTCATGGCGGCCGACCCGGTCGACCCGGAGATCCTCGCGGGCCTCGCGCGCAACGCGCCGCTGACCCGCCCCCGCCCCGGCCACGCCGACCTCGCCGGGATGCAGAAGTACGGCTTCGACGAGGCCCGTCCGGTGCTGGAGCGCGCCTCCGCCCGTGAGACGGCGGCCCGTGTGGCGCTGGGCGCCGTCGCCCGGTCGTACCTCAAGGAGACGGCCGGTATCGAGATCGTCAGCCATGTCGTCGAGCTGTGCTCGGTGAAGGCCCCGCAGGGTGTGTACCCCACGCCGGCCGACGTCGAGAAGCTGGACGCCGACCCGCTGCGCTGCCTGGACGCGGACACCTCGAAGGCGATGGTCGCCGAGGTCGACCAGGCGCACAAGGACGGCGACACCCTCGGTGGCGTGGTCGAGGTGCTGGCGTACGGCGTGCCCGTGGGCCTCGGCTCGCACGTGCACTGGGACCGCAAGCTGGACGCGCGCCTGGCCGGTGCGCTCATGGGCATCCAGGCCATCAAGGGCGTCGAGGTCGGCGACGGCTTCGAGCTCGCCCGCGTTCCCGGCTCCAAGGCGCACGACGAGATCGTCAACACCCCCGAAGGCATCCGCCGTGTCTCCGGCCGCTCCGGCGGCACCGAGGGCGGCCTGTCCACCGGCGAACTCCTGCGCGTGCGGGCGGCGATGAAGCCGATCGCCACCGTGCCGCGCGCCCTGCAGACCGTGGACGTCACCACCGGCGAGGCGGCGCAGGCCCACCACCAGCGCTCCGACGTCTCCGCGGTCCCGGCCGCCGGAATCGTCGCCGAGGCCATGGTCGCCCTAGTCCTCGCGGACGCGGTCGCGGAGAAGTTCGGCGGCGACAGCGTCACCGAGACCCGCCGCAACGTGCGCTCGTACCTCGACAACCTGGCCATCCGATGAGCGCACCGCTGATCGTGCTGGTCGGCCCGATGGGCGTGGGCAAGTCCACCGTCGGGCAGCTCCTCGCCGACCGGCTGGGCGTCGGCTACCGCGACACCGACGACGACATCGTCGCCGTCGAGGGCCGCAGCATCGCCGACATCTTCGTCGACGAGGGCGAGCCCGCCTTCCGCGCGATCGAGAAGCGGGCCGTGCACACCGCGCTCGCCGAGCACGAGGGCGTCCTCGCGCTCGGCGGCGGCGCCGTCCTCGACGCCGACACCCGCGCCCTGCTCACCGGGCAGCGGGTCGTCTACCTCTCCATGGACGTCGAGGAGGCCGTCAAGCGCACCGGCCTCAACGCCGCCCGCCCGCTGCTCGCGGTCAACCCGCGCAAGCAGTGGCGCGAACTGATGGAGGCCAGACGGCACCTGTACGAGGAGGTCGCCACGGCCGTCGTACCCACGGACGGCCGCACCCCCGAAGAGGTCACCGAAGCCGCCCTGGACGCACTGGAGTTGAAAGAAGCATGAGCGAGGCAGTGACGCGGATCCACATCGGCGGCACGGCGGGCACCGACCCGTATGACGTCCTGGTGGGCCGTCAACTCCTGGGCGAGCTGGCGGGACTGATCGGCGACAAGGCCAAGCGGGTCGCCATCGTCCACCCTGAGGCACTCGCCGAGACGGGCGACGCTCTCCGCGCCGACCTGGCGGAGCACGGCTACGAAGCGATCGCCATCCAGGTGCCCAACGCTGAGGAGGCCAAGACCGCCGAGGTCGCCGCCTACTGCTGGAAGGCGCTCGGCCAGTCCGGCTTCACCCGCACCGACGTCATCGTCGGCGTGGGCGGCGGCGCCACCACCGACCTGGCCGGTTTCGTGGCCGCGACCTGGCTGCGCGGCGTCCGCTGGATCGCCATTCCGACCACGGTCCTGGCCATGGTGGACGCCGCGGTCGGCGGCAAGACGGGCATCAACACCGCCGAGGGCAAGAACCTCGTCGGCGCCTTCCACCCCCCGGCCGGCGTCCTCTGCGATCTCGCCGCCCTCGACTCTCTCCCGGTCAACGACTACGTCTCCGGCCTCGCGGAGGTCATCAAGGCCGGCTTCATCGCCGACCCGGTGATCCTCGACCTCATCGAGTCCGACCCGCAGGCGGCCCGCACCCCCGCGGGCCCCCACACCGCGGAACTCATCGAACGCTCGATCCGCGTGAAGGCCGACGTGGTCTCCTCCGACCTCAAGGAATCGGGCCTGCGCGAGATCCTCAACTACGGCCACACCCTGGGCCACGCCATCGAGAAGAACGAGCGCTACAAGTGGCGCCACGGCGCCGCCGTCGCCGTCGGCATGCACTTCGCCGCCGAACTGGGCCGCCTCGCGGGCCGTCTGGACGACGCGACGGCCGACCGCCACCGCACGATCCTCGAATCCGTCGGCCTTCCCCTCCACTACCGCTACGACCAGTGGCCCAAGCTCCTGGAGACCATGAAGGTCGACAAGAAGTCCCGCGGCGACCTGCTGCGCTTCATCGTCCTCGACGGCCTCGCCAAGCCCACGGTCCTGGAGGGCCCGGACCCGGCCGTCCTGCTGGCCGCGTACGGAGAAGTCGGCGAGTAAGCCTCGACACATCGCCCCGGCATGACGGGCACTCAGGACCGCCCTCGCCCGTTCACACCATGACGACAGGGGGCGGTACCGTTCGGTAGGAAGCGGGGCCACCCCCTGCTGTCAACGCCCCATTGCCTGTACGAGACGGAGTGGCACCGGATGCAGCACGCAGTGGGTTCTCCGCTGCCGCCGCCCCATCAGCCGGGGCACGGAGCGGCCCTCGGCTGGTCACCGGCCGCACACCACCCGGGCCCGCACCAGGGCCCCGCACCCGCGCCCGCGCCGCCACAGGCGCCGGGCGGCT
>NZ_JAOCQE010000186.1 GCF_025290915.1 Streptomyces sp. 15-116A | reverse complement strand
CGCCTCCGCCCCCGCCCCCGGCACCTCCACCACCGTCACCCGCACCCCTTCCCCCCGGTCCACAAAGCTCTGCCCCTCCCGGAACGGCGCGTCCGACAGTTCCGCGTGGACGTTCGGGCTGCGCGTGCAGCCGCCGCTGTCCCGCTGGGCGTCGTACACCGTGATCGGACCCATACCGGTGTCCACGTTCGCGTCGACCTTGTAGATCAGGACGCCGGGGCGGCACACGGCCTCGTCGTTGCCGGCCTGGGTGCGGACCTCGACGGCGTATCCGGTCCGGTCGTCCAGCGGTACGAAGACGAGCTTGGGGCCGCCCGCGCGGGCCAGCGGCGTGAGGGTGTACTCCTTCGTGCCGGCGCCGGCCGCGCAGTGGACCTGGGCCGCGTCCAGCCAGCCCAGCTTCCACTTGTGCCAGGCGAGGAGGTCGTTGTTGGCGCCCCAGTCCTCGCTCATGATGTCCCAGTGGCCGACCGCGCCCCCGCCCTCGGAGGTGTAGAGGTCGGGCAGGCCGAAGACGTGGCCGTTCTCGTGCGGCAGCACGCGGTAGCCGGTGTCGCCGTAGGTGCCGGAGCCGTCGTCCTGGCGGGAGTAGACGAAGGAGGCGTTGGCGACGGGGGCGCCGTCCGCGGTCGGGGCCTGGGTGTTGCCGGCGAAGGTGACGGACAGGACCGTGTCGAGGGCGGAGGGGCCCGCGTTGGGCGTCACCAGCACGTTCAGCAGGTCGTACTCCTGGAAGTCCACCTTGGAGTCGGCCGCCTCCACGATGTCGCGGACCAGGTCCCGGTACCCGGGGTCGAAGGGGGCGCCGCGCTCTATGCCGTAGGCGCGGAACGACTTGGGCATGCGCAGCCAGTCCGGGATCGGGATCTCGGGGCGGTAGTCCAGGCGGCCGTAGGAGCTGGTGCGGAACCACTGCTGGGTCTTCGGGAAGAACTCCCGGTAGCGGTCGAGGGCGTCACCCTCGCCGGGTGCGTCGGAGAAGTCGATCATCAGGGTGAGGGCGCGGACCGTGCCGGTGGATCGGGTGTAGCCGGGTGCCGTCGGGATGCCCTCGGACATCTGGACCTCGCGGGAGCTGCTGATCAGACAGGGGCCGTGCGCGGAGGTGCGGGACAGGAGGCTCGGGACGGCTCCGGATCCGGCGCCGGCGGCCGAGGCGCCGGGGGAGAGGCGGCCGTTGCCGGCCGAGGTGCTGACGGCGAGGGTCAGGGCGGTGACGCAGCCCAGGGCGGCGAGGCGGCGCGGGGATATGGCGCGTCTGCTCGGCTGCGGCTGCATGCGGGGACCCTCCGCTCCACACGGCAGCCGCCGGTCTCCGGCTGCACCCTCTCGATCACCCTGCGTCGCCGGGTGCGCGGGCGCTCGCTGAGCGGGCCGATCGTGGGGTTCCGTCCCGCCATGCTTGTGAGCCAGATCACAAAGAGATTTCTCGGCGGCGGGGAAATAACCGGGGACCCCTTCCCCGTTTAGACCTGTGTCCGCGCGAAACGGGGAACCGCTCCCCGGATCGCCACACTCAAGCAACAACCCACAGGAGCGCACCGTGCAGACCGCCACCCCCGTACCGCGCAAGGCGCCCCGGCCGCGTGCCGACGCCCTGCGCAACCGGGAGCGGATCGTCACCGCCGCCCGAGAGATGTTCGTCGTATTCGGGCCGGACGTGCCGCTCGACGAGATCGCCCGCCGGGCCGGCGTCGGCAACGCCACGGTGTACCGCAACTTCCCCGATCGCGACGCGCTCGTGCGCGAGGTCGTCTGTTCCGTGATGGACCGTACGGCGCGGGCGGCCGAGCAGGCGCTCGCCGAGACCGGGGACGCCTTCGAGGCCCTGGAGCGCTTCGCGCACACCGCCGCCGACGAGCGGATCAGCGCGCTGTGCCCGATGGTCTCCAGCACCTTCGACCAGCACCACCCCGACCTGGAAGAGG
This sequence comes from Streptomyces sp. 15-116A, assembly GCF_025290915.1. Taxonomy (GTDB): domain Bacteria; phylum Actinomycetota; class Actinomycetes; order Streptomycetales; family Streptomycetaceae; genus Streptomyces. The sequence continues at coordinate 10,620 of NZ_JAOCQE010000186.1, read as the reverse complement.
CCCGGCGGCGCGTCGAGGACCTCGTCGTACGGCTGATGGACCGCGCGAAGGCGGCCGGTCAGCTCCGTGACGACGTGGAGTTCGGTGATCTGCTGGTCGGCGTCTCGCAGCTGAGCCGGCCCCCGGCCGGCACCGGATGCGGGAACGCTGAGCGCTTCGACCGTTTCGTCCACCGGCATCTGCAACTGCTCCTGGACGGGATGCGGGCCCCGGCCCGGACCGTCCTGCCGGGCACCGCCGTCACCATGGAGGACCTCCGCCAGGCCTGACCGACCTGCCACCGACGAGTCCCGACCGATTCCACGACGCCACGGGCCGTCAGCGCTGATCGAGAGCTGACGAGTCCCGCCCTCAGCACACCCTTTTCACACCCTTTTTCTCCACCCAGTCCCGAAATTTCCGTCACGACGTCCCGAAGTGGGTACCCCCATGTCTCAAACAGCCGCGAAGGCTCCGGACAGCACCCTCGGTGCTGTCGATCCCAACCGCTGGAAAGCGCTCGTCTTCATCGCGCTCGCCCAGCTGATGGTCGTCCTCGACGCCACCATCGTGAACATCGCCCTGCCCTCCGCCCAGCAGGACCTGGGCATCTCGGACGGCAACCGCCAGTGGGTCGTCACCGCGTACGCCCTCGCGTTCGGCGGTCTGCTGCTCTTCGGCGGCCGCATCGCCGACCTGTGGGGCCGCAAGCGCACCTTCGTCCTCGGCCTCGCCGGCTTCGCCGCCGCCTCCGCGCTGGGCGGTGCGGCCACCAACGAGGCGATGATGTTCGGCTCCCGCGCCCTGCAGGGTGTGTTCGGCGCGCTGCTCGCGCCCGCCGCGCTGTCGCTGCTCGCCGTGATGTTCACCGACGGCAAGGAGCGCGCCAAGGCGTTCGGCATCTACGGTGCGATCGCCGGTGGCGGTGGCGCCGTCGGTCTGATCCTCGGCGGGTTCCTCACCGAGTACCTGGACTGGCGCTGGACGTTCTTCGTGAACATCCCGTTCGCCGTGGTCGCCGCGGCCGGTGCGTACTTCGTCATCCGTGAGCCCAAGGGCGGCCGCAACCGCTCGCCGCTGGACATCCCCGGTGTGGTCCTGTCCACCCTCGGTCTGGTCGCGCTGGTCTACGGCTTCACGCGGGCCGAGTCCGACGGCTGGAGCGACTCCGTGACGGTCGCCATGTTCGTGGCGTCCGCCGTGCTGCTCCTCGCCTTCGTCGTCGTCGAGTCGCGGGTCAAGGCGCCGCTGCTGCCGCTGCGCGTGGTCACCGAGCGCAACCGCGGCGGGGTCTACCTCTCGCTCGGCCTCGCGATCATCGCGATGTTCGGTCTGTTCCTGTTCCTGACCTACTACCTCCAGGTCGTGAAGGGCTACTCGCCGGTCAAGACCGGTTTCGCCTTCCTGCCGATGATCGTGGGCATGATCACGGGCTCCACCCAGATCGGCACCCGTCTGATGACCCGGGTCGCGCCCCGGCTGCTGATGGGCCCCGGCTTCCTGGTCGCCGCGCTCGGCATGCTGCTGCTGACCCAGCTGGAGATCGACTCCTCGTACGCGGCCCTGCTGCTGCCGGCGATGCTGCTGCTCGGCCTGGGCATGGGTACGGCGTTCATGCCGGCCATGTCGCTGGCCACCCTGGGTGTCGAGCCCCGGGACTCCGGTGTCGCCTCCGCGATGGTCAACACCTCGCAGCAGGTGGGCGGCGCCATCGGTACGGCCCTGCTGAACACGATCGCCGCGTCGGCCACCACGTCCTACATCACCGACCACATCGGCGGTGCCACCAGCCGGTCCCAGCAGCAGCTGGTCCAGCTCCAGGGCATGGTGCAGGGCTACACCAGCGCGATCTGGTTCGCCGTCGGCATCCTCGTCGTGGCCGCGGCCATCGCGCTGACCTTCGTCAACGCCGGCCGGCCGGGCACCACGGCGGTCGCCGGGTCCGCCGAGACCGCCGACGAGGAGGTGGCGGTGCCGGTCGTCGCCCACTGACGGCCGGGTACCTCTTCGGGCCTGCAAGGCCACGCCGTACGGACGGGGAGGGGACGCCTCGTCCGTACGGCTTCCCGCGGACCTGCCCCGGCTGACCGCGGAGCCTCGTGCTCAGCGCAGCCAGGGCAGGTCCGCACCCGCTTCCTTCGGCTGGAGTCCCTCGGCGATGATCCGCATGATCTCGCCGAGGGACTTCTGCTGTGCGGGGGTGAGCCGGTCGAAGACCGCCTGGCGTACGGCCGCGACATGGCCCGGCGCGGTCCGGCGCAGCACCTCGTAGCCCTCGTCGGTGAGCACCGCGAACTGGCCGCGCTTGTCGGAGGGGCAGTTCTCCCGGCGTACCCAGCCGTGCTTCTCCAGGCGGGCGACGGCGTGCGAGAGGCGGGAGCGGGTGATCTTCGCGTGCATGGCCAGCTCGGTCATCCGCAGTCGCCGCCGGGGGGACTCGGCGAGCTTGACCAGCAGGCCGTAGTAGACGTGCGGCATGCCCGCGTCGTGCTGGAGCTGGCGGTCGAGGTGGTCCTCCAGGAGGGTCGTGGCCTCGATGTACGCGCGCCAGACGCCCTGTTCCCGGTCGGTGAGCCAGCGGGGTTCCTCGGAGGGTGCGGAAGCGGGTGCCGTGTTCATGTATCCCACTCTACGGCCACACTTCTTGAAGGTTAAACAAAATAGTCGTAGAGTCGGAGGGGTGGAACGCATGCCTGCCCTGTACCTCAGCCACGGCGCCCCGCCCCTGGCCGACGACCCCGTCTGGCCCGGCGAACTGGCCGCCTGGTCGGCCGGGCTGCCCCGCCCGAAGGCGATCCTCGTCGTCTCCGCCCACTGGGAGGAGGCCCCCCTCGCCCTGGGCGCCACCACCACGGTTCCCCTGGTGTACGACTTCTGGGGCTTCCCCGAGCACTACTACCGGGTGACCTACGAGGCCCCCGGCGCACCGGCGCTCGCCGACTCCGTGCGCAAGCTGCTACGCGCCCCCGGCCGCCCCGTGCAGGACGTTCCCGACCGGGGCCTCGACCACGGCGCCTACGTCCCCCTCGTCGAGATGTACCCCGAGGCCGACATCCCCGTCCTCCAGGTCTCCATGCCGACGCTGGACCCGGTCCGGCTCATGGAGATCGGCCGCCGGCTCGCGCCGCTGCGCGACGAGGGCGTGCTGATCATCGGCTCCGGCTTCTTCACCCACAACCTCGCCGCCCTGCGGCAGGGCGGCGTGCCCACCTGGTCGGCGGAGTTCGACGACTGGGGGCGCCGGGCCCTGGAGTCCGGCGACGTGGACGCGCTGCTCGACTTCACCGGCACGTCCCCGGCCGGCCGGCTCGCCCACCCGCGCACCGAGCACTTCGCCCCGCTCTTCGTGACCATGGGCGCCGCCGACGCGGTCGGTGACCTCGGGGAACAGAAGTCCGTGATCGACGGGTTCTGGATGGGGCTGGCGAAACGCTCGGTGCAGTTCGGCTGACCGCGTCAGAGGGCTCCGAGCGGCTTCTCGTACCAGGCCACGTCCCAATAGTGCCCGAACTTGCGGCCCACCTCGTGGTACGTGCCGACATGGCGGAAGCCGAAGCGCTCGTGCAGCCGGGTCGACGCCTCGTTGGGCTGGGCGATACCGGCGTACGCGCGGTGCAGGTCCTCGCCCGCCAGGGCCTCGAAGAGGGCCTTGTAGAGCAGCGTGCCGACACCCCGGCCACCGGCGCCGGGGGCGACGTAGACGGTCGTCTCCACGGAGGTCGCGTAGGCGGGCTTGGCGCGATACGGGCTGGACGTGGCGTAGCCCAGGATCCGCCGCGGATCGGCGCCCGTGGCAACCATCAGGCGGTACGGGCCGTCTACAGGGTGGGAGAGCAGCCAAGGGCGGCGCTCTTCCGGAGTGAAGGGCGTCGTGTCGAAGGTGATCGGCGTCTCACGTACGTAGTGGTTGTAGAGGTCGGTGAGGGCCCCGAGGTCGCCCTCGGTCCCCGGCCTGACCTGGACCTCTGCATACTCCGACGGCATCGCGCCTCCCGTGTGGCCGGACAGGGTACTGCATGATCAGAAAAATTGTGGGGCGGGTTGGGAATTCTGTCCTGATTCCAGTCGTTGTTTCGTACGGATGCCGGGCACCCGAGCAGAGTCCGAGCAAGGACCCTTGACGGTCCGAGCAAGGCCCTGACAGCACGTGCCGGGCGTCCGCTGGACCACCCGCTGACGTCACCATCGCAAGGGAGCACGCATGGCAACCCGCGCCGTCGCCCGTCGCCAGTCCGCCACCGGCGGGACGGCCGACTCGGCAAGCAGTGTTCGCGCCCATGGCGGCGAGATCGCCGATCGGGACCTGGTCGGGATGTACCTCGACGAGATCGCGCGCACGCCGCTGCTCGACGCCGCCAAGGAGGTCGAGCTGTCCCAGATCATCGAAGCGGGTGTGTTCGCACAGCAGATCCTCGACGGGTACGAGGAGAACAAGTCCGGAGCCACCCCCGAGGAGCTCCAGGCCCTGGTCGACGATGCCGAGCGGGCCAAGGACATCTTCATCCGCTCCAACCTCCGCCTGGTCGTCGCCGTGGCCCGCCGCTACCCCCGCAGCGGCCTGCCGCTGCTGGACCTCATCCAGGAGGGCAACGCCGGTCTGGTCCGCGCGGTCGAGAAGTTCGACTACCGCAAGGGCTTCAAGTTCTCGACGTACGCCACCTGGTGGATCCGTCAGGCCATCACGCGCTCGATAGCCGACCAGTCCCGCACCATCCGCCTGCCCGTCCACCTGGTGGAGGAGCTCGGCCGGATCCGGCGCGTGCAGCGCGAGTTCAACCGCGAGCACGGGCGGGACCCGGAGCCCACGGAGATCGCCGCCGAGCTGGGCTCCACGCCGGAGCGGGTGATCGACGTGCTCGACTGGGCCCGCGACCCTGTCTCGCTGAACATGTCGGTGGACGACGAGGGCGAGACCCAGTTCGGTGACCTGCTGGAGGACACCTCCGCGGTGTCGCCGGAGCAGTCGGTGCTGACGCTGCTGCGCAGCGAGGAACTGGACGACCTGATCGGCCGCCTCGACCAGCGCACGGCCTCGATCATCAAGATGCGCTACGGCATCGAGGACGGCCGCGAGCGCACGCTGACCGAGGTCGGCAAGGAGCACGGCCTGACCCGTGAGCGCATCCGCCAGATCGAGAAGCACGCGCTGCTGGAACTGAAGAAGCTGGCCCGCGACACCGGCTTCGACGCGGCGGCGTAACGCCCGCAGTGCCCGCGGCGTACGCCGGGTGGCGAAAGACCGCGCAAACATTGGCTGTTCCGCGTCGCTTCAACTCGACGGGCCATGGGAACAAGAATTCAGGGCCCGCGAGTTCGAGCCCGGCTCACGGCAGTTCGAGCCGAGTTCGAGTCACCCTGGCCCCATCGGCGGCCGTGCTCGCGTACGGTCCCCAGAACCACGTCCCGACGCACAACCCCCCCGGCGCCGGGACTTCCCAGCCGGGCTTCGGCGCTCTTCCCCCGGGGCGCCGGGCCCGGCTTCCCCTGTCTTTGTCACGTCAGTGGTGTCACTGGAGAGCGGGCCACCCCGAACCTGAACCCCGGGGTGGCCCGCCAGATGGCAGATTGTGCCACATCGGCATAACCTGCCGTGCGTGACCAGCACCACCACCCCCACACCCAGCCCGCTCTCGCTCACCGACCGGCGCAAGGCCGAGACCCGTACGGCCATCGCGCGCGCCGCGGCCGGCCTCTTCGTCCGGCGGGGCCTCAAGGCGACCCGCGCGGAGGACATCGCCCAGGCGGCGGGCATCGCCCCGCGCACGTTCTACCGGTACTTCGCCGCGAAGGAGGAGGCCGTCGCCCCGCTCTACGAGGAGGGGGCGCGGCGCTGGGCGGAGGCGGTGCGGGCGGCGCCGGCCGGGATGTCCGTACCGGAGGCGCTGGAAGCGGCCGTGCGGCATACGCTGACGCCGGGTGTGGGGGTCTCGGCGGCGTCCTGGGAGTGGATGCGCACGTTGATTCGGCTGGCGGAGTCGGAGCCTGCGCTGCGGAAGGTGTGGGCGGAGGTGTGTCAGGCGTCGGAGCGGGAGCTGGCGGACGTTCTGGCCGAGCGGGTGACGGGGCGTCAAGTGCCCGGTGACTTCGACAACGTTGCCTTTGCGGCGCGGCTTCGGTTTGCTGCGGCTGTCGCCAGTGCGGCTGTGCGGACCGCCGTCGAGGGGTGGGCGGTGGGGGATGCGTCGGGGGAAGGGCCGGCGGAGTTGGCGGTGGCGAATCTTGCGGCTCTGCGGGGGTTTCCCTGGGGGGAGTTGGGGAGCGCGTGAGGGCTCGGGGGTTCGCGTTGTGTGGCGGGTGCGGGTGAGTTGTGGTTGCTCGCGCTGTTCTCCGCGCCCCTGGACAGGGCCTAGGGGCGCGCTGAGGGGGCCGCTCGTTTCAAGCGGTCGCCCAACTCCCTGACCACCTCTGCCAGTTCCGTCGGTGCATGGATGGTGAAGTCGAAGCCCAGCATGGCCAGGCGTACCGCCATCCAGTCCCTTGTGTCGCTCACCGTTGCCCGGAGGCGGCAGGTCTCGTCGTCCACGGGCTCGGGGGTGCCCAGCCAGGCCGGGAGGCGGGTCGCGACCGCCTGGGCCGGGGCGGCGAAGGTGACGTCCAGGTCGTAGGAGTCCTGGCGGCGCTGCATGGAGCGCCGTAGGTACTCCGCCGCGCTGCCCGTCGGCAGCTCCCTCGGGGTGAAGCGCGCGCCGGTCGCGAACGGGTCGCTCACCCGGTCCACGCGGAACGTGCGCCAGTCGGCGCGGTCGAGGTCGTAGGCGACGAGGTACCAGCGGCGGCCGGTCGACACCAGCCGGTACGGCTCGGTCACGCGCCGGGACTCGGTGCCGTCGGCCGCGCGGTAGGCGAACCGCAGCCGCTCGTGGCCGGCGATCGTGGAGGCGATCACGGTCAGCGTCTCGGGTGCGATGGTCGGGCCGTCGCCGCTGGTCAGCGGGGTGGTCGCGGCCTGGAGCGTGCTGACCCGGTGGCGCAGCCTGCTCGGCAGCACCTGCTCCAGCTTCGCCAGCGCCCGCACCGACGCCTCGTCGACGCCCTCGAGCGCGTGCCCCGCCCCGGCGCGCAGCCCGACCGCGATCGCCACCGCCTCCTCGTCGTCCAGGACCAGCGGCGGCATCGCCTTGCCGGCGACCAGCCGGTAGCCGCCGTCCGCGCCCATGGTCGCCTGCACGGGATAGCCGAGTTCGCGCAGCCGGTCGATGTCGCGCCGGACCGTGCGCCGGGAGACGCCGAGCCGCTCGGCGAGTTCGCCGCCGGGCCATTCGCGGGGCGTCTGGAGGAGGGAGAGTAGCTGGAGGAGCCGCGCCGGGGTGTCTGTCGTCATGGGTTCGAGGATGCCGCAGATCTAGGACATGACCTGACCTACTGGGCCCGTAGCTTGGTCGGCATGAACCTCACCGACACCCAGCCCGTCCCGCCCGTCGCGGGCGACCGCCGCCGTTGGTTCGCGCTGGCGATCGTGATGACCGCGGCCTTCATGGACCTCGTGGACGTCACGATCGTCAATGTCGCGATCCCGTCGATCAGGCGTGCCGAGGGCGCCACCTTCAGCCAGATCCAGTGGATCACCGCCGGCTATGCGCTGGCCTTCGCCGCCGGGCTCATCACGGGTGGCCGGCTCGGCGACATCCACGGTCGTAAGCGGATCTTCCTCATCGGCATAGGGGGCTTCACCCTGGCCTCCGCGCTGTGCGGGTTCGCCGTGAACCCCGAGATGCTGGTCGCCTCCCGCATCCTGCAGGGCGCGATGGCGGCGCTGATGGTGCCGCAGGTGCTGTCGATCGTGCACGCGACGTTCCCGGCCCACGAACGCGGCAAGGTGTTCGGGCTGTTCGGCGCGATCGTGGGCCTGGGCGCGGTGTCCGGTCCGCTGCTCGGCGCACTGCTGACGGAGTGGAACCTGTTCGGGCTCCAGTGGCGCCCGATCTTCCTGATCAACCTGCCCGTCGGCATCGCGGGCCTGATCCTCGGCAGCCGGTTCATCACCGAGTCCAAGGCCCCGCGCGCCCTCAAGCTGGACCTCGTCGGCGTCGCGCTGGTGACGCTGGGCCTGCTCATGGTGATCTACCCGCTCACCCGGGGCGAGGAGCTGGGCTGGCCGCTGTGGGGGTACGTGTCGATGGCCGGCGCGGTCGTGGTCCTCGGGGCGCTGGTGGCGTACGAGCGGCGCAAGAGCGCGCGGGACGGCTCGCCGCTGATCGAGCTGTCGCTGTTCAAGGTGAAGAGCTTCGCGGCGGGCATCGCCGTGCAGACGGTGTTCGGGATCGCGCTCGGGATCTTCTTCCTGGTCTGGACGCTGTACATGCAGACCGGCCTCGGCTGGAGCGCGCTGCGGGCCGGGCTGACCGGGGTGCCGTTCTCCATCGCGGTCTCCGCGGCGGCCGGGATGTCGGTGCAACTGCTGGTCCCGCGGTTCGGCCGCAAGGTGCTTCAGGCGGGGGCGCTGGTGATGGGCGCCGGGGTGCTGCTCTACATCTGGGAGTCCGAGCACTACGGCATGGGCATCACCTCCTGGCAGATGGCGCTGCCGCTCGTCGTCATGGGCGTCGGCATGGGCCTGATCGTCGCTCCGCTGACGGACGCGGTGCTCTCCGAGGTGCCGCGCGAGCACGCCGGGTCGGCCTCGGGGCTGATCAACACGGTGCAGCAGATGGGCAACGCGCTGGGGCTCGGTCTGGTGTCGGTGGTGTTCTTCGGCGTGATCGACGAGCGGCTCACCCGGGCCGAGGTGGGCCCGGCCTTCGCGGACGGCTTCCAGCACGCGCTGGGCTGGGTGGCCGCGGTGATGGGCCTGATCCTCCTGCTGATGTTCGCGCTGCCGAAGCGCCCGGCGCAGCATGTCGAGGGCGCGGGGGACGAGGAGGCGCCGGTGGCGGAGAAGGAGCCGGAGCTCGTGTCCTGACCGTCACTTGTGAAGGGCCCGGCACCCACGGGGGTGTGCCGGGCCTTCGGCATGCCCGAGCAGGTGACCGGACACAACCAGACGTCCGTTCATGCCCGATCATGCCCGGATGTATTTACTTCCCGGACATCCGGGCGTAGCCTCCGAGCGAAACCACACGTTCGGGCATTCTCGGAGGCGAGCGGACATGTATGCACCGGAGCGGCAGCAGGAGATCCTGCGGCTGGCCCGCGACGGCGGCCGGGTGGACGTGATCTCGCTGGCCGAGGAGTTCCAGGTGACCGCCGAGACGATCCGCCGGGACCTGAAGGCCCTGGACCGCGCGGGACTGGTCCGCCGGGTGCACGGCGGCGCCATCCCCGTCGGCCGCCTCGACTTCGAGCCGGACCTCGCCGAGCGCGAGACGACCGCCGCCGACGAGAAGGACCGGATCGCCAAGGCCGCCCTCGCGGAAGTGCCGTCCGACGGCACGGTGATCATCGACGCCGGAAGCACGGCAGCACGCCTCGCCGCCGCCATCCCCCTCGAACACTCCCTCACCGTCGTCACCCACAGCCTGCCCATCGCCGCCCGCCTCGCCGACCACCCCGGCATCCAGCTGCACCTGGTCGGCGGGCGCGTACGGCACCGGACGCGCGCCGCCGTGGACGCCTGGGCGCTGCGCGCGTACGGGGAGATCCGCGCGGACGTGCTATTCGTGGCGGCCAACGGCTTCTCCGTCGAGCACGGCCTGACCACCCCCGACCTCGCCGAGGCCTCGGTGAAGCGCGCGGCCGTGGCCGCCGCCCGCCGCGTGGTGCTGCTCGCCGACTCCACCAAACACGGCCAGGAGCACTTCGCCCGCTTCGGCGACCTGAGCGATGTGGACCTGCTGATCACCGACAGCGGGCTGAGCCAGGACGACGCCGCCGCCATCGAGCGCGGCGGCACGGAAGTAGTGCGCGCATGATCCTCACCGTCACCCCCAACCCCTCCCTGGACCGCACCTACGAGGTCCCCTCCCTGGACCGCGGCGAGGTCGTCCGGGCCACCGGCGAGCGCATGGACCCCGGCGGCAAGGGCGTCAACGTCTCGCGCGCCGTCGCCGCCGCGGGCCGCCGCACCGTGGCGGTGCTCCCGCTGGGCGGAGCCCCGGGCGCGCTGGTTGCCGAGCTGCTGCACGGGCAGGGCATCGAGGTCGCCCCGGTCCCGGTCGCCGGGGCCACCCGCTCCAACATCGCCCTCGCCGAGGCCGACGGCGTCCTCACGAAGATCAACGCGCCCGGTCCCGAGCTCAGCCCCGAGGAGCAGGAACTGCTGCTCGAGACCGTGCGCGGGCAGTCCGCCGGTACGGACTGGATCGCCTGCTGCGGCAGCCTGCCCCGCGGACTCGCCCCCTCCTGGTACGCCGAACTGGTCGCCCGCGCGCACACCGCCGGCGTCCGTATCGCCCTCGACACCTCCGGACCGGCGCTGCTCGCCGCCCTGCGCGAGCGGCCCGACGTGGTCAAGCCCAACGCCGAGGAGCTCGCGGAGGCGGTCGGGCGCCCCCTGGCCACCGTCGGGGACGCCCTGAAGGCCGCCGAGGAGTTGCGCGGCCTGGGCGCGCGGGCCGTGCTGGCGAGCCTCGGCGCCGACGGCCAGCTGCTCGTGGACGACGCCGGAAGCTGGTACGGCAGCGCCCGCGTCGACGCCGTACGCAGCAACGTCGGCGCCGGGGACGCCTCCCTCGCCGGGTTCCTGATCGCCGGCGGGCGCGGCCC
>NZ_JAOCQE010000185.1 GCF_025290915.1 Streptomyces sp. 15-116A | reverse complement strand
ACGGGCAGGCCCGCACGGCCCGCGAGCTTGCTGGGCCCCGGCGCGCCGGAGGGGGTCGCGGCGATCCGTACGAGCCGGACGGGTCCGGCGCTCTCCCCGTCGCCCATGGCGCCCTCGGCGACCCGGTCGATCAGCGCGTGGTCGGCGAACCCGGCGAGCGCGAAGTCCAGGTGGATCGTCGCCGCCTCCGCCGGGTCCTCGCACTCCGCCGCCGCCCGCGCCGCCCGGTGCAGCTGCTGCGTACGGAATCTCAGCAGGGAGGCCTCCTGCTCCCCCTGCTTGGCCTCGGTCACGTCCTGGAACAGCCAGCCCACGCCCAGCGGAACCGGCTCCTCCGCCAGCGGTGAGGCCAGCCGCAGGAACCCGCTGCGCCAGCACCGGCGCCGCTCGCCCTCCGGCGTCCGCACACTCACCCAGATCTCCGCCGGCGCGGGCGGCGCGCCCTCCGCCAGCACATGGGTCAGCGCGCTCTCCAGCTCCTCCACGCCCTGCGCCAGCAACTCCCCGAGGGGCCGCCCCAGCGCCGCCGTACGCCCCGTGCCCAGTGCCTTCGCCGCGGCCGCGTTCACCACCGCCGGACGCAGATCGGCGTCGACGAGGACGACACCCCAGGAGGCGTCCTCAAGCAGCGCCTCGCTCAGCGCGATCGACCGCTCCAGATCGATCTGCGCGTGCACCTCGCTGAACGCGCAATACACCCCGGCGGGCTTGCCGTCAGGACCGCGCACGGCCGCCGACTGCGTGCGCACCAGTACCCGGCCGCCGTCCTTCGTCAGCAGCGCGAACTCGTGGACCTGGCGCCCCGGTGCGTCCATCGCCGACATCAGCCGCGCCTGGACCTCCTCGGCGTCCGCGCGGCGCACGGCCCACCCGGCGAATCCCTGCCGCCCGACCGCCTCGGCCGCGCTCCACCCCAGGATCCGCTCCGCCTCACGGTTCCAGTGCGTCACCACCCCGTCCGCGTCGAAGGCGCACAGGGCCGCGTCCATGCCGTCCAGCAGGGCGGCAAGCAGATCGGACCCGTCCGAGCCCTCCCGACTCTCCCGCTCGGGCTCGTCGGGCCCCAGCTCGTCCGTGGTCCCACTACGCCGGGAAGCACTCACCTGAACCCCCTGCAGGCTGCGTCCGCACGTACGGCACGACGGTTCGCTCACTTGCAATCATTCAACTTGAACGTGACTCAGCGCACATCGAGTTCCCGGAAGATTGAGGCAATCGTTGTACGGCGTGCGGCGGCACCCGGTCTCACGCCAGCCGGAGATCGACCCACTCGTCGCTCCCCCCGTCGAGCACATACCGCTCCCGCTCGACGAACCCGCTCGCCTCGGCGAACCGGAGCCCGTCGGCGTTGGCGGCCAGTACCACGGTCTCGATCGCCCCAGCCCCCTGCTCGCGCGCGTGGGCCAGCCCTCGTTCGTACAGTGCCGTGCCTATCCCCCGCCGGCGGAAGGCGGGCAGCACCCTGGCGATCACGGTCGCCACCCGCTCCTGGCCCTCGGGCGGGCGGACGGTCGAGCAGCCGACGAGGACGTCACCGAGGTAGGCGTTCTCCAGCCGGTACCGGCCGCTGCGCTCGCGCACCTCGTCCAGGGACAGCGCGGCGGGCGGCACGATCTCGTTGTGGACGTGCTGCCAGGCGCGCAGCATGTCCTCACCCTCGACGACCTCGGTACGCAGCCCGACGGCCGGGCCGCGCCGCGCGTCCGCCTCGATCTCGATGCGCATCCGGGGATCCGCGAGTCCGCACTCCAGCATGGTCGCGGCCGGGCGCACCTCGCCGAAGTACCGCTTCAGCACGGGCCAGCACGGCTCGAAGTCCTGGCGCTCGGGGAGCAGATACCGCACCCGCACCACGTCGGCGAAGGTGCACCCCGCCTTCTCCAGTGCGGCCCCGACATTCCGCAGGCACTGCTCGGCCTGCTCCACCACGTCGTCGGAGATCGTCATCGTCGCGTAGTCGAATCCGGTCGTCCCCGACACATGCACACGGTCACCGTCCACCACGGCCCGCGCGTACCCGATCTCCTCCTCGTACACCGATCCGCTGAACACGGCCCACCGCTGCCTCTGCGTCTCACTCATGGCGGCACGGTACGTCCAGACGGGGGTCGTGATCGTCTGTTCGCCCGAGCTGGTCCAGGCGGGCCGCGAGGCCGTCGAGGAGGCGCTGGAGGCCGTAGTCGAAGGTCTCGTCGCGGACGGCTCCGGGGGCCTTGCCGTGCTGGGCGACGTGGGCGGCGTGCAGGTGGGGGTGGGTGCGGGTGGCGGCCTCGACGGCGGGGCTCAGAGCGCGCAGCCAGTCGGACTCGGTGCCGCCGCTGCGGGCGATCATGGAGAGGTAGGCGGCCTCGTTGGTCGCGACCCCGATGACGTAGGAGACGACGGTGCTCATGGCGCTGTCCGTCTCCTCGGGAGGGAAGCCCGCGGTCTCGAAGAGGGCGAGCATCCGGTCGGACATGCGCATGACATTGGGGCCCAGATGGGAGAGGCCGACCTGGCTGAGGACCGAGGCGATCCAGGGGTGGCGCAGCACCATGGCACGCAGGGCGGCCGCTGCGTCGGCGACGGCCGGGCGCCAGTCGGCGGGGTCCTGGACGGACGGGATCTCCAGTTCGCCGTAGACCTCGTCGACGACGAGTTCGATGAGCTCGTCCCGGTTGGCCACGTGACGGTAGAGCGAGGTGGCGCCGGCGCCGAGGCGGGTGCCCAGGGTGCGCATGCTGAGGGCCTCGATGCCGTCGGCGTCCAGGAGGCCGACGGCCTCGGCGACGATGCGTTCCCGGGTGAGGTGCTCGCGCCTGGGACGGGGGCGGGTCCAGACCGAGGGGATCGACGGCTGCTGGCCCTGCGGCATACGTGTCCTCACCTTCTCCTCGCCTTCGGCTCGGCGCTCTTCGGGCCCTGGGTGGCCGACCCGCTCAGCATACGGTGTGCGCATTGTTCGCACAGTGTGCGCGCAGGCGCCCGGTGCCGGGACGCGACCCGTGGTGCTCCCGGGCAACGGCGGACCGTTGGTGCACAGGGGTCCCGACACTGCATCGCGGAAGGGGTGCTGTCCGCAAGGAGGCGCCGGCGGCTCGTATGAACGGCTTCCTGATGCGGAAGGCCGCGTTCTACGGTCGGGATCCCGCCGTCGTGCGGGCAGCCGTGAAGGCGTCCGGCGACTGCGCAGGGTGTCCGATTCCCGCCGTTGCGTACAACATCCCCGGATGCGTACGGTGTTCGCATCGAGAAAACAGTGTGCACAACGGAGGAGGAGCCTTGCCGAAGAACATGACCTGGGACGCCGACGGCAACTGGACGGTGAGCGGCGACTGGGGGACGGCGGACTCCAGCGGGCTCGGTCTCTACGTCGACCACTGGCAGTCGCGTCTCGACCAGCTCCGCTCGGCGCACCACGTCCCCGGCGCCACCGCGGCCGTCCTGGTCGGCGGCACGGTGTACGAGCTGGCCAGTGGGGTGCTCCACCGGGGCACCGGGGTGGAGGCCACCACCGACTCGGTGTTCCAGCTCGGCTCGCTCGCCAAGATCTACACGGCGACGCTGATCATGCAGCTGGTGGACGAGGGCAAGCTGGACCTCGACGCCCCGGTCCGCGCGGTGCTGCCGGACTTCACGGTCGCCGACGAAACGGCCTCGCGCACCATCACGCCCCGTCAGCTGCTCTCCCACACCAGCGGTCTGACCTGCGACTTCACCTACGACTCGGGGCGCGGTGACGACTGCCTGGCCCGGTATGTGGAGGCGGCCCGCGAGGTGGGCCTGGACTGCCCTCCGGGCACCGCGGTCTCCTACAGCAGCCTCGGCTACAACGTGCTCGGCCGGATCGTGGAGGTGCTCACCGGGCAGACCTGGGACACGGCGCTGAAGGAACGCCTGCTGACCCCGCTCGGTCTCGAGCGCACCATGACGCTGCCCGAGGAGGCGCTCGCGCACCGGGCCGCCATGGGGCATCTGGGCGAACTGGGCGAGGAGCCCGCACCGGCTCCCGCCTGGGACCTGATGCCGCGCTCGGCCGGCCCCTACGGCCGCGTGCTCGCCAGCGCGGGCGACGTGGCCCGGCTGGCGAAGCTGCACCTGGACGAGGGGCTGCTCGCCGGGGGCGAGCGGCTGCTGTCGGCCGACTCCGTCCGCGCGATGCAGCGGCGCGAGGTGGACGTCCCCGACAAGTGGACGGTGAGCGCGGACGGCTGGGGGCTCGGCTGGACGCTGTACGACTGGGAGGGCACGCCCGGCTTCGGCCACGACGGCGCCTCCATCGGGCAGTACGGGTTCCTGCGGGTGGTGCCCGGCGCGAAGATCGCCCTGGTGCTGCTGACCAACGGCGGGGACGCGCGCCGGCTCTACGAGGATCTCTTCGGGGAGCTGCTGCACTCGCTGGCCGGGGTGCGGATGCCCGCCGCGTTCGCCCCGCCCGAGCAGCCGCCCACGGTGGACCTGGCCCCGCTGACCGGCGTCTACCGGCGGGAGGGCGTGGTCATCACGGTCACCGAACGGGACGGCACGGCGCATCTGGTGTACGAGTTCGTCGACGGGATGAAGGACTTCTCGCCGCCGCTGGAGATGGATCTCGTGCCGCTCTCCCCCACCGTCTTCGCCGGGCCGGGCAGCGGCGCGTACAGCGCGGACTGGATGCCCGTGGTGTTCTCCACGCTCTCGGACGGCACGGCGTGCGTGTACATCGGGATGCGGGCGGCGCCGAAGGTGGCCTGAGCACGGGCGGCGCCGGGAAACGGGCGTGGAGGAGGGCCGGGGTTCCCACCCCGGCCCTCCTCCACGCCCGTTTCGTGTACTCCGTGCAACCGCCGGAAATGGACGGTTGAAAAACCGCGACGATGGTTCTTTTTGCGGCTCCAGATCAGTGCCGGACGCGCCGTATCACCGTGGTACCGGCCAGTCGGTCGGCCATCGAGCGGCGGGAGGCGGCCAGGGCCGGCAGGACGTTGGACCAGAAGACGATCACCGAGAGCAGCCAGACCGTGAAGGCGGCGGCGAACGCGCCGAAGACCAGCAGGCAGCAGGCGAGCGCGAAGCAGCCGACGTCGGCGGTGGTGCTGACGGCGGCGCGTACGGCGGCCGCGCGCCGGGTGCAGGAGGCGACCTCGAGGCCGGCCAGGGCCTTGCCGGGGGTGCGCCGGAAGAGGGCCAGAGAGGCCCAGTGGTAGAGGAAGGTGCCGGCCACCAGCAGGGCGAGGGCCTGGATCACCAGGACGGCGACCCGGCGCCACATCGTCCACAGCAGCTGCTGGACCCGGTCGACGGCGTCCTCACCGCCGGTCAGCATCTCCCAGCTGTTCGACTGGACGAGGTCGGCTGCTTCACCTAAGTACGCGAGCACCCGGGGCAGGGTCAGGCTGCCGAGCAGCCAGGCGAACAGCAGGATCAGCGCGAAGTCGATCGTCCAGGCGAGCGCACGGCGCAGCGTGACCGGGCGGGACGGAAGCGGGGCGGGCGGCGCGGTGGGCCGGGGCGGGGCGGACGGGGACACGGGTGTGAAGGTCATGGACTCCCCCGGGGGGACGAGTGGGACGGCATACGGAATGGTGCGGACACGACAAGAGCGGTGCCGGACGACTCCTGAGGTTCTCTTCTCGGGATTCGTGCGGCACCGCCCTCCTGGCGGGCCGGGTCCTGCCTCGGGCGGACCCGGCCCGGAGCGTGACCGGGCGACGCGCGGGACGGCCGGTCAGCTCACCGCCAGGTCCTTGCTCCGGTTCTGCTCCTGGGCCTGGTCCGGGTCGGCCGGCCCCGCGGTGTCGGCGACCGGGGCGCCGTCCGCCCTCTTGGGCTCCTTCATGAGGAAGAGGGCGAGGACCGCGGCGGCCACCACGCCGGCGGCACCGGCGAGGAAGCTGGCGGACATGCCCTGGGTGAAGGCCTCGTGGACGGGGGCGAGCAGGCTCTTGTCCTGTCCGGCCTCGGCCAGCGCCTCGCCGATGGAGTGCTTCGCCGCCTCGGAGGTGCCGTCCGGCAGGTTGGAGGCGAAGACGCCGGTGAGGACGGCGCCCAGGGCGGCGACACCGAGGGCGGCGCCGGCCTGCTGGATGGTGTCGTTCAGCGCGGAGCCGACACCGGCGTGCTCCTCGGGGATGGCGCCCATCATGGCGGCCATGGCGGCCGGCATGGCCAGACCGCTGCCCGCGCCCATCAGGCACATCGCGCCGGCCAGGATCGTCCAGCTGTCACCGATGGACAGGGTGGACAGCAGGGCGAAGCCGGAGGCGATGACGAGCAGGCCGATGACGGCCATCGGGCGGTTGCCGGTCTTGGCGATCAGCGAGGCACCGATGGTGTTGAACAGCAGCGTGGCCACCGCGAGCGGGGTGAAGGCCAGGCCGGTCTCGGTCGGGGTGTAGCCGAGGACGAACTGCAGGTACTGGGTGAGGACCAGCATCAGCCCGCCGTTGGCGAGGGTGAGCAGGACCAGGGAGAAGCTGGCGCCGGTGAAGACGCGGTCGCGGAACAGGCCGAGCGGGACCATCGGGGAGGGGTGGCGCTTCTCCCAGACGGCGAAGGAGATCAGACCGACCACGGTGACCCCCAGGGAGATCTGGGTGCCGGTGTGGGACAGACCGTCCTTGGGCAGCTCGTTGATCGTCCAGACCAGGGCGGTCATACCGACCACCGACAGGACCATGCCGACCGGGTCGGCCTTGCGCCAGGGCCCCTTGGACTCCGGCATCAGGACCAGCGCGGCGACGATGGCGAGGGCGGCGATCGGGATGTTGATCAGGAAGACCACGCCCCACCAGTAGTGGGCGAGCAGGGCACCGCCGAGGAGCGGGCCGCCGACCAGGCCCACCATGGCCACCGCGCTCCAGGCGGCGATCGCCTTGGGGCGCTCGGTCTCGTCGAAGACCGTGATCAGGATGGACAGGGTGCTGGGCATGATCAGCGCGCCGCCGACGCCCATCAGGACACGGCCGATGATGAGCAGGTCCGGGGTGGTTGCCTCCATGGCGAGGGCCGAGGCCGCGCCGAACAGGACAAGCCCGATCACCATGACCTTCCGGCGGCCGAACTTGTCGGAGAGGCTGCCCGCGGTGAGCAGCAGGCCCGCGAAGACCAGCATGTAGGACTCCAGCACCCACTGGATGTCCTGAGCGGTGGCTCCGAGCTCCTCGGTGATCGTCGGCACCGCGACCGTGAGCACCATGTTGTCGACCACCAGCACCAGTGTGCTGAGGCACAGCACCACCAGGATGAGCCAGCGGCGTGGGTGTCGTTCTTCCATCATTCAACCTTTCGAGCGGCATGGGTCCGGCAGTCGGAGCCGACAGGGAGTGGACTGTGTGAAGTAATCAAACCAACTTCGCGGTTTTTTATCTAGTCCCTTTCCGGTCCTCGAGCGGGACGGCGTGCGGGAGGGGACGCAGGCGGGTCAGCGCGGCGCCGCGGTGTCCAGGACCGAGGGGAGGCGGTCCAGGAAGAGATCCACGTCGGCGTCCGAGAGGATCAGCGGCGGAGCCAGCCGGATCACGTCCGGGGCGGCCGCGTTGACCAGAAGCCCTGCCTGTTCGGCGGCGCGCTGCACCTCGCCGGCCACGGGCCGGGAGAGCACCAGGCCGAGCAGCAGCCCGCGGCCGCGCACCCCCGCGACCAGCGGATGGCGCAGTTCCTCGATCCCGGCGCGCAGTCGGTCGCCCAGGCGCCGGACGTGGCCGAGCAGTTCCTCGCGCTCGAGGGTGTCCAGGACGGCGAGCGCCGCCGCGCACACCACCGGGTTGCCGCTGAAGGTGGAGCCGTGGGCTCCGGGGGTGAACAGGCCGGCGGCCGGGCCGAAGGCGAGGGTGGCGCCGATCGGCAGCCCGCCGCCGAGCCCCTTGGCCAGGGTGACCACATCGGCCTCGACGCCTTCGGCCTGGGCGGCCAGCCAGTGGCCGGTCCGCCCGATCCCGGTCTGGATCTCGTCCAGGACCAGCAGCGTCCCGGTGGCCGCGGTGATCTCCCGGGCCGCCGCGAGGTATCCGGGCGGCGGCGTGACCACCCCGGCCTCGCCCTGCACCGGTTCCAGGATCACCAGCGCCGTGTGCTCGGTGACGGCGGCCCGCAGCGCGGCGGTGTCGCCGTACGGGACGAAGGTGACGTCGCCGGGCAGGGGGTGGAAGGCGTCGCGCTTGGCCGGCTGGCCGGTCAGCGCGAGCGCGCCCATGGTGCGGCCGTGGAAGCCGCCGTGGGCGGCGACCATGTGCCGGCGGCCGGTCAGCCGGCCCAGCTTGAAGGCGGCCTCGTTGGCCTCGGCACCGGAGTTGGACAGATAGACCCGGCCGTCCGGGCGTCCGGCCAGGGCGAGCAGCCGTTCGGCGAGCGCCACGGCCGGCTCGGCCACGTAGAGGTTGGAGACGTGGCCGAGGGTGGTGAGCTGCCGGGTGACGGCCTCGACCACGGCCGGGTGGGCGTGGCCGAGGGCGTTGACCGCGATGCCGCCGAGCAGGTCGAGGTACTCGTTGCCGGCGTCGTCCCACACCCGGGTACCCGCGCCCCGGGCCAGGGCCAGGCGCGGCGTGCCGAAGGTGTCGGTCATGGACGCCCGCCAGCGCTCGGTCAGGGAAGGCGCGGGGGCGGGCGCCGCTGAAGGCGCGGGGGCGGGCGCGGAGGTGGGCGCCGGTGCAGGCACGGGGGCGGGCGCGGAAATGGGCGCCGGTGCAGGCACCGGGGCCGACGGCTCGCAGACCGCCGGGCTCGGGGAGACCCCCGGGCTCGGGGAGGCCGCCAGGTTCGAGGAGATCCCCGGACTTGGGGAGGCCGGCGTGCTCGGGGAGACCACCGGGCTCAAGGAGACCGCCAGGCTCGGGGAGATCCCCGGACTTGGGGAGGCCGGCGTGCTCGGGGAGACCACCGGGCTCAAGGAGACCGCCAGGCTCGGGGAGATCCCCGGACTTGGGGAAGCCGGCGTGCTCGGGGAGACCACCGGGCTCAAGGAGACCGCCAGGCTCGGGGAGATCCCCGGACTTGGGGAGGCCAGCGTGCTCGGGGAGACCACCGGGCTCGGGGAGACCCCCGGGCTCGGGGAGACGCGTGGGTTTGGGGAGGTCGGGGCGGTCATGCGGCCGTCTCCTGGCGCAGGGCGGGTGCCGGGCAGGCCGTGGCAGCGGGGGCCGAGGGGGCGTCGCCCGGGCGAGCGGCCGTCGTGGGCGGGGCCGGGGTGTCCGCGGCACGGTGTGCGGGTGGCAGGTCGTCGGGGACGACCATGGTGCCGATGCCGTCGTCGGTGAGGATCTCCAGGAGGACCGCGTGCCGGACCCGGCCGTCGATGACCCGGGCGCTGCGCACCCCGCCGGCCACCGCGTCCAGGCAGCCGCGCATCTTGGGGATCATCCCGCTGGCCAGGCCCGGCAGGAGCGCGGCGAGCTCGGTCGCGGTGAGCCGGGAGATCACCTCGTCGCTGTGCGGCCAGTCCCGGTAGAGGCCCTCGACGTCGGTGAGGAACATCAGGATCTCGGCGTCCAGCGCGGTGGCCAGCGCCGCGGCGGCGGTGTCGGCGTTGACGTTGAAGACGCCGGGACCCTCCGCGTCGCCGGGCTCGCCGCTGCGGGCTATGGACGAGACCACGGGGATGCGTCCGTCGTCGAGCAGGGCCCGGACCACCCCGGCGTCCACATCGGTGATCGCGCCGACCCGGCCGATGTCCACCCGCTCGCCGTCGATGTGCGCGTACGCCTTGCCCGCCGTCATCAGCCGGGCGTCCTCGCCGGTCAGACCGACCGCGTGCGGGCCGTGCCGGTTGAGCAGGCCGACCAGTTCGCGCTGCACCTGCCCGGCCAGCACCATCCGTACGACGTCCATGGTCTCGTCGCAGGTGACCCGCAGCCCGCCGGCGAACCGGGACTCGAGGCCGAGCCGGTCGAGCTGGCGGCTGATCTGCGGGCCGCCGCCGTGCACCACCACCGGGCGCAGCCCCGCGTGGTGCAGGAAGAGGATGTCCTCGGCGAAGGACGCCTTGAGCCGGTCGTCGACCATGGCGTTGCCGCCGAACTTGACGACCACCGTGCGGCCGCGGTGCCGGGCCAGCCAGGGCAGCGCCTCGACCAGGGCGTCGGCCTTGGGCAGCGCGGTGTGTTTGCGGGCCGCGGCCAGACCGGTGGGGGTCAGGGAGGACAGTGCGGTCATGAGGAGTACTCGCTGTTCTCGTGGACGTACTCGGCGGTCAGGTCGTTGGCCCAGATCACGGCGGACTCGCCGCCGGTGGCGAGGTCGGCGGTGATGTGGATCTCCCGGCCGCTCAGGTCGGCCCGGGAGCGGTCCTCGCCGATGGCGCCGTCCTTGCAGACCCACACCCCGTTCATGGCGATGTTCAGCCGGTCGGGGTCGAAGGCGGCCGAGGTGGTGCCGATCGCGGAGAGCACCCGGCCCCAGTTGGGGTCCTCGCCGTGCAGGGCGCACTTGAGCAGGTTGTTGCGGGCCACGGCGCGGCCCACCTCGACCGCGTCGTCCTCGGTGGCGGCGCCGATGACCTCGATCCGGATGTCCTTGCTGGCGCCCTCCGCGTCACTGATCAGCTGGCGGGCCAGATCGGCGCAGACGGTGCGGACGGCCGCGGAGAACTCGCCCGGGTCGGCGACGGTGCCGGAGGCTCCCGAGGAGAGCAGCAGGACGGTGTCGTTGGTGGACATGCAGCCGTCGGAGTCGACCCGGTCGAACGTGGTGCGGGTGGCGGCGCGCAGCGCCCGGTCCAGCTCGTCCGCCTCGACGACGGCGTCGGTGGTGAGCACGACCAGCATGGTGGCCAGGCCCGGGGCGAGCATGCCCGCGCCCTTGGCCATGCCGCCCAGCGTCCAGCCGCTCCCGCGCAGCACCGCCGTCTTGTGCACGGTGTCCGTGGTCTTGATGGCGAGGGCGGCCGCCTTGCCGCCGTCCGGGCCGAGCGCGGCGACCGCGCGGTCCACGCCGGGCAGCAGCCGGTCCATCGGCAGCGGTACGCCGATCAGGCCGGTGGAGGCGACGGCCACCTCGTCGGGGCCGACCCCGAGCAGCCGTGCGGTGTGCTCCGCGGTGGTCCGGGTGTCGCGCTCCCCGGCCGGGCCGGTGCAGGCGTTGGCGCCACCGGAGTTGAGGACCACCGCGGTCAGCCTGCCGTCCGCCAGCACCCGCTGGGACCAGCGCACGGGGGCGGCCTTGACCCGGTTGGAGGTGAAGACGCCCGCGGCTGCCCGGAACGGGCCGGTGTTGACCACCAGGGCGAGGTCCAGATTGCCGTTGCTCTTGATCCCGGCGGCAACACCGGCCGCGGTGAACCCTCGTGCTGCTGTGACGCTCACGGTGCGACTCCGATCGTGGGGAGCCCGGTGGACTCGGGCAGGCCTAGGGCGAGGTTCATGCTCTGCACCGCGCCGCCGGCGGTGCCCTTGGTGAGGTTGTCGATGGCGCCGACGGCGACGATCCGGCCGGCCGTCTCGTCCAGCGCGACCTGGACCAGCGCGGTGTTGGCGCCCCGCACGGCGGCGGTGGCGGGCCACTGTCCCTCGGGCAGCAGGCGGACGAACGGCTCGTCGGCGTAGGCCTTGGTGTAGGCGGCGCGGACGTCCTCGGCGCTCACGCCGGGCAGGGCGGGAGCGGAGCAGGTGGCGAGGATGCCCCGGGACATGGGGGCCAGCATCGGGGTGAAGGACACGGTGACCCGCTCCCCCGCCACCTGGCTCAGGCTCTGCGCCATCTCCGGGGTGTGCCGGTGGCCGCCGCCCACGCCGTACGGGCTCATGGACCCCATCACCTCGCTGCCCAGCAGATGCGGGCGCGGGGTGCGGCCGGCTCCGGAGGTGCCGGAGGCGGCGACGACCACGGCCTCGGGCCCGGCCAGCCGGGCGGCGTATGCGGGGAAGAGGGTGAGGGCGACGGCGGTCGGGTAGCAGCCGGGCACCGCGATCCGGGTGGCGGCGGCCAACGCCGCGCGGGCGCCGGGGAGTTCGGGCAGCCCGTAGGGCCAGGTGCCCGGGTGGGGGGAGCCGTAGAACGTCTCCCAGTCGGCCGCGTCCCGCAGCCGGAAGTCCGCGCCGCAGTCCACCACCAGCACGTCGGGGCCCAGTTCGCGGACCAGGGCCGCGGACTGTCCGTGCGGCAGTGCGAGGAAGACCACGTCGTGTCCGGCCAGTTCGCCGGCGGTGGTGGGTGCCACCTCCCGTCCGGCGAGCGGGGCCAGGTGGGGCTGGACCGTCGCGAGGCGGGCTCCCGCGCTGGAGTTGCCGGTCAGCGCGCCGATCTCCACGCCGGGATGATCGAGCAGCAGACGCAGCAGCTCACCTCCCGCGTAGCCGCTGGCACCGGCGACCGCTACCTGCACTGTCATGTTCCCCTCCTGGTCGGCGACGGTACGACTGTCCGTCAGGAGGGGCGGGCCGCCCAAGCGTTCAACCGTGCG
This sequence comes from Streptomyces sp. 15-116A, assembly GCF_025290915.1. Classification (GTDB taxonomy): domain Bacteria; phylum Actinomycetota; class Actinomycetes; order Streptomycetales; family Streptomycetaceae; genus Streptomyces. Next base: position 272 of record NZ_JAOCQE010000185.1, on the reverse strand, counting down.
CGCGGCCGCCGTGCAGGATCTCCACCCGGGCGAACCCTTCGGCGCGCAGGCCGGGTACGGCGTCCCGGGTGCGGGCGTACTGCGCGCGCACGGTGTCCCCGGGCAGCCGGCGGTGCGGCGGGCGCGCGGCGTTGCGTTCCAGGCAGAGCCCCAGCGGGGTGCCCATCACCAGGGCCACCGACGGGGCGCCGTACCGCTCGGCGACGGCCAGCAGCCGTGCCCGGTCGGCGCCTTCGGTGAGCGCCGCGTCCACGACGCAGGTCCTGCCCCGG
>NZ_JAOCQE010000184.1 GCF_025290915.1 Streptomyces sp. 15-116A | reverse complement strand
GCGCGGGGCGCCGACGCACCGGCCGGCCCGCGCCGGGCACGCACCGCGAGCGAAGGCTCGGCGTCCCAGCAGGCCGACACCGGTGCCGCGGCACCAGGTCCTCGCCGTGCGCGCAGTGCGAGCGAGGGCTCCGCGAGTCAGCGGTCGGAGGCGCCGGACACCCCCGAGGCGACGAGCACCGACTCCGCCACCACCGCACGCGAGTCCGGCCGACCCGACCGCAAGCCCTCGGTCACGCCACGCAGCCCCGACGCCCCCTGGCACCAGCCCCGTCCGGCCTTCGACGAACCCGAGCCCGAGCCCGAACCCGGGACGGGCCCGACGACCGACACCGGCAACGACGCGGGGACCAGCACCAGCACCGGCACAGCCACTCGCACCGCTGCGGACGCTGAGCCCGAGCCTGTATCCGGCACCGGAGCCGAACCGGAACCGGCGCCCGAGCCTGCCCCGCAGCCGGAGCCCGAATCGGAACCCGAGCCTGCCTCGCAGCCGGAGCCCGGATCGGAACCCGAGCCTGCCTCGCAGCCCGAGTCGGAACCGTCACCCGAGCCTGCCCCCGAGCCCCGCCCCGCCCCCGAATCCGACCGCACCCCCGACAACCCTTCAGGAGGCCCGCAGTGAACGACGTGCTCGACGTCACCCTGCGACTCCTGCTCGTCTTCGTCGTCTTCCTCACCTTCCCCCTGATCATCGGTCAGACCGAGCACAAGGTGATGGCCCACATGCAGGGCCGCCTCGGCCCCATGTACGCCGGCGGATTCCACGGCTGGGCCCAGCTCATCGCCGACGGCGTGAAGTTCGCGCAGAAGGAGGACGTCGTCCCGGCCGGCGCGGACCGCCGTATCTTCCAGCTCGCCCCCGCCGTCGCCCTCCTGCCCTACCTCCTCGTCCTGCTCGCCATCCCGATCGGCCCCGGCGAGGGCGCCGTCGGCCAGGTGCTCGACGCGGGCGTCTTCTTCGTCCTCGCGGTGATGGGCGTCGGCGTCCTCGGCTCACTCATGGCCGGGTGGGCCTCCGCCAACAAGTTCTCGCTCCTCGGCGGCCTGCGCACCGCCGCCCAGCTCCTCGCCTACGAACTGCCGATGCTGCTCACCGCCGCCTCCGTGGCGATGGCCGCCGGCACCGTCTCCCTCGTCGGCATCCTGGACGCCTTCGAGTGGTGGTGGCTGCCCTGGCAGATCACCGGCGCACTGGTCTTCTTCATCGCCGGACTCGCCGAACTCCAGCGCCCGCCCTTCGACATGCCCGTCGCCGACTCGGAGATCATCTTCGGCGCGTACACCGAGTACACCGGTCTTCGCTTCGCCCTCTTCCTCCTCGCCGAGTACGCCGGGATCGTCGTCCTGTGCGGCCTGACCACCGTCCTCTTCCTCGGCGGCTGGCACGGCCCCTGGGGCGCCGACGGACTCGGCTGGGTGTGGACCCTGCTGAAGACCGCCGTCCTCGCCTTCCTCGTCATCTGGCTCCGCGTCACCTACCCCCGCCTGCGCGAGGACCAGCTCCAGAAGCTCTCCTGGACCCTCCTCGTCCCCCTCTCCCTCGCCCAGATCGCCCTCACCGGCATCGTCAAGGTGGTGTTCCTGTAATGGCCCCGATCCCCGGCTCCGGCCTGGCCAAGGGCCTGGCCGTCACCCTGCGGACGATGACGAAGAAGTCCGTCACCGACCAGTACCCGGACGCCCAGCCCGAACTGCCGCCCCGCACCCGCGGTGTGATCGGCCTGTTCGAGGAGAACTGCACGGTCTGCATGCTGTGCGCCCGCGAGTGCCCCGACTGGTGCATCTACATCGACTCCCACAAGGAGACGATCCCGGCGGCGACCCCCGGCGGCCGCGAGCGCAGCCGCAACGTCCTCGACCGCTTCGCCATCGACTTCTCCCTGTGCATGTACTGCGGTATCTGCATCGAGGTCTGTCCTTTCGACGCCCTGTTCTGGTCCCCGGAGTTCGAGTATGCCGAGACCGACATCCGTGACCTCACCCACGAACGCGACAAGCTCCGCGAGTGGATGTGGACGGTCCCGGCCCCACCGGCCCTCGACCCCGGCGCCGAGGAACCGAAGGAAGTCGCCGCGGCCCGCAAGACCGCCGACAAGCTGGCCCAGCAGGCTGCCGCCGAATCCGCGGCGCCCTCGGTGCCGCCGTCCGGCACCGAGCCGCACGCCGACGAGCAGGCCCGCGCCGCCGAAGCCCCGCCCCGGGCTCCGGGAGACTCCGAGCAGCAGACCGACCAGCCACGGCGGGAGGGCCGGGAATGACCCTCGCAGCGACCGCCGGCCGACTCGCGGCCGGCCGCGCCGACCTGGCCGCCGAGTCCCACGGCTTCCTCTCACCCACCGGCGTGGAGATCGCCTTCCTCCTCGTCGGCCTGGTCACCTTCGGCGCCGCCCTCGTCACCGTCACCACCCGGCAGCTGGTGCACGCCGCCCTGTGGCTGGTGGTGACCCTCGGCGGACTCGCCGTCGAGTACCTCCTGCTCACGGCCGAGTTCATCGCCTGGGTGCAGGTCCTCATCTACGTCGGTTCCGTCGTCGTCCTCCTCCTGTTCGGTCTGATGCTCACCCGCGCCCCCATCGGCCGCTCCCCGGACGCCGACTCCGGCAACCGCTGGGCCGCCCTCACCGTGGCGGTCGCCGCCGCGGCGGCCCTGATCTGGGTGGTCGTCGACGCCTTCCGCACCACCTGGATCGATCTGGACGGCGCACCCGCCGGCTCCACCGACGTGACCGGCGCGAGCCTCTTCCAGCACTGGGTCCTCCCCTTCGAGGCCCTCTCCGTCCTCCTTCTCGCCGCCCTCGTCGGCGCGATCGTCCTCTCCCGCAAGGCGAAGGCCGAAGCCGCAGCGAGCACCCGGCGCGACAAGGAAGCCAAGGAAGCCAAGGCCGAGGAAGGTGACCGCTGATGCACCTCGCCTATCCCGCCGTCCTGTCCGTCCTCCTTTTCTGCACCGGCCTGTACGGCGTCCTCGCCCGCCGCAACGCGATCCTGGTGCTGATGTCGGTCGAGCTGATGCTCAACGCCGTCAACCTCAACCTCGTCGCCTTCGACGTCTGGCTCAGCCGCGCCGCCCGGGACACCCTGCACTCCGGTCAGGCCCTGACCCTGTTCACCATCGCCATCGCCGCCGCCGAGATCGGCATCGGCCTGGCGATCGTCCTCGCCGTGTACCGCAACCGCGGCACCTCGGACATCGACAAGCTCCGCGACACCGCCGAGGGCCACGAGCCCGACGGCCCCGGCGGCGACGCATTCGGCAGTGACGCCCCCGCGACCCCGGCGGCCGGCGAGAAGGCTGAGGCCACCGCGTGACCACGACCACCCTCGCCGTCCTCGTCCCCCTCCTTCCGTTCCTCGGCGCGATCGCCGGACTGCTGCTCGGCCGCATCGCGCCCGGCTTCGTCCGCCCGCTCGCGGTCCTGCCTACGCTGGCCTCTCTCGCCCTCGCCGCGACCGTCGCCGGGCGCCAGGGCGGCGACCAGGCCGTGGACGCCGCCACCGAGCTCACGCCCACCGGCTCGGTCCCGATCGAACTCGCCCTGCACATCGACGGCTTCGCCGCCCTCACCGCCGTCCTGGTCGGCGTCGTCGCCTCCTGCGTGCAGATCTACTCCACGGGCTATCTGCGCGACGACCCGCGCTACCCGTCGTACGCCGCGCTCGTCTCCCTGTTCACCTCCGCGATGCTCCTCGTCGTCTACTCGGGCGACCTGATGGTGCTGCTGGTCGGCTGGGAAGTCATGGGCATCTGCTCCTACTTCCTGGTCGGCCACTACTGGGAGACCCCCGAGGCCCGCGCCGCCTCACTGAAGGCCTTCCTGGTCACCAAACTCGGCGACGTCCCCTTCCTCATCGGCCTGTTCGCCCTCGCCGCCGACGCCGGGTCCTTCCGCATCACCCGGGTCCTCGGCGCCGTCGCGAACGGCTCCCTGGAGCACCCCACACTCATCGCCCTGCTGCTCCTGGCGGGCGTGGCGGGCAAGTCGGCGCAGTTCCCGCTGCACACCTGGCTCCCCGACGCGATGGCGGGCCCGACGCCCGTCTCCGCGCTGATCCACGCCGCGACGATGGTCGCCGCCGGTGTCTACTTCGTCGCCCGTCTCCTCCCGCTGTTCGAGGCCTCCCAGGCCGCGATGATCGTCCTCGCGGTCATGGCGGCCGTGACCATGGCCGGCTCGGCGCTCGCCGCGCTCGCCCAGGACGACATCAAGCGCGTCCTCGCCTACTCGACGATCGGCCAGCTCGGCTACATGACCGGCGCCCTCGCCGTCGCCGACCGCGGCGCCGCCGTCTTCCACCTCCTGTCCCACGGCGCCTTCAAGGCGCTGCTGTTCCTCGCGGCCGGCGTGATCATCCACGCCGCCGGCACCAACTCGCTCGCCGCCATGTCCCGCATGAGCCATCTGCGCGACCGCGTCCCGGACGCCTACTGGACGATGACCGTGGCGTTGCTCGCGCTCGCCGCGATCCCGCCGTTCAGCGGCTTCTTCTCCAAGGAGGCCGTCCTCGGCGTCGCCGAGCACGTGGTCACCGGTCACACCGAGCACGCCCCCGCCGCCGCGGGCTGGATCGTCCTCCTCTCCGGACTGCTCACCGCGCTGCTCACCGCCGCGTACGCGATGCGCCTGTGGCTGCTGGCCTTCCGCGGCCACGGCACCGAGGCACCCGACCACGGCCGGCAGCCGCTGACGATGACGGCAGTGCTCTGGGTGCTTGCGGTGCCCTCGATCGCCCTGGGCGGGCTCGCGTTCCGCGTCCTGCCCGACTGGTTCGACGGGCACGACCTCACCCCGACCCTCACCACCTCCGTCCTCGGCACGGGCGTGGCGCTGGTCGGCGGCATCGTCACCTATGCCGCCTGGCGGCACACCACCACCGCGGCCGCCCGCGTCCCGCTCGGCGCCGTCGCCGCGCACCCGGAGGGCGACGCCGGGCAGGTCGAGGCGGAGGCCATCGCCACCCACGAGCCCGCCTACGGAGACGTGGCCTACGCACCCGACCCGGCGGACCCCGGACGGCTCCTGCTCGGCCCGCTCCACCGGCACGCGGCCGTCGGCTTCCACGTCGACGCCGTGTACTCGGCCCTCTTCGTCCGCCCCGTCCGGGCCGGCGCGAGCCTCGTCCGCTTCCTCGACCGCGAGGTCGTCGAGACCTACGTACGCGGAGCCGGAGCCCTGCCCCGCTGGCTCGGCACGGCCGTACGAGGGGCGCAGACCGGCAATGTGCAGACCTATGTGAGCGCGCTGCTCGCCGGCACCGTCGTGCTCGCGGTGGCCGTCGTCCTCGTCGCCACGGGAGCGTGAGCAGGCGTGATCGATATCAGCGAGTCCGTGATGCAGTTCCTTCTGGCGTTTCTCGTCGTCGGCCCGCTCCTCGGCGCCGCCGCGGCCCTGCTGCCCGCCCCGCCCGGGCTGAAGGGGACGTCACCCGACCAGGCCGTGCTCCGCCATGGCGTCACCGTCACCGGCGCGGTTCTCGTCGCGGCGATCGTCCTCGCGCTCGGCTTCGACCACGACCAGCCGTCGAAGATGCAGGCCACGACCGACATCAGCTGGATCCCCGCACTCGACGTGCGGATCCACCTCGGCACCGACGGCATCTCCCTCCCCCTTCTGGTCCTCACCGCGCTGCTGACCTTCCTCAGCGCGCTCTACTCCTACTTCAAGCCACCGACAGGCCCGTCCCCGAAGGCGTTCGTCGCCCTGCTGCTCGTCCTCGAGTCCGGCACCCTCGCGACCTTCGCCGTCCTCGACCTGATCCTGTTCTTCCTCGCCTTCGAGATGGTCCTCATCCCGATGTACTTCCTCATCGCCCGCTGGGGCGGCGAGGGCCGGTCCGAGGCCGCCTGGAGGTTCATCCTCTACACGCTGCTCGGCTCCGTGGTCATGCTGCTCGGCCTGCTCCTGATCGGAATCAAGGCGGGCACATTCGACATGGTGGCACTCGCCACTGACAACGGCCGGTCGCTGACCACATCCGTGCAGGTCATCGCCGTTCTGGCGATCGGGATCGGGCTCGCGGTGAAGACCCCGATGTGGCCGCTGCACAGCTGGCTGCCCGACGCCCACACCGCCGCGCCGACCATCGGCTCGGTCCTGCTGGCCGGCGTCCTGCTGAAGATGGGTACGTACGGGTTCGTCCGGATCCTTCTTCCGGCGGCCCCCGACGGGTTCCGCACCTTCGCGCCGTACCTCGCCGCGTTCGCCGTCGTCGGCATCATCTACGGATCCCTCGCCTGCCTCGCCCTCGCCAAGCGCGGCGCGAAGGGCGACCTCAAGCGCCTCATCGCCTACTCCTCCGTCGGCCACATGGGCTTCGTCCTCCTCGGCATCGCCACCATGACCCCGACCGGCGTCAACGGCGCCCTGTTCGCCAACATCGCCCACGGCCTCATCACCGGCCTGCTGTTCTTCCTCGTCGGCGCGCTCAAGGACCGCACCGGCAGCACCGACCTCGACACCCTCGCCGAGGAGACCGGCGCCGCCCTCTACGGCAAGGCCCCGCGTCTCGGCGGGCTCCTCGCCTTCGGCGCCGTCGCCTCCCTGGGCCTGCCCGGACTCGCCGGATTCTGGGGCGAGATGCTCGCCCTGTTCGGCGCCTTCGACCCCGCGGACGGGCTCAGCCGCCCCGCCTTCCTCACCTTCATGGCGATCGGCGCGTTCGGCACGCTGCTGACGGCCGCGTACCTGCTGGTCGTGGTCCGCAGGGTCTGCATGGGCGCCCTGCCCCAGGACGCGCCGAAACTCACCGACGTGCGCGGCTACGAGTTCGCGGCCTGGACCCCGCTCGTCGTCCTCACCGTCGTCGCCGGGCTGTGGCCGAAGGCCCTCCTCGGGCTGACCGATCCGGCCGTGCAGCAGCTCCTCGCAGGAGGCACCCGATGAGCTCCCTCGTCCAGACCGTCGACTGGCTGGCCATCGCGCCGCCCACCATCGCCGCGGTCGTCGGACTCGTCGTCCTCGTCGCCGACCTGTTCGTCCCGGAGTCACGGAAGCCGCTGCTCGGCTGGCTCTCGGTGGCCGGGCTCGCCGCCGCCACGCTCATGCTGCTGCCGCTTCTCGACGCCGACCGCAGCACCTTCTGCCTCGTCGGCGACGCGCGCGTGTGCAGCTACACCGCCGACCGGTTCACCCTCGTCATCCAGCTCCTGGTGCTCGGCGGAGCGCTCCTCGCCGCGCTCCTGTCGGTCACCGCCCTCAAGGACGACGCCAAGCGCCTGCCCGAGGGCGAGTACTGGTTCCTGTTCCTGTCCTCCGCCGCCGGTGCCGCCCTGCTGCCCGCCTCCCGCGACCTCGCGACGCTCATCGTCGCCCTGGAGGTCGCCTCCCTGCCCGCCTTCGCCCTGGTCGGCCTCCGGCACGGCGACCGCAGGTCGTCGGAGGCTGCCCTGAAGTTCTTCCTGTCCTCGGTCACCGCCACCGCGGTCAGCCTGATGGGCATCAGCTTCGTCTACGCCGCCACCGGCACCCTCCACCTCACCCGCGTGGCCGAACGCATCCAGGACGTCGACGGACAGCTCGACACCCTCGCCCAGACCGGCGTGGTCCTCACCCTGATCGGCTTCGCCTTCAAGACCGCGGCCGTCCCCTTCCACTTCTGGGTGCCCGACACCTACGTCGGCGCCCCCCTGCCGATCGCCGCCTACCTGTCGGTCATCGGCAAGGCGGTCGGCTTCTCCGGCCTCATCCTCGTCACCGTCGTCGCCCTCCCGTCGTACGCGGACATCTGGGGCCCGGCCCTCGCCGTGCTGGCCGCCCTCACCATGACCGCAGGCAACGTCGGCGCCCTCCGGCAGCAGGCCACGCGCGCGTACAGCGCGGTTCGCCTGCTCGCCTGGTCCTCCGTCGGCCAGGCCGGCTACCTCCTGGTGCCGATCGCCGCCGCCGCGTACTCCGACGACGCCGAGCAGTCGATCGGCTCCACCGTCGCCTACGCGCTGATGTACGGCGCCGTGAACCTCGGCGCGTTCGCGGTCGCCGCCGTGGTGGGCCGTACGAAGACGCTCAACCGCATCTCGGACTACCGCGGCCTGTACGCCTCCAGCCCGCTCACCGCCCTGCTGCTGGCCTTCTTCCTGCTGTGCCTCGCCGGGCTCCCGCCGGGCATCATCGGCCTGTTCGCCAAGGTCACCGTGTTCTCGGCGGCCGTGGACGCCGGACTGGGGTGGCTGGCCGTCGTCATGGCCGTCAACGTCGTCATCGCGCTGGTCTACTACCTCCAGTGGACGGCGGTGCTGTTCCGTGCCCCCGAAGGCGCACCGGCGAAGCACCCGCTCACGGCGCCGCTCACCGCCGCGCTGGCCCTCACCGGCGTCCTCGGCATCGCCCTGTCCGGCGCACCCCAGCTGATCCTGCGCTTCACCGGCACCGGACTGTTCTGAGCCCCGGCTCTCCGCCGATCCCCGGCCGCGTTCCGCACGCGCGCGTGGCGCATCCCGCCCGCACGCGCGCGTGCCCCACGGCCCGCCGTCACCCGGACGGTTGACACGCGCCACCACGGGCCCAAGGGAACTCGTCCCCCTCGCCTGGCGTTGTCCGATACGGGAGGGTCCACTGGACGTGACACCACCACGACCAGTGGCAGCGCCGATCACAGGGAAGATCAGCCAGCAAGGGTTCCCCTGCCGCACGACTTGGAGGGCGTACCGTGCACCGCCGGCACAACGGGCTCAGGACAGCGGTCCTCCTCGGGGGACTGTCCGCACTCATCATCGTCATCGGCAGCTTTTTCGGCCGCATGGGGCTCGTCGTCGCCGTCGTGATCGCCCTCGGCACCAACGCGTACGCGTACTGGAACAGCGACAAGCTGGCCCTGCGCGCGATGCGCGCCCGCCCGGTCAGCGAGTTCGAGGCCCCCGGGCTGTACCGCATGGTCCGCGAGCTCTCCACCCAGGCCCGCCAGCCCATGCCCCGCCTGTACATCTCCCCGACGGAGGCACCCAACGCCTTCGCCACCGGCCGCAACCCGCGCAACGCCGCCGTGTGCTGCACGGAGGGCATCCTGCGCCTGCTGGACGAGAGAGAGCTGCGCGGCGTCATCGGCCACGAGCTCAGCCACGTCTACAACCGGGACATCCTGATCTCCTCGGTCGCCGGCGCCCTCGCCTCCGTGATCATGTTCCTGGTCAACTTCGCCTGGCTCATCCCGATCGGCCGCTCCGACGACGACGACGGCCCCGGCCTGCTCGGCATGCTGCTGATCATGATCCTCGGCCCGCTCGCCGCGACGCTGATCCAGCTGGCCATCAGCCGCTCCCGCGAGTACGAGGCCGACGCCTCCGGCGCCCAGCTCACCGGCGACCCGCTCGCCCTCGCGAGCGCCCTGCGCAAGCTGGAGCTCGGCACCAAACAGCTCCCGCTGCCGCCCGAGCCCCGTATCGAGACGGCCAGCCACATGATGATCGCGAACCCGTTCCGGCCCGGTCAGGGTTTCTCGAAGATGTTCTCGACCCACCCGCCCATGGCGGAACGCATCTCCCGACTCGAGAAGATGGCAGGTGGCACCCGGTGAAAACCATCCTGAACGTCATTTGGCTCGTCCTGAGCGGCTTCTGGCTGTTCCTGGCCTATCTGCTCGCCGGCGTGCTGCTCTGCATCACCATCATCGGCATCCCCTTCGGCATAGCCGCGTTCCGCATCGGCGTCTACGCGCTGTGGCCCTTCGGGTACACCACGGTCGAACGCCGCGACGCGGGCGCCGGCTCCTGCATCGGCAACGGCCTGTGGCTGATCCTCGCCGGCTGGTGGCTGGCCCTCGGCCACATCGCCACCGGCATCGCCCTGTGCGTGACGATCATCGGCATCCCGCTCGGCATCGCCAACTTCAAGCTGATCCCGGTCTCGCTGCTCCCGATGGGCCGCGACATCGTGCGCACGGACGAGCCGTTCTCGTCGGTGAGGTAGAGCACCGGGGCGCCTTCCGGCGGAGTACCGGAACGGCCTCCACCCTTCACGGGTTCCGCAACGCCCTCCGCCCTTCACAGGAACAGCCACCGCGGAACAGCTAGCGCCGCGTCCTCAACCGCCGTACCCCGTAAGCCGCCACGCCCACGGTCAGCACCCCCGCACCCACGGCCACCGACAACCCCGGCAGCGAGAACGCCAGCAGCAGACACCCGGCCAGCCCCACCGCCGGCAGCACTCGCGCGGCCGGCCGCCCCGAACCCAGCGTCCACGCCGACGCGTTGGCCACCGCGTAATAGACCAGCACGCCGAAGGAGGAGAACCCGATCGCGCCCCGCAGGTCCACCGTGGCGGCCAGAACGGCGACCACCGCACCCACGGCCACCTCCGCCCGGTGCGGAACCTGGAAGCGCGGATGCACGGCGGCCAGCGCGACCGGAAGATGCCGGTCACGGGACATGGCCAGCACCGTCCGCGACACACCGAGGATCAGCGCGAGCAGCGACCCCAGCGCGGCCACCGCCGCACCCACCCGCACCACCGGCGCCATCTCGGGCACCCCGGCCGCCCGCACCGCATCGGCCAGCGGCGCGGCGGCGTCCCCCAGCGCCTCCGCGCCCAGCACCGACAGGACGGCCACAGCGACCGCCGCGTACACCACCAGCGCGATGCCCAACGCCAGCGGCACCGCACGCGGAATGGTGCGCGCCGGATCCCGGACCTCCTCACCGAGCGTCGCGATCCGCGCGTACCCGGCGAAGGCGAAGAACAGCAGCCCGGCCGCCTGGAGCACCCCACCGACGCCACCCGAGGCCCCCAGCCCCAGCTGCCCGGCATCGGCCCGCCCCGAGGCCAGACACACGGCCACCACACCGGCGAGCACGGCCAGCACCACCGTCACGATCACCCGCGTCAGCCAGGCCGACTTCCGCACCCCGCCGTAGTTCAGCGCGGTCAGCGCCACCACGGAGGCGACCGCCACCGCATGCGCCTGACCCGGCCAGACGTACGCGCCCACGGTGAGCGCCATCGCCGCACAGGAGGCGGTCTTGCCGACCACGAAGGACCAGCCCGCCAGGTATCCCCAGAACTCCCCGAGCCGCTCGCGCCCGTACACGTACGTGCCGCCCGAAGCCGGATACAGGGCGGCCAGACGTGCCGACGACATGGCGTTGCAGTACGCGACCACGGCCGCGAGCGCGAGGCCGAGCAGGAGCCCCGTCCCGGCGGCGTGCGCGGCGGGTGCCAGAGCGGCGAAGATCCCGGCGCCCAGCATCGAGCCGAGCCCGATGACCACGGCGTCGCCGAGACCGAGTGTGCGGCGCAGTTCGCTGCCGGAGGGTGCTGCCATGGGGCCGCACCCTACTGATCGACGCAACCACCGCACGTCCCGGCGACGTCCTGCACACCAACGCGGCACCAACAGGGCTCGAACACGCGCACGGCGAGCGAGCAGGTGCGAGGCCGGCCGGAAAGGGAAGGCGCGGGGGCATGACGATCATCAGCTGGATCATCCTGGGACTGCTGGCCGGAGCCATCGCGAAGTTCCTGCTGCCGGGCCGCGACCCGGGCGGCCTCATCGGCACGACCCTCATCGGCATCGCCGGCGCCTTCACCGGCGGCTGGATCTCGGCCCGCTGGCTGGACCACCCCATCAGCAAGGACTTCTACGACGGCACGACCTGGGCCGCCGCGATCGGCGGCTCACTGGTCCTGCTGATCGCCTACCGCCTGCTGTTCGGCCACTCACGCAACTGAACGGCGCGACCCTGCGAGAAGGCGCCCCCACGATCAGGGCGCGCCCAACGAGAAGGGTGGGCCCCGAAAGCGCGAGCGCCGGGCACCCACCCTCGCGCGCCCTACCGGTAGTTCACGTACCGTCCGCTTGATCGGCTGACGTGCATGTCTGCGTCAACTTCCGGGTTGACCTGCGGAAACCACTGTCAGTATTTGCCACTGTTGCGCAGCGTTAGACGTGGCCTTGTGCCCTGACTGTGCCCTCACGCCAACGGCCGGACCTTCGGGTCCGGCCGTAGTGCTTTGGGGTGCCGCTCAGTGGAGATCAGTCCTCGTTCCCTGCCCGATCCGTTGGAAGCCGCGGATCGTGGCGGGCTTCCAGACGGGCGAGCGACCGAACATCCTGTCGGCCGGCGGGAGCTCGCCGCGCCCGCGGGACCGGTAGGACCGGATGGTCTGCTCGCTCACTCCCCAATGGTCGGCGACGTCCGCGATCGTCCAGTAGTCAGTGGTCGGATCCGCCATGGCTCCCCCTCTGGCCCGCTCCCGTAGCCGCGGCCCGGGAACTTTGGCCGCTCGATGTTGACAAGGTGTACGCGTCAGTCACTTTCGGACGCTTCACCGGCGAGCACGATGCGCCGAACCTGCTGGCGCGTGTAGCCCGTCGCCTCGCAGATGTCCTTCTGCGCGACGCCGTCGATGTCGGCCTGTCGGATTGCGGCGGCCAGCTCTTGCCGGAGGATCTCGGCGCGCTGTTCGGCCTCCCGGAATCGCTGCGCCATCTGCGCCAGTGATCGCTTATCCATGACACATAGTGTTCCATCAGTCGTCATGGAACATGAGGTTACTCAATCCCCCCAGAATGTCTATGGTTATAGCGCTTGACGATGGAACATGATGTTCCCTAGAGTGGGGTTGTCGGCGGGGAGACCAGCCGACAACGCAAGCGGCCCCCGGCGGTGTTGGAGCACCGACCGAGGGCCTGACGGAATCCACCCGACCGAACCGGGAGACCCGCTGTGTCGCATCCTTCCATCCGCCGTGAGCGTCGCGCCACGCGCCGCACCCTCGCCGCCCGCCTCCGCGCCCGCGCCGCCGCCACCC
>NZ_JAOCQE010000183.1 GCF_025290915.1 Streptomyces sp. 15-116A | reverse complement strand
CGACCACATGGCGCTCGCGCTGACCGGCCGCGTCCCGCCCGCCGAGGACCGCCGGGTGCTGGCCGCGTTCGCCGCGCAGGCCGCCGTCGTCCTGGACCGCCGCAGGCTGCGCGAGGAGGCCGACAAGGCCCGTGCCCTCGCCGAGGGCAACCGCATCCGCACCGCGCTGCTGGCCGCCGTCAGCCACGACCTGCGCACCCCACTGGCCGGGATCAAGGCCGCGGTCTCCTCCCTGCGCTCCGAGGACGTCGACTGGTCCCCCGAGGACACCGCCGAACTACTCGAAGGCATCGAGGACGGCGCCGACCGGCTGGACCACCTGGTCGGCAACCTGCTCGACATGTCCCGCCTGCACACCGGCACGGTCACCCCGCTGATCCGGGAGATCGACCTGGACGAGGTGGTGCCGATGGCCCTCGGCGGGGTGCCCGAGGGCAGTGTCGTCCTCGACGTCCCCGAGACCCTGCCGATGGTCGCCGTCGACCCCGGGCTGCTGGAGCGGGCGCTGGCCAACGTCGTCGAGAACGCCGTCAAGTACAGCCCGCCCGGCACGCCCGTCCTGGTCGCCGCCAGCTCGCTCGCCGACCGGGTCGAGCTGCGGGTGGTCGACCGGGGCCCGGGCGTCCCCGACGAGGCGAAGGACCGTATCTTCGAGCCCTTCCAGCGGCACGGCGACGCCCCGCGCGGCGCCGGCGTCGGACTGGGCCTCGCGGTCGCCCGGGGCTTCGCCGAGGCCATGGGCGGCACCCTGAACGCCGACGACACTCCCGGCGGCGGCCTCACCATGACGCTCACCCTCCGCGCGGCGCCGGCGACCGGCCCGGACACCCTCCCCACCGCAGAACCTTCCGCGGCATCCGAAAGGCAGCCCTCATGACCCGTGTGCTGGTGGTCGACGACGAGCCCGCGATCGTGCGCGCCCTCGTGATCAACCTCAAGGCACGCTCCTACGAGGTCGACGCGGCCCACGACGGCGCCGGCGCCCTGAAACTGGCCGCTGCCCGCCAGCCCGACGTGGTCGTCCTCGACCTCGGCCTGCCCGACATGGACGGCGTCGAGGTGATCCGCGGACTGCGCGGCTGGACCCGGGTGCCGATCCTGGTGCTGTCCGCCCGGCACGCCTCCGACGAGAAGGTGCAGGCCCTGGACGCCGGCGCCGACGACTACGTCACCAAGCCCTTCGGCATGGACGAACTGCTCGCCCGGCTGCGGGCCGCCGTACGCCGCGCCGAGCCGGCCGGTGGTGAGGACGACGTGATCGTGGAGACCGGCGACTTCACCGTCGATCTGGCCGCGAAGAAGGTCAACCGCGACGGCAGGGACGTACGGCTGACACCCACCGAGTGGCATCTGCTGGAGGTGCTGGTACGCAACACGGGGCGCCTGGTGGCGCAGAAGCAGCTGTTGCAGGAGGTGTGGGGGCCGTCGTACGGGACGGAGACCAACTATCTGCGCGTGTACATGGCGCAGTTGCGGCGGAAGCTGGAGGCAGATCCGTCACATCCCCGGCACTTCATCACCGAGCCCGGAATGGGCTATCGGTTCGAGAAGTGAAGGTCAGGGCCGTACCGGGCCTTCGGTGGCCGGGAACCGGCGGGTTCGAGGGCGTCGGACAGGGGGTACGTAACCGTCAGTGGCCCCCGGTACGCTTCAGACATGAGTGCTGTTCCTCGTTCCGAGAAGCCGGCAGGCCGGTTCCGGCGCATGCTCGACCGGCTCTCCTCGTCGCAGGAGGACCTGGAGTCCGAGGAGCTGCGTGAGGACGCCGAGACCGCCGGCTGTACGCGGATAGGCGACTGCCAGGACCGGCAGATCGTGACGGTTACTGGTACCTTGCGCACGGTCACGCTGCGGCCGCGCGCGGGAGTCCCGGCCCTGGAGGCCGAGCTGTTCGACGGCTCCGCCGCGCTGGACGTGGTGTGGCTGGGCCGCCGCTCGATCATGGGGATCGAACCGGGGCGCAAGCTGATCGCATCGGGCCGGATCTCGATGAGCCGGGGCCGCCGGGTGCTGTTCAATCCGAAATACGAACTGAGACCCCTCGGACGGGAGTAGCCGGTGACGTCGCTCGACAAGCCGACAACCGAAGAGACATCCGCGGACGACGCCCGGGCGGTGACCGAGGCCGCCTTGTTCGAGGCGTTCGGCGGGGTTCGGGGCATGGTCGAGACGGTGCTGCCCGGGCTGCTGTTCGTCAGCATCTACACGGTCAACAAGGACCTGCACATGTCGGCGATCGCGGCGCTCGCCGTGTCGCTGGTGCTGGTCGTGGTCCGGCTGGTGATGAAGGACACCGCCAAGCACGCCTTCAGCGGTGTCTTCGGGGTCGCCTTCGGCGTGGTCTTCGCGATGATGACCGGCAACGCGAAGGACTTCTATCTCCCCGGCATGCTCTACACGCTGGGTCTCGCGCTGGCGTACATCATCACGGCGATGGCGGGGGTTCCGCTGATCGGCCTGATGCTCGGGCCGATCTTCAAGGAGAACCTCTCCTGGCGTACGCGCAATCCCGGGCGGAAGAAGGCGTACACCAAGGCCAGTTGGGCGTGGGGGCTGATTCTGCTCGGGAAGAGCGCGATTCTGTTCCCGCTGTACTGGTGGGCGGACACGACGCAGCTGGGCTGGGTCCTGGTCGCGTTGAAGATTCCGCCGTTCCTGCTGGCGGTGTATCTGACGTGGGTGTTCCTGGCGAAGGCGCCGCCGCCGATCGATGTTTTTGCCGAGATGGAAGCGCGGGAGAAGGAAGAGGCGCAGCGTCGGGAGGGCTGAGGTTCCGGGGGCTGCGCCCCCGGGCCCCCCGTTTCCCACCCGCCCGCCCGACTCGGTTGGTCGAGGACCGCACGTGACGGGGCGCCCCTGGTTTCCAGGGGCGCCCCGCTCTTGTGCCTCAGCTCGACCCTGGCTCCTTGCGGACTGACAGCAGGTCCTCCAGTTGTTCCTCCCTTGCCTGGGCGGCGACGAAGAGGAGTTCGTCGCCGGCCTCCAGGGAGTCCTCGCGGGTCGGGGTCAGCACGCGGGTGCCGCGGATGATGGTGACCAGGGAGGTGTCCTGGGGCCACTGGACGTCGCCGACCTGGGTGCCGGCCAGGGCCGACTCCTCCGGCAGCGTCAGCTCGACCAGGTTCGCGTCGCCGTGGCTGAAGCGCAGCAGGCGCACCAGATCGCCGACGCTCACCGCCTCCTCGACGAGGGCCGACATCAGCCGCGGTGTGGAGACGGCGACGTCCACACCCCAGGCCTCGTTGAACAGCCACTCGTTCTTCGGGTTGTTGACGCGGGCGACGACGCGCGGGACGCCGTACTCCGTCTTCGCCAGCAGGGAGACGACCAGGTTGACCTTGTCGTCGCCCGTCGCGGCGATCACCACGTTGCAGCGCTGCAGCGCCGCCTCGTCCAGGGACGTGATCTCGCAGGCGTCGGCCAGCAGCCACTCCGCCTGCGGGACGCGCTCGACGGAGATCGCGGTCGGCGCCTTGTCGATCAGCAGGACCTCGTGGCCGTTCTCCAGCAGCTCGCCCGCGATCGAGCGGCCGACGGCACCGGCTCCGGCAATGGCGACCCTCATCAGTGACCGCCCCCTTCTTCGGGTCCCTTGGCGAAAGCGGCCTCGACCCGGTCGATCTCGTCGCTGCGCATCATCACGTGCACCAGGTCGCCCTCCTGCAGCACCGTCTGCGAGCTGGGCAGGATCGCCTCGCCGAGCCGGGTCAGGAAGGCCACACGGACGCCCGTCTCGTCCTGCAGCTTGCTGATCTTGTGTCCCACCCAGGCCGGGGCGGTGTGCACCTCGGCGAGCTGCACCCCTCCGGTGGGGTCGCGCCACAGCGGCTCCGCGCCCGAGGGCAGCAGCCGGCGCAGCATCTGGTCGGCCGTCCAGCGGACCGTGGCGACGGTGGGGATGCCGAGGCGCTGGTAGACCTCCGCGCGGCGGGGGTCGTAGATGCGGGCGGCGACGTTCTCGATGCCGAACATCTCGCGGGCCACCCGCGCGGCGATGATGTTGGAGTTGTCGCCGCTGGAGACGGCGGCGAAGGCGCCGGCCTCCTCGATGCCCGCCTCGCGCAGGGTGTCCTGGTCGAAACCGACCCCGGTGACCCGGCGGCCGCCGAAGGAGGAGCCCAGGCGGCGGAAGGCGGTGGGGTCCTGGTCGATCACCGCGACCGTGTGCCCCTGTTCCTCCAGGGTCTGGGCCAGGGCGGAACCCACCCTTCCGCAGCCCATGATGACAATATGCATCGCGTCACACCGCGCTTCCTGCAGGCCCTTCGACCTTCACGACTCTCGTGCTCATGACTCTCTTTCGGCTCGCAAGGCTGATCGGGCACACATCGCGGCCCGAGCAGTGGGCCGCCAGGCAACATCATGCCGGGGGAACGCGGTGCTGATGCCCTCCGGGGCCCGACCGCCCGTGTTCGCCTGACCGAGTCCAACGTAGCCGCCCCGTCCGTCCACCGCCGGGGACGGGCCCGCGGGGCGAGAAGAGAGGTACCGCCGATGACCGCCGAGATCGACGTGCTTGTCCTGGGAGGGGCCGGTGTGGACACCATCGTGCACGTGCCCGAGCTGCCCGTGCCGTACGCCGACAGCGTCATGATCCGGCCCGGGATCGTGACCCGCGCCGGGCAGAGCGGGGACTTCGTCGCGCTGGCCACGAGCGCCCTCGGCCTGCGCACCCACCACCTCGACATGATCGGCGACGACCACGAGGGCGACCTCGTCCGGGCCCTGCACCGCGACCACGGCGTCGCGCTCACCGCCGTACCGCAGCCGTGCGGCACCAAGCGGGCCGTCAACCTCGTCGACCCCGGCGGCCGGCGGCTCTCCCTGTACGACGCGACCCGCTGCTCGGACACCGACCGGCTGCCGGAGGAGACGGTGCGCGAGCTGGCCGCCGCCGGCCGGCACGCCCATGTCGTCATCACCCAGCCCTGCGCCGAGGCCCTGCCGGTGCTGCGCGCCTGTGGCGTGACGATCTCCACCGACCTGCACGACTGGGACGGCGCCAACCCCTACCACGAGCCTTTCGCCCTCGCCGCGGACCTCGTCTTCCTCTCCGCCGCCGCGCTCGCCGACCCCGAGCCCGTGATGCGCGCGATCACCGAGCGGGGCCGGGCCCGGGTGGTCGTCGCCACCGCCGGGGCGGAGGGGGCGTATCTGCTGGCCGACGGCGAGCTCAGCCACGTACCCGCCGTGGAACCGCCGGCTCCGGTGGTGGACTCCAACGGCGCGGGCGACGCCTTCGCGGCGGCGTTCCTGTACGGATGGCTGCGCGGGGAGCCCGCCGAGCGCTGCGCACGCTACGGCGCGGTGGCCGGCGCGTACGCCTGCACGGTGCCGTCGACGCGGGTCGCCAGCATCGGACGGGAGGAACTGCACGCACGCGTGGCCGACTTGGCACCCGGTCTGCCGGTCAGCGGCGCGTGATGCTGCGCACGCTCACGAGGGTGAGGATTCCGAGGCCGAGGAGGGCGACCGCGGCGCCGATCAGTTCTGCGGTCTGGTGCATGGAACCTCCACGGAGCGGCAACGGCCCGGCAACGGACGGGCGAGCGGGCAGGGCGTAGTCATATAGGCATGGAATCCCCCCGGCCTGCGGAATCCGTAGCCCGGTCGGGGCGCGATTTCACCCGGAGGGCAGAGGCACAGCCGATGTGGGGTGGCGGGTGGGCGGGCTCCCGTTCGAACGCTTACGATCCTCTGTTGTGTCCAAACTGACCGACGTGCCCAAACGGATTCTGATCGGGCGCGCACTGCGCAGTGACCGGCTGGGGGAGACCCTCCTGCCGAAACGTGTCGCGCTGCCCGTCTTCGCATCCGACCCGCTGTCCTCCGTGGCGTACGCGCCCGGCGAGGTGCTGCTGGTCCTGTCCATCGCGGGCCTGTCGGCCTACCACTTCAGCCCCTGGATCGCCGCCGCGGTCGTCGTGCTGATGTTCACGGTCGTCGCCTCCTACCGGCAGAACGTCCACGCCTACCCGAGCGGCGGCGGCGACTACGAGGTCGCCAACACCAACCTCGGCCCCAAGGCGGGACTGACCGTCGCGAGCGCCCTGCTCGTCGACTACGTCCTGACCGTCGCCGTGTCGATCTCCTCCGGCATCGAGAACCTCGGCTCGGCCATCCCGTTCGTCGTCGAGAACAAGGTGGCCTGCGCCGTTGGCGTGATCGTGCTGCTGACGCTGATGAACCTGCGCGGCGTCAAGGAGTCCGGCACACTCTTCGCCATCCCGACGTACGTCTTCGTCGCGGGCGTCTTCACCATGATCGCGTGGGGCGCCTTCCGCGGGGTGATCCTCGGCGACGAGATGCGCGCGCCGACCGCGGACTACGAGATCAAGCCGGAACACCCCGGCCTCGCGGGCTTCGCCCTGGTCTTCCTCCTCCTGCGCGCCTTCTCCTCCGGCTGCGCCGCGCTCACCGGCGTCGAGGCGATCTCCAACGGCGTCCCGGCCTTCCGCAAGCCCAAGTCGCGCAACGCGGCGACCACGCTCGCGCTGATGGGCCTGCTCGCCGTCACCATGTTCTGCGGCATCATCGGGCTCGCCGCGGCGACCAACGTCCGCATGGCCGAGAACCCGGCGAAGGACCTGCTGGACGACGGCACCCCGCTCGGCCCCGACTACGTCCAGGACCCGGTGATCTCCCAGGTCGCCGAGGCCGTGTTCGGACAGGGCAGCATCCTGTTCATCATCCTCGCCGCGGCCACCGCGCTGGTGCTGTTCCTCGCCGCGAACACCGCCTACAACGGCTTCCCGCTGCTCGGCTCGATCCTCGCCCAGGACCGTTACCTCCCGCGCCAGCTGCACACCCGCGGCGACCGGCTCGCCTTCTCCAACGGCATCGTGCTGCTGGCGGGCGCGGCAGGACTGCTGGTGTGGGTCTACGGCGCCGACTCCACCCGCCTGATCCAGCTCTACATCGTCGGCGTGTTCGTGTCCTTCACGCTCAGCCAGACCGGCATGGTCCGGCACTGGAACCGGCTCCTCGCCGACGAGGAGGACAAGGCCAAGCGCCGGCACATGATCCGCTCCCGGGCCATCAACACCTTCGGTGCCTTCTTCACCGGCCTGGTGCTCGTCGTGGTCCTGGTCACCAAGTTCACGCACGGAGCGTGGGTCGCGCTGCTCGGCATGTGCATCTTCTACGCGACGATGACAGCGATCCGCCGCCACTACGACCGCGTCTCCGAGGAGATCGCGGCTCCGGAGACCCCCAGCGACGACATGGTGCGCCCCTCCCGCGTCCACTCGGTCGTCCTGATCTCCAAGATCCACCGCCCCACGCTGCGCGCCCTCGCCTACGCCAAGCTGATGCGCTCGGACTCCCTCGAGGCCCTCAGCGTCAACGTGGACCCGGCCGAGACGAAGGCGCTGCGCGAGGAGTGGGAGCGGCGCGGCATCGACGTACCGCTGAAGGTGCTGGACTCGCCGTACCGGGAGATCACCCGGCCGGTCATCGAGTACGTCAAGTCGCTGCGCAAGGAGTCGCCGCGGGACGTCGTGTCGGTGATCATCCCCGAGTACGTGGTCGGCCACTGGTACGAGCATCTGCTGCACAACCAGAGCGCGCTCAGGCTCAAGGGCCGGCTGCTGTTCACGCCCGGCGTGATGGTCACGTCCGTGCCGTACCAGCTGCAGTCCTCCGAGGCGGCGAAGCGGCGCGCCCGCAAGCGGCAGGAGTGGACGGCGCCGGGCTCGGTGCGGCGGGGGCCGGCGGTGGAGCGGGCGAAGGAGAACTCCACGAACACGTAGACTGGTGGGCTGTTGTCGCGGGCCGGCCGGCCCGCTCACCCGCTTTCGATGTTGTGGAGTCACCCCGCCATGCAGGCAGAACCGGCAGAACCGAGGAAATCGCTGGTGGGGGAGGAGTACGAGGTCGAGGTCGGCCCCGTCGCCCACGGCGGCCACTGTGTCGCCCGTACGCCGGACGGCCAGGTGCTGTTCGTGCGGCACGCGCTGCCCGGTGAGCGCGTCGTCGCGCGCGTGACGGAGGGCGAGGAGGGGGCCCGGTTCCTGCGCGCGGACGCGGTGACGGTGCTCGACGCCTCCAAGGACCGCATCGACGCCCCCTGCCCCTACGCCGGTCCCGGCCGCTGCGGCGGCTGCGACTGGCAGCATGCCAAGCCGGGCGCGCAGCGGCGCCTGAAGGGTGAGGTCGTCGCCGAGCAGCTGCAACGGCTGGCCGGGCTGACGCCCGAGGAGGCCGGCTGGGACGGCACGGTGATGCCCGCCGAGGGCGACAAGGTGCCCGCAGGCGAGGTCCCGTCATGGCGCACGCGCGTGCAGTACGCGGTGACCGCGGACGGTCGCGCGGGCCTGCGCCGGCACCGCTCGCACGAGGTCGAGCCGATCGACCGCTGCATGATCGCCGCCGAGGGTGTCAGTGAGCTGGGCATCGAGAAGCGGGACTGGACGGGCATGGACTCCGTCGAGGCGATCGCGGCGACGGGCTCGCAGGACCGTCAGGTGATCCTCACCCCGAAGCCGGGCGCCCGGCTCCCGCTGGTCGAACTGGACCGGCCGGTGTCGGTGATGCGCGTGGACGAACGCAGCGGCGGCGTCCACCGCGTCCATGGCCGCCCCTTCGTCCGTGAACGCGCCGACGGGCGGACGTACCGGGTCGGCGGCGGTGGCTTCTGGCAGGTCCACCCGAAGGCGGCGGACACCCTGGTCACCGCGGTGATGCAGGGCCTGCTGCCGCGCAAGGGCGACATGGCGCTCGACCTGTACTGCGGCGTCGGCCTCTTCGCGGGCGCGCTGGCCGACCGGGTCGGCGAGGCGGGCGCGGTCCTCGGCATCGAGTCCGGCAAGCGGGCGGTGGAGGACGCGCGGCACAACCTCGCGGACTTCCCCCGGGTCCGCATCGAACAGGGCAAGGTCGAGTCGGTCCTCCCGCGCACGGGCATCACCGAGGTCGACCTCGTCGTCCTGGACCCGCCGAGGGCGGGGGCGGGGCGCAAGACGGTGGCACACCTGACGTCCCTGGGCGCACGCAGGATCGCGTACGTGGCCTGCGATCCGGCAGCACTGGCACGGGACTTGGGGTACTTCCGGGACGGGGGGTACAAGGTGCGGACGCTGCGGGTGTTCGATCTGTTCCCGATGACCTCGCACGTGGAGTGCGTGGCGATTTTGGAGCCTGCTGCAAAGGGGCTCTGATCTGCTGCACGACGCCCATTACGCGCATCGACCACGACAGCAGCACCTTCCACGTCCCGTACCGGGCTTGGTCACGCCCGGAGTTGCCAGAGGCCGGAGAGGGCCGGTCCGGCCGTGCGTCGGCGCCGGTCACCGGGTAGGACGCCGTCCGCGTCCCCGCCCCTGTGCCCTCGCCTCTGCGACTTCCGGCAGCGGCAGGGGCACGGCCACGAACCGCCCGCGCGGCGGGTCCGGCCCGACCGCCTACCGGGCTGAACTCGTGGCCTCCGCAACGCCGGCGGGGGCATGTGCGCACGCGAACACCCCGTGCTCCGTCCCGGGCTTGGCGCCCGCGAACGCCGCCCCGCCCGTCGCGGACGACGCCCCGACCGCGCCGGCCCGAACCTGTCGTCACCGGCCCACGGGATCACCGTCGGCGCCGTCGTTCCGGCTGCGCAGTGTCATGTGGCCGCCGTGGTGCAGCGGTGTGCCCAGCCGCAGACGGGCTGCCTGGTGTCCCGACTCCGCGTCGACGAGGTGTACCTCGCCGTGGCCGCCCCGGGTGACGGCGATCCAGTCGGAGCCCGGTGAGGCGGCCACCGCCCGGCGCTGGACGCCCTCCCAGGGGGTGCCGCCGCGGCGCGGAGCGCCGTCCATGGCGGGCAGGGGGATGCGGCGGACCGTGCCTTCGGCGCCCAGGAGGAGCAGTTCGTCGCCGTCGGGGTGGATCCGGGTGAAGGCGGTGTGGCGGCGGGCGAGGGCCAGGCGGAACACGAGCCCCGGGCCGAGTTCCGTGTGGAGCGTGCGGCCTGTCTCCAGGTCGTGGTGCCATGCCTGGTTGGTCCACTCCGGCCAGCGCAGCGGGTCCGGGTCGCCGCCGCGCAGCGTGCTCCACAGCGCCGGCCGGCGGGTGTCGAGCCGGAGGTACCAGCCCCGGGCGGGGGACCCCCAGGGGATGAGCGGCTCGGCGACGAGTGCGTCGCCCTTCCTCCGGGCGGGGTGTACTCCCTCGCCCGTGGCCGCGAACACGCGGTTCGTGCCGGGTACTTGCGCGTCCCCGTGTCCGTCGTCCGGCAGGGGCAGGACCGCGTGAGGTGTGACCGGAGGGCAGCCGGGCGGAGCCGCGAGGAGGTCGGCGAACCGGTGGACGGCCAGCTCGCCGGGCTCCCGGTGCCGCAGCACGACGAGCGGATCGCCGCCGCCCAGCACCGTCACGCCCGGTTCGCCGGCGCGGGTGCGCACCCTCGCCGTGTCTCCGGTGTCCAGGTCGAGGACGGTCAGCAGGTCCGACCAGGGTTCGGTGTTCTCGCCCAGGCCGGTGGTGACGGTCAGCAGGCGACCGGACGGGTCGCAGGCGAGGTGCTCGGCCGGCACGGCGACCGGGACCGTGCGTTCCACGAGCCGCTCGGCGAACGGATCGAGGACCAGCAGTTCCCCGCGACGGTCGTCGACGCAGGCCACCCGCCCGCCCGGCAGCGCCAGGAACCCGGCGTGCTCGGAGAGATGACGGCCGGTGAGGCGTCCCACGACGGTGCCGTCCGGCACGGTCAGCACATGGACGGATCCGTCCACATGGTCGGAGACGAGCAGAACGGGTGGGGCAGCGGGCATGGGTTCCTCCAGAAACCGATCTGGTGAAAATGATTATCATGTATCTTCGGTGCGTTCCCGGTATCCGAGAAAGAGCGAGGGCATCGATGCTGCGCGCACCGTCGAGATTCGTCCGTAGTTGGATCACCGCAGCGGTGGTCGGTTCCGTCCTGGTCGGCTGCGGCTCGTCGTCCGAAGAACCCGCGAGTGACAAGGCCAAGCCGGCGGCGAAGACCGACGTCACCGTCGAACCCATCAAGGCGTCCACGGAGTTGACCGACACGAAGGGCGTCAAGGTCTCCCTGAAGAAGGAACCCGAGCGGATCGTCTGCCTGTTCGCGCTCTGTGACGACATCCTGACCGAGCTGGGCATCGTCCCGACGGCCACCAACAGCGCGTTGCTCGCCCACCCGGACTTCCTGGGGGAGGAGAAGGCCAAGAAGGTCGACGTCATCCCGGGCGGGTTCATCGCCCCGGAGGTGGAGGCGATCCTCTCCCACAAGCCCGACCTCGTCATCGGACTCGGCGACACCCACGGCAAGCTCGCCCCGGCGCTCAAGGGCGCCACGACGTTCTGGTCCATGCAGCCGGAGACGTGGCAGGACAGCGTCGGATACCTGCGCGACCTCGCCGCGCTCACCGGGCGCACCGCCGAGGGCGAGAAGGCCGAGAAGACCTTCCGGGCCAAGCTCGCCGCCGCCGAGAAGGCTCCCAGCGACAAGACCGCCCTCATCATCTACGGCAGTGACGAGAACTTCGGCGTCGCGACCCCGGAGACCGACGTGGCCGCCAGTCTCTTCCCCAAGATCGCCGACTACCCCTGGAAGTCCCGTGGTGTGGAGGGCAGTTACAGCCTCGAGGAGATCCTCGCCCAGGACGTCGACGTGCTGTTCGTCGAGACGCTGAGCTTCGGCGACGCGGACGGCAAGCTGTCCGAGAAGCTGGCCGAGAACCCCCTCTGGGGCAAGATCCCGGCGGTGCGGAACGGCGACGTCCACGAGGTGAACTCGGAGGTGTGGGCCAAGGGCCGCGGCACCCGCTCGCTGGGCATCGTCCTCGACGAGGCCACGGCCGCACTGCGGTGACGCCCTTCTCGGCGCCCGCCGCGGCGGATCCCGTCGCGGCGGACGGACAGCGGCCGTCGCGCGGGGCACGGAGAGGGCAGCCGCTCCTGGTGGTCGTGCTGCTGGCCGTCTCCTCGGTCTGCGCGCTCAGCCTCGGCACCCCCTACGTCCCACCGCACCGGCTGGTCGCCGCGCTGCTGGACGGGGACACCACGCTCGCCGGGATCGTCGTCTCCGAACTCCGGGTGCCCCGACTGGTGCTGGCGCTTGTCGCCGGAGCCTGTCTGGGGGCGGCCGGGCTGGTGCTCCAGGAGGCGCTGCGCAATCCGCTGGCGGTGCCGGAGATGCTGGGCGTGTCGTCCGGTGCCGCGCTGGGGGTGGCCGCGCCGCTGGTACTGAGCCTGTCATTGCCCGCCGCCGTCCAGCCGATGCTCGCCATCGGCGGAGCCGCGCTCGGCGGCGGGCTCACGCTCCTGGCCGCCGGACTCGGCCGCAGTCCGTCCGCGGTGCTGCTGACCGGCGCCGCGGTGGCGGCCGCGTTGCAGGCCGCGCTGCTCGTCCTGATGGTCATGGCCGACCAGTTGGACCTCCAGCTCATCTACCGTTACCTGCTCGGCTCCCTGTCCGCCCGGACCTGGGACGACGTGACGGGCCTGTGGCCGTGGCTGCTCGTCGCGGTCCCCGCGCTCGTGCTGTGCGCGCCGGTGCTGTCGGTGATGCGGCTGGGCGACCAGGACGCCGAGGCGCTGGGGGTGCGCGCCCAGCGCGCCCGTCTGGCGGCACTGGCCATCGCGGTGGTGCTGATCGCCCCGGTGACGGCCGTGTGCGGGCCCGTGGCGTGGGTGGGTTTCCTCGCCCCGCATCTGGCCCGGTGGTTCAACCCCGCGGCGGGGGCGGTGCGCTGGCTTCCGTGGTCCGCCGCCTGGGGCGCGGTCGTCGTGGTCGTCGCCGACGTCCCGGCCCGGCTGGCGCTGGCTCCCGTGGAGACACCGGCCGGCGCGTGGACGGCCTTGCTGGGGGTGCCGGCCGG
>NZ_JAOCQE010000182.1 GCF_025290915.1 Streptomyces sp. 15-116A | reverse complement strand
CGGGCGCGCGGGTGGAGGCCGTCGTCGCCTCCGCCCTGGCGGTGGTCCCGGAGGACTCCTGGACCGCCCGCTCCCTGCGCCGCGCGGTCACCGCCGCCCACCTCGGCGAACGCGCGGTGCGCTCAGCGGTGGTGATCGGCGGCTACCCCTGGACCGACCTGGCCCCCGAGGCGGTCGCCCTCGCCTTCGGCGCGTACGCGGCGGCCGACGGCGACTTCGAACAGGCGGTCCTGATGGCCGTCAACATGGGCCGCGACGCCGACACGACGGCAGCACTGGCTGGCGCCCTCTCAGGAGCAACGGGCGGCACGACGGCGATCCCGCGGGCCTGGAGCACCCCCATCGGCCCAGCAAGAGGCACCTGCCTCCCGGCGATGGCAGGCCACCACGTCCTGGACATCGCGGACCTCCTCACAGAGCCCGCCTGCACCCCCCACGAGCTCCTGCTGACCGACGAACGGCCCCCGGACACGTACGTCCTGGCAGCAGCCGACACCACGGAGCCTCCGTCATGAACCCCCCAGGACGACCACCCGCACCCGCCGACGGCGAATGCGCCCCACGGGCACAACCCGCACCTCTCCAGGAAACCCGAACGGGTGGTGCGGGTGGGAAACAAAAGGCCGATGGCGCAGCCGAGGCCGTGACCGGCCTCCTCCTCGGCCTCGCACTCGGCGACGCCGCCGGCTGGCCCGCCGCCCGCCACCGCGCCGCCCGCATGCCCGAATGGACCCGCCGCCTCACCCGCGAGCTGGACACCTTCGCCGAACAGAACGCCACCACCACCCTCCCCGTCCCCATCGCCCTCAACCAACCCCCCGAACCCCTCCACCTGGGCCCCTCCGACGACGCCGAATGGGCCGCCTTCGCCGCCGAAGCCATCCTCCGCGCCGGCGACGACACCGCCCTCGCGGACCTCAGCCGCGAACGCCGCACCCGCGCCGCCATCGACCTCACCTGGAACGCCGTGGCCAGCGAGGTCGCCGCCGCCACCGACCGCGCCCCGGAGATCGAGTCCGCCGTCCTCCCCCTGCGCGCCCGCATCTCCGTCCGCGCCGGCCTCGGCAACCTCGCCACGGGCCTGCGCCCACCCGCCACCGGCCACGACAACCCGCACTACTTCGACGACGCCGCCTGCATCCGCGCCTGCGTCCTCGCCGTCGCCCACCCCGGCGACCCCCACCGCGCCGCAGACCTCGCCGAGTTCGACGCCCGCTACACCCAGGACGGCGACGGAGTCCACGGCGCCCGCGCCATGGCCGCCGCCCTCTCCCTCGCCCTGACCGGCCAGGACGTCCACACCTGCGTGACCGCCGCCCTCACCGAACTCCCCGAGGAGACGGAGATCGGCCGCAACGCCCGCCACGCCCTCACTCTCGCCGGGACCGCCGACAGCGCCTTCGCCCTCGTACCACCCCTGGAACACCAGATCATCGACCACGTCTACAGCTACGGCGTCGCCGCAGCCGAGACCGTCCCCGTCGCCCTCGCCCTGGCCGTCGCCGCGGACGGCCGCATCGCGGACGCGGTCCCCGCGGCGGCCTGCCTGTCCCGCGTCGCGGACTCCGCCCCCGCCCTCACCGGCGCCCTGACCGGCGCGCTCGGCGGCGGCACCGCGATCCCGGAGTCCTGGAGGGAGAGCTGCCGCACCCTCTCCGGCTGCGTCCTGCCCCGGCTGACCGGCACGGACCTGGTCGAACTCGCCAATCTCCTGGCCGCCACCCACCCGACCCCACCGGAAGGATGATTCCGGCATGACACAGGAAACCCGACCGAAGCGACCCTCGGGCCCGCCCCTGGACGAACGCATCACCGCCGCCCTCGTCGGCGCAGCCGTCGGCGACGCGCTCGGCGGCCCCGTCGAGGGCTACTCCCCCGACCAGATCGCCGAACGCCACGGCGGCCGCGTCCACGGCATCGTCGGCCCCTGGAACGGCGACGACTGGCGCACCGCCCGCCCCATCGCTCCGTACCACAAGGGCGACGGCCACGTCACCGACGACACCTTGATGACCCACGCCCTGATCCGGGTGTACGCCACGGTCCGCGACCACCTCGACGCCTACGCGATCGTCGGCCACCTGGTCCCGGACCTCATGACCACCCCCCGCTGGATCCCGGAACTGGAGTCCGAGGCGCTGCTCCTCCACCGCGTCTTCCTCGCGGAGAAATGGCTGGTGGCCCGCCTCCACTACGGCCATGTCGACCCCCGCGAGGCGGGCGTCGGCAACATCGTGAACTGCGGTGCCGCGATGTACATGGCGCCCGTCGGCCTGGTCAACGCAGCCAACCCGCCCGCCGCCTACGCGGAGGCCCTGGACATCGCGGGCGCCC
Organism: Streptomyces sp. 15-116A; assembly: GCF_025290915.1. GTDB lineage: Bacteria > Actinomycetota > Actinomycetes > Streptomycetales > Streptomycetaceae > Streptomyces. The sequence continues at coordinate 10,587 of NZ_JAOCQE010000182.1, read as the reverse complement.
ACCAGTCGTCGTACGGCAGGGAGGCGGCCGGTGTCTTCGCGGCGGCGGTGGCGGCGGCCTGCACGCCGGGCGCGACCCCGGACTCGGTGGTGGCGGCCTGCCTGTCCCTGGCGAAGGACGGCACCCGGGCGGCGATCGAGCAGGTCTGCGAAGTCGCCGCCCACCACACGGACTTCGAGTCGGCCCTGCGCCCCCTGCGACAGGCGGTCACCCCCTACGACACGGTGGGCCCCGACTACCGCAACCCCTCCCTCGGCGCCCGCCGCCCCTCCCGCCTCCACTCCATCGAGGAACTCCCCATCGCCCTCGGCATGCTGCTCGTGTCCCGCGGCGACTACCGCCACGCGGTCCTGGGCGCCGTGAACTACGGCCGCGACTGCGACTCCATCGCCACCATGGCCGGGGCGATCGCAGGAGCACTGGGTTCACCGCCCCCGGAGGACTGGTCGAAGCGGGTCGCCGAGGCCAGCCGCCTGGACCTGTGGCAACCGGCGAGAACCCTCACGGAGGTCACCCAGGAGATCTTCGCCAACGACGTCCAACGCCGCCGCACCCACGAACAGGCCTTCACGGAACTCGGAGCCGACCCATGCTCCGCCTGACCTGGGTCCAACCGGAAGACCTGATCGCCCACGAACTCCACCAGGCAACCCTGGACGGCAGAGAGCCTTCGGCGATCGCCGCAAGATGGCGAGCAGCGGGAGGGCAGCAGGCCCCGCTACGAGCGGGCGCATCGCCGACCCCCGCTTCGAGGTACCTACGCCAACTCGCCGAAGACCTCCTCGACGAACTCGCCGACCTCCCCAGCAACTTGGCAGACGCAGAACCGACGGACCTGAACCGCATCAAGGCGAGCTGCCCCGAATGGCCTCACCCCTCCGCGGGCAGGCGTGCCCCCACCCCGGCCCACCTGGAAGCAGCCTGGCTGGGCAGAGCCGCAGGATGCCTTCTAGGCAAACCAGTGGAAAAGCTCCCCCTGGACGGCATCCGCCAACTCGCCGCGGCAACCGGCAACTGGCCCCTCACCACGTACTTCACAGCCAAGGGAGTCCCCGAAGACCTCCTCATCGCGTACCCCTGGAACCGCCGCTCGGCCCCCACCTCCCTCGCCGAGAACATCGACGGCATGCCCGAGGACGACGACCTCAACTACCCCCTCCTCAACCTCCTTCTCCTCCAGCGCCACGGCAGAACCTTCACCCCCACCGACGCAGCCCGCCTCTGGCTCGACGAACTCCCCGCCGGCCGCACCTTCACCGCCGAACGCCTCGCCTACCGCAACCTCCTGACCGGCCTGGAACCCCCGCACACCGCTCGCCACCGCAACCCCTTCCGCGAATGGATCGGCGCCCTGATCCGCGCCGACCTGCACGGCTGGACCAACCCCGGCGACCCGGCCGCCGCCGCCGAGCAGGCGCACCGCGACGCGACCCTCACCCACACCGCGAACGGTGTCTACGCGGCGATGTTCATCGCGGCCGTCATCGCCACGGCCGCCACCGGCACGCACGACATCCACGCCTGCCTCCGCACCGGCCTCACCGTCGTCCCACCCCGCTCCCGCCTCGCGGCAGCCATCCACCACGCCGTACAACTGGCGCACGAACACGACGACTTCACCACCGTCGTGGACAAACTCCACGCCACCTACGCGGCCACCCACCACTGGGTCCACGCCATCCCCAACACGGCGCTCATCACCGCCGCCCTCACCCACGCCGACGGCGACTTCACCGGCTCCATCTGCCGAGCCGTCTCCGGCGGTTGGGACACGGACTCCAACGGCGCGACCGCCGGAAGCATCGCCGCACTCCTCGCAGGCACCCCCGCCGCGCTCCCCGACCGCTGGACGGCGCCTCTGAAGAACCGCCTGGCCACCTCCGTCGGCGACTTCAACGGCACCGGCTTCGACACCCTGGCCCAGCTCACCCACCAGGAGGCCACCCGCCCATGACCACCACCCCTCCCCTCACCGGCCTGCGCGTCCTCGACCTCGCCACCCTCTTCGCCGGCCCCCTCGCCGCCACCCTGCTCGGCGACTTCGGCGCGGAGGTCATCAAGGTCGAGCACCCCCGCAAACCCGACCCGTCCCGCGGCCACGGCCCGTCGAAGAACGGCATCGGCCTGTGGTGGAAGATGCTCGGCCGCAACAAGCGCACCATCACTCTGGACCTGTCCACACCCGGCGGCCGCACCACCCTCCTCAAGCTCGCCGGGACCGCCGACGTGATCATCGAGAACTTCCGCCCCGGCACCCTGGAGAAATGGGACCTCGGCTGGCCAGAGCTCTCCGCCGCCAACCCCCGCCTGGTCCTGGTCCGGGTCACCGGCTTCGGCCAGTTCGGCCCCTACGCGCACCGCCCCGGCTTCGGCACCCTCGCCGAGGCGATGAGCGGCTTCGCCGCGATCACCGGCGAACCGGACGCGCCACCCACCCTTCCGCCGTTCGGTCTCGCCGACTCCATCGCCGGACTGACCACGGCCTACGCGACCCTCACCGCGCTGGCCGGCCGCGACCGCACCGGCGAGGGCCAGGTCGTCGACATGGCGCTGATCGAGCCGATCCTCACCGCCCTCGGCCCCCAGCCCACCTGGTACGACCAGCTCGGCCACGTCCAGCCCCGCACCGGCAACCGCTCCCAGAACAACGCCCCGCGCGGCACCTACCTCACCGCCGACGGCACCTGGGTCGCCGTCTCCACCTCCGCCCAGTCGGTCGCGGAACGCGTGATGCACCTGGTGGGCCGCCCGGAGCTGATCGACGAGCCGTGGTTCGCCACCGGCGCCGAGCGCGCCGCGCACGCGGACATCCTCGACGAGGCCGTCGGCAGCTGGATCGCCGAACGCACCCGCACGGAGGTCCTGGCGGCCTTCGAGAAGGCGGAGGCGGCCGTGGCACCCATCCAGGACGTACGGGACGTGATGGAGGACCCGCAGTACCAGGCCCTCCACACCATCACCACCGTCGACGATCCCGAGCTGGGCCCGCTGCGCATGCAGAACGTCCTGTTCCGGCTCTCCGCCACCCCGGGCGCGATCCGCTGGGCGGGCCGCCCGCACGGCGCCGACACCGACGAGGTGCTCACCGAGCTGGGCCTGACCCCGGCCGACCTCGCGGCCCTCCGCGCGGAGGGCGCCTTGTGACGGGCTTCCCGCTGACCTGGCTGTACGCCCCCGGCGACCGCCCGCACGTGGTGGCGAAGGCGCTCGCCTCGGGCGCGGACGTGGTGGTGATCGACCTGGAGGACGCGGTCGCCCCGGACCGCAAGGCGTACGCCCGCGAGGCCACCGCCGAGCTGCTGAGCGAACCGCAGCCGGTCCCGGTGCACGTCCGCGTCAACGCCCTGACCACCCCTTGGGCCGACGCCGACCTGGCCGCCCTCGCCCCGGCGCCGGGCCTCTCCGGCCTGCGCCTGCCTAAGGTGTCCGACCGTTCGGACATCCTCCACGTCGCACACCGCACCCCTTCGGCCCTCCCCCTGTACGCCCTCCTGGAGACGGCCCTCGCCATCGAGCACGCGTACGCGGTGGCCGGCGCCCACCCGGCGCTGCGCGGCATCGCGATCGGCGAGGCGGATCTCCGGGCCGACCTGGGCGTACGCGACGACGCCGGCCTGGACTGGTCCCGCTCCCGCGTGGTGGTCGCCGCCCGGGCGGCGGGCCTGCCCCCGCCCACCCAGTCCGTCCACCCGGACACCCGCGACCTGGAGGGCCTCACCGCGTCCTGCGCCCACGGCCGCACCCTCGGCTTCCTGGGCCGCGCGGCCATCCACCCCCTCCAGCTCCCGGTGATCGAGCGCGCCTACCTCCCCACGGAGAAGGAGATCGAGGAGGCGGAGATCATCCTCAAGGCAGCAGCCACCACGGAGGGCGCCCAGGCCCTCCCCAACGGCACGTTCATCGACGCAGCGGTCGTGGCCACGGCCCACCGCACCCTGTCCCTGGCCCGCAGACGCTGACAAAAATCTCTCCGCCGACAAAACTTTTCCCGCCGCAACGGCGCTCAGCCCCCACGACGCATTCCGGCGGTGCCGAACCCACCGAAGCGACCACCCGACACACACCAAGGGCGCCCAGGAAATCCCGGGCGCCCTCAGCGACGTACAACAGACCTTCAGCGCTTCTTCGCCGACCCGGCCCCATCCTTGTCCGCGGACTCGGCATCGGCATCGGCATCGGCATCGGCCTTGGTCAACGACACCTCATCGTCGGTCTCCGCCGCCTCACCCTTGGTCTCCGGGGCCCCGGGCTCGACAACGTCCTCCCGCCCCGGCCGCTTCCGCGCGGACAGCACGATGTACAGCACCGCCAGCAGGAACACCAGGATCGACGTCCAGTTGTTCAGCCGCAGCCCCAGAATGTGGTGCGCCTCGTCGACCCGCATGTACTCGATCCAGAACCGGCCCACACAGTACGCGGCGACATACAGCGCGAACGCCCGCCCGTGCCCGAGCCGGAACTTGCGGTCGGCCCAGATCACCAGCACCGCGACGCCGATGCACCACAGCGACTCGTACAGGAACGTCGGGTGGTACGTGCCCGGCACCCGCCCGTCCGCGGAGGACGTGATCTCCACGGCCCACGGCAGATCCGTCGCCTTCCCGTACAGCTCCTGGTTGAACCAGTTGCCCCAGCGCCCGATCGCCTGCGCGAGGGCGATGCCCGGCGCGACGGCGTCGGCGTACGCGGGCATCGGGATGCCCCGGCGCCGGCAGCCGATCCACGCGCCCAGCGCGCCGAGGGCGATCGCGCCCCAGATGCCGAGGCCGCCCTCCCAGATCTTGAAGGCGTCCACCCAGTTCCGGCCCTCGCTGAAGTACAGCTCGTAGTCGGTGATCACGTGGTAGAGCCTGCCGCCGACCAGGCCGAAGGGGACGGCCCAGACAGCGATGTCGGCCACCGTGCCGGCCCGCCCGCCCCGGGCGATCCAGCGCTTGTTGCCGAGCCAGACGGCAACGAAGACGCCGATGATGATGCAGAACGCATAGCCGCGCAGCGGAATGGGGCCGAGGTACAGCACCCCGCTCGACGGGCTGGGAATGTAGGCAAGTTCCATGGCAAGGTCGACGCTACCGTGCCGGACCGGGCCGACGGCAGGCGGCCCGGCTACGGCTCCATAACAGGCGGGGTCCCCGCCGGGCCTACTGGTTCGCCTCCTGCACCATCTTCTTCAGCTTCTCCGGGGTCATCGACCGGTCCTCGTAGATGTTCTTGCCGTCGAACAGCACGGTCGGCGTGCCCGAGAAGCCGCCCTTCTGGAAGGCGTCGTTGGACTTGACGACCCAGCTGTTGTGCTTGCCGTCCTCCACGCAGGAGCGGAAGGCGGGCGTGTCGAGGCCGCGCACCTTGCCCGCCAGGTCGATCAGGTTGGCGTTGTCGGCGAAGGCGTCGTCGGTCTCCGGCGGCTGGTTGTCGAACAGCACGTCGTGGTAGGCGGCGAACTTGCCCGCGTCCTGGGCGCAGGCCGCGGCGTTGGCGGAGTTGCGCGAGCCGGTGCCGCCCAGGTTGCCGTCGATGAGGGTGACCAGGTGGTACTCGACTCTCAGGTCGCCCGACTCGGTCAGTTCGTGGATCGTGGGGCGGTAGGCCAGCTCGAAGGACTTGCAGGCCGGGCAGCGGAAGTCCTCCCACACCGTGAGCGTGGCCTTGGCGTCCTCCTTGCCGACCGGGATGGCGAGGCCGTCCTCGCCGAGGGCGCCCGAGGGCGCGACGACCGGGCCCGCCGAGTCGCTGCCCTCGTCCTTGCCGGCGTTGGCGGCGACCACACCGATCACCGCCGCGAGGCCCAGGACACAGACCACGGACGCGCCCACGATCAGGGTGCGGCGCCGCTTCTCGGCGGCCTTCTGCTTCTCACGCTCGACCGCCAGCCGCTCCCGGGCGGTGCGCTTTCCGTCACGGTTCTTCTCGCTCACACCCCGCAGAACGAACCGGGGAGGCGCACCGCGCCTCCCCGGTCCCAGGTCCACCCGTACGAGCGACCTGTATGACTGGCTGCCGCCGACCGCTCGGCTACGCCTTCCCGCGCACGCCCTTCGCCAGGTCGGCCGCGAGTTCCCGGACCGCTTCGAGTCCGGCGGTCTCGTCGGGGGCGTCCAGCATCCGCTTGACGAAGGCCGAGCCGACGATCACGCCGTCGGCGAAGCCGGCCACCTCGGCGGCCTGGGCGGGGTTGGAGACGCCGAGGCCGACGCAGACGGGCAAGCCTGTGCCGGTGGCCCGGGTGCGCCGCACCAGGTCCTCGGCCTGCGAGCTGACCGACTCACGGGTGCCGGTGACCCCCATGAGGGAGGCCGCGTAGACGAAGCCGCTGCCCGCCGCGGTGATCTCGGCGAGCCGTGCGTCCTTGCTGCTGGGCGCCACCACGAAGACGGTCGCGAGACCGTGCTTCTCGGCGTGCTCGCGCCACAGCGCGGACTCCTGGACCGGCAGGTCGGGCAGGATGCAGCCCGCGCCGCCCGCCTCGGCCAGCTCGGCGGTGAAGCGCTCCACGCCGTAGCGATCGATGGGGTTCCAGTAGGTCATGACGAGGATCGGCTTGCCGGTGGCCGTGTGGGCCTCGCGGACCGTGCGCATCACGTCGGCGATCTTCACGCCGCCGCGCAGGGCGATGTCGTCGGCGGTCTGGATGACGGGCCCGTCGAGGACGGGGTCGCTGTGCGGCAGGCCCACCTCGACGACGTCGGCGCCGCTCTCCAGGACGGCCTTGACCGCCTCGATCCCGCCGTCCACGGTCGGGAACCCGGCCGGGAGGTAGGCGATGAGCGCGGCCCTCCCCTCGGACTTCGCCGCGGCGAGGGTGTCCTGCAGCAGCTGGATGTTCCCGCTCACTTGGCGTCCCCCTCGATCTCGGCGGTGCCGGAGGCGTCCTCGGCGACCTCGGCGTCGGTGTCGTACAGGCCGAAGTAGCGGGCGGCCGTGTCCATGTCCTTGTCGCCGCGGCCGGACAGGTTGACGACGATCAGGCCGTCCTTGCCCAGCTCCTTGCCGACCTCCAGGGCGCCGGCCAGCGCGTGGGCGCTCTCGATGGCCGGGATGATGCCCTCCGTGCGCGACAGCAGACGCAGGGCCTGCATCGCGGCGTCGTCGGTGACCGCGCGGTACTCGCCGCGGCCGGAGTCCTTGAGGTAGGAGTGCTCGGGTCCGATGCCGGGGTAGTCGAGACCGGCCGAGATCGAGTACGGCTCGGTGATCTGGCCCTCGTCGTCCTGGAGGACGTACGAGCGGGAGCCGTGCAGGATGCCGGGCTCGCCGGCGGAGAGGGTGGCGGCGTGCTCACCGGTCTCGATGCCGTGCCCCGCGGGTTCGCAGCCGATGAGGCGTACGTCCGTGTCGGGGATGAAGGCGTGGAAGAGGCCGATGGCGTTGGAGCCGCCGCCGACGCAGGCGATCGCGGCGTCGGGGAGGCGGCCGGCGCGCTCCAGGAGCTGGCGGCGGGCCTCGACGCCGATGACGCGGTGGAAGTCGCGGACCATCGCCGGGAAGGGGTGGGGGCCCGCGACGGTGCCGAAGAGGTAGTGCGTGTGGTCGACGTTGGCGACCCAGTCACGGAACGCCTCGTTGATGGCGTCCTTCAGGGTGCGGCTGCCGGACTTCACGGCGACGACCTCGGCGCCGAGCATGCGCATGCGCGCCACGTTCAGGGCTTGGCGCTGAGTGTCGATCTCGCCCATGTAGATGGTGCAGTCGAGGCCGAACAGGGCGCAGGCGGTGGCGGTGGCGACGCCGTGCTGGCCGGCGCCGGTCTCGGCGATGACGCGGGTCTTGCCCATGCGCTTGGTGAGCAGGGCCTGGCCGAGCACGTTGTTGATCTTGTGGCTGCCGGTGTGGTTGAGGTCCTCGCGCTTGAGGAAGACCCGGGCGCCGCCGGCGTGTTCGGCGAAACGGGGGACCTCGGTGAGGGCGCTCGGGCGGCCGGTGTAGTTGACCAGGAGGTCGTCGAGTTCGCGGGCGAACTCCGGGTCGTGCTTGGCCTTGTCGTACTCGACGGCGACCTCGTCGACGGCGGCGACGAGGGCCTCGGGGATGAACTTGCCGCCGAAGGCGCCGAAGTAGCCCTCGGGTGAGGGGACTTGACCCTCCGGGTCGGGAATGAAGAAGGTGCTGGGCATGCGGAAACCTCACGGTGAGTGCGTGCGTGAAAAGACACTGATCGCCGTGGGGGCGGAGATTGTCTGTTGGCTGCGGGCCGTTCGTGGCTGGTCGCGCACACGCGGCGGTAGCCGCATATCAAGCAGAGCCCCGCGCCCCTATGGGGCGCGCTGCCATCGACGCCCGTTGACTTGCCCCGGCTCGTCGCCGATCACGTAACGCACTCGGCGGCCGTGGACGCGGCGGGCCGGGGCGCGGCAGCCTCTGGGACGGCAGCCTCGTGCCAGGCGCGCGTACGGGTCCCTGGTCGCCAGGGTGATCGGGAGGGTCATCGCGTCAAGCCTAGCGGGGCGTCAGCCGCGGCCGTGGCGGAGTGCGGGATGTTCGCCCGCGGCCACCAGGTCGGCGACGGCCGTCTTGGGGTCCTTGCCGGTGACCAGGGACTCGCCGACCAGGACCGCGTCGGCGCCGGCGTTGGCGTAGGCGATGAGGTCGTGCGGGCCGCGGACGCCGGACTCGGCGATCTTGACGAGGTGGTCGGGGATCTCGGGCGCGACGCGCTCGAAGGTGCCGCGGTCGACCTCGAGGGTCTTGAGGTTGCGGGCGTTGACGCCGATGACCTTGGCGCCCGCGTCCACCGCGCGCTCGACCTCCTCCTCGTCGTGGACCTCGACGAGCGGGGTGAGGCCGATGGACTCGGCGCGCTCGATCAGCGACTCCAGGGCCGGCTGGTCGAGGGCGGCGACGATCAGCAGGGCCAGGTCGGCGCCGTACGCGCGGGCCTCCCAGAGCTGGTACGACGTGACGATGAAGTCCTTGCGCAGCACCGGGATGTCGACGCGCGCGCGGACCGCTTCGAGGTCGGCCAGCGAGCCGCCGAAGCGGCGCTGTTCGGTGAGGACGGAGATGACGGCGGCGCCGCCCGCCTCGTAGTCGGCGGCGAGTCCGGCCGGGTCGGCGATCGCGGCGAGCGCGCCCTTGGAGGGGCTGGAGCGCTTGACCTCGCAGATGACCTTGACGCCCTCACCGCGCAGGGCGGCCACGCCGTCCTTGGCCGCGGGGGCCTTCGCCGCGCGCTCCTTGAGCTCGTCGAGGCTGACGCGCGCCTGCCGCTCCGCGAGGTCGGCACGGACTCCGTCGATGATCTCGTCGAGCACACTCACGCGAGCGGCCCCCTTCCGTACGGTCGGGTCTTCGGTCGGTTTCGCCGGACAGCTCGCCGGACGGTTGGCCGGACGAAACCGATGGTCACTGCGATGGTATCCGCAGCGGGGCGTATGCCTCGCATCCGGTTGACCCGCGGTCCCACTACCTGGACGTTCCTGTGTCGATCAAGGGTGCAGCCAGCCGCCGAACGGCAGGTTCCGGACGACGGTGAAGAGCAGCAGCAACGCTCCGACGGACCACAGGAGCACCGGCGGCGGGTCGAGGCGGAACGGCCTGCCGCGCAGGGTGCGGACCACCCAGACGGTCCACAGGACGGCGAAGGCGGCGTAGCCGAGGACGGCGGGGGCGTTGGCCTGGAGGGCGGTCAGGAGGTCGCCGTGGACGACGGCGTGGGCGCTGCGCAGTCCGCCGCAGCCGGGGCAGTACAGGCCGGTGAGCCGGAGCAGCGGGCAGGCGGGGTAGTGGCCGGGCTCGTTGGGGTCGACGGCCCCGACGTAGGCGAAGGCACCGGCGACGGCGGCGAGAATCCCGGCGGGGACGGCGAGCCGGGCGGCCCTGGCTCGGCGGGACGCGGTCGGGCTGCTGGCGGCGTTCACCCGTGCATTGTGCCCGTGCGGTGGTGGCGGGCGCGTCCCGCACACGCGTCAGGGGCGGTTCCGGCACCGTTCGTGCGGACCGCCCCTGTCCTTCGGTGGTGCTCAGCCCTCGGCGCGCGCCGGTGCGCGGTCGCCGGTGACCTGGTGCACGGGGTGCGCGTTCTTCGGCTGGCCCATCCCCATCGCGCGCATGATCCAGCCGACGACGCCGCCGAGGAGCACGACGACCATGCCGGCCCAGAAGCCCAGCGGCTGGTCCATCACCATGAACGCGCCCGCGACGCAGAAACCGATGAAGGCGATAGTGACACCGGTCCAGGCGGCCGGGGTGTGACCGTGGCTGCTGCCCGCCATTGCTTGCTCCTCGTTGCTGTGTGCGTGTCTGAGCAGGATGCTCCCGCCCATTGTCCCGCACGCGTACGCGTGCCGTACTCGGGGGTGCTTCCCGCGCGCGTCACGCGCTCGTCGGGTCCTCGCCTCGGTCGAGGGCCTTCCACAGTTCCTCGGGGCGGTCCGGGTCGACGGGGGCCGTCCGGCGGCGGGCGCGCGGGGTGCCGTCGCGTTCGTAGCGGCCGGACATCGCCGGCCACAGGCGGCCGTAGCGCAGGGCGAGGGCGCCGGCCAGCAGGAGCAGCAGGCCGCCGACGGCCGCGACGTAGGGCCACGCGGTGTGGCTGAGGACCTCCACCGTGGCGGAGGTGTCACCGGCGGCCTCGGCGGCATCGCGCTGGAC
>NZ_JAOCQE010000181.1 GCF_025290915.1 Streptomyces sp. 15-116A | reverse complement strand
CCAGGGCTACGGCGACTGGGCCGAGATCCACACGCCCCGGCACGCCCACTACATGAAGAACCCCACGCAACTGCTGGACTTCCGGCGCTTCACCTCCGACATGCTCCTGGAGTGTTACGTCGCCGAGCGCGACATCGTCCGCCGCCACACCCCGCACCTGCCGGTCACCACCAACTTCATGCCGCTGTGGCAGGGCCTGGACGCCTGGCGCTGGGCCGAGGAGGAGGACGTCGTCTCCGTCGACCTCTACCCCGACCCGCGCGACCCGCTCGGGGCGCAGAGCGGCGCGCTCGTGCAGGACATGACCCGCTCCCAGGCGCGCGGCCCCTGGATGCTGATGGAACAGGCGGCCGGCCCGGTCAACTGGCGGGGCGTGAACCACCCCAAGCCACGCGGCCTCAACCGCCTGTGGTCGCTCCAGGCCGTCGCGCGGGGCGCCGACGCCGTCTGCTACTTCCAGTGGCGCCAGTCCCGGCAGGGCGCCGAGAAGTTCCACTCCGGGATGGTCGGCCACGCGGGCCCCGAGGGCCGGACGTTTCAGGAGGTCAAGCAGCTCGGCGCCGACCTCGCGCGGATCGCCCCGCACGTCTCCGGGCAGCACAGCACCTCCGATGTCGCCGTACTGCACGACTGGCACTCCTGGTGGGCCGGCGACCAGGAAGGGCGGCCGTCCCGCGAGGTCGACTACGCGGACGTCCTGAGCTCCTGGCACCGCGCACTGTGGCAGGCCCACCTCACCGCCGACTTCGCCCACCCCGAGCACGACCTGTCCGCCTACCGCATGGTCGTCGTCCCCCAGCTCCACCTGCTCACCGACACCGCCCTCGACAACCTCCTCTCCTGCGTGCGCGGCGGAGGCACCCTCGTCTGCGGCTTCCTCACCGGAGTCGCCGACCGGGACGACCGCGTACGCCCCGGCGGCATGGACGCCCGCCTGCGCGACCTCTTCGGCCTCCGCACCCTGCACGAGTGGTGGCCGCTGGAGGCGGGGGAGACCGTCGCCTGCGAGGGCTTCACCGGCACCCTGTGGTCGGAGGAGCTGGAGCCGGACGGCACCGCCGACGAGGCGATCCCCTACCAGGGCGGCGAGCTCGACGGGCTGCCCGCCGTGCTGCGCAAGGGCCGCGCCTGGTACGTCTCGACGCTCCCGGAGCCAGGGGCGCTGCGGGAGCTCCTTGCCCGCATCGCCGCCGGCGCGGGAGTCCGGCCGGTGCTCGACGGGCTCCCGGAGCGGGTGGAGGCCGTGCGCCGGGGCGAGCTGCTGTTCCTGCTCCACCACGGCCGCGAGCCGGTCACCGTCGACGTCCCCGGCACCCACCACGACCTGCTCACGGACACGACGGTCACCGACCGGATCACCCTCGGCCGGTACGGCGCCGCGGTGCTGCGGTCATGAGCGCCACGCCCGTCCACGGCACCTGGGAGCCCCGCCCGGCCGACCGCTGGGAGGACGCCTTCCTCAGCGGCAACGGCCACCACGGCGCCCTGGTGTTCGGCGACCCGGACGACGAACGGGTCGTCGTCACCCACCACACCCTGGTCCGCCCCGGCGACGACACGCACCGCACGCCGCCCCGACTGGCCGACCGGCTCCCCGCACTCCAGGACCGCCTGCTCTCCGGCGACCTGGCCGCCGCCGAGGACTTCACCGACGGCCGCCCGCTGACCTGGGTCCGCCCCTTCCACCCGGCCTTCCAGGTACGCGTACGCCGCCAGGGCGGGAACCGGCACCGATACCGCCGTACCGTCGATTTCACCACCGGCGTCACGGAGGCGGCCTGCGCCGGCTGGACGAGCCGGGTCTTCGTCTCCCGCGCCGACGACGTGATCGTCCAGCACCTCACGGCCACGGGCACCCTCGGCATCTCCCTGGACCACCGCCTCCCCGGCGCCCCCACCGAACTGGGCGTCGGCCACGGCACGTTCCTCGCCGCCGAGGGAGCCCTGCTGACCCTGCGCGCCCGCTATCCCGGCAGCGACCTCGCCTACACCGGCATCACCCTGGTCGCCGTCACCGGCGGCACCACGTCTCTCGCGCCGCCCGAAGCGCGGATCGACGGCGCCCGGGACGTCCTGCTGCTCACCCGCGTACGCCGGCATACCGGCGAGGCGGACGTCGTGGCCGAGGGCCGCGCTCTGCGCGATCTGCTCGCCGACACGGCAGGATCGTCCTACGACGCCCTCCTCGCCCGGCACCTGGCCCTCCACCGGACCGCCTACGCCCGTGTCGCCCTCGACCTCGCCGCCGACCCGGACCAACGCGCCCTGCCGGGCTCGGAGTTGCTCACCCGCCCGCACAGCCCCGCCCTCGCCGAACGGCTCTTCGCGGCCGGCCGCTACCACCTGCTGTCCGCGAGCGGGCTCCTGCCGCCCCGCCTGACGGGACTGTGGACCGGCGACTGGAACACCGCCTGGTCCGGCGCCCTCACCCTCGACGCCAACCTCAACCTCCAGACCGCCTCCGCCGCCGCTGCCGCCCTCCCCGAGGTCACCGAGGCGCTCGCCTCCTTCGTCCAGCGGCAGCTGCCCGACTGGCGGGACAACGCCCGCGCGGTCTTCGGCGCCCGCGGCGCGGTCGCGCCCGCCCACAGCGACGGGGAGTCCGGGCACAGCTACCACTTCAGCCGCGAGTACCCCCTGCACCTGTGGACGGCCGGCGCCGACTGGCTGCTCAAGCCCCTCGTCGACCACGACGAGACCCACGGCACCCGCGACCCGCGCACCGCCGCCGCCCTCGCCGAAGTCGCGTGTTTCTACGAGGACTTCCTCACCCGCACCGACCCCGACGGCCGTCTCGTCGTCGTCCCCTCCTACTCGCCCGAGAACCGGCCCGCGAACGCGAGCTGGGGCGCGATCAACGCGGCCATGGACCTCTCCGCGGCCCGCCACGCCCTGCTCACCGCAGCCGACCTGCATCCCGAACACGCCGACCGCTGGCGGGCGCTGGCCGACCGCCTCCCCCCGCACCGGATCAACAGCGACGGGGCTCTCGCCGAATGGGCGTGGCCCGGCCTGGACGACTCCTACGACCACCGGCACCTCAGCCACCTCTACGGCGTCTGGCCCCTCGACGAGATCAACCCCTACGACACCCCCGCCCTGGCCGCCGCCGCCCACCGCGCCCTCGCACTGCGCGGCGCCGAGAACGACTCCGCCCACGGCCATCTGCACCACGCCCTGATCGCCGCCCGGCTCCGCGACCCCGGCCGCGTCGCCCACGCGCTCGCCCAGGTGCTGGAGGGCGACTTCTTCCACGCCTCCCTGATGAGCGCCCACTATCCGCACCGCGACGTCTACAACGCCGACGCCGCGCACACCCTGCCCGCCGTGCTCATCGAGTCGCTCGTGCAGTCCACCCCGGACCGGCTGGTCCTCTGGCCCGCACCGCTCCCTGCCTACCCGCGCGGCAGCCTGCGCGGCGTGCGCACCCGCTTCGGCGCGACCGTCGACCTCACCTGGACCCCGGACGACGCCACGGCCGTCCTGCGCCCGACCCGCGACCACCGCATCGACCTGTGGACTTCCACCGGCACCGAGTCCCTCGACCTGGTCGCCGGAGAAGACCGCGTCCTCACCCTGAAGGCGCGGTGACCCCCGCACCTCCCCCCACCCATGGAAGGACAAGCCATGGCAACAAGAACACTGAGCAGGCTCGCCAAGGCCCTGCTGGCACCCGCCCTCGCGCTCGGCGCCACCGCCGGCCTCGCCTCCGCCCCCGCCCACGCCGCCGTCTGGAACTCCTGCGACCAGTGGGGCAACACCAGCCTGAACGGCTACACCCTCTACAACAACATCTGGGGCTCCGGCGCCGGCAGCCAGTGCATCTGGGCCAACTCCGGCACCAACTGGGGCGTCTGGGCGGACCACCCCAACACCGGCGGCATCAAGTCCTACCCGAACGCCAAAAAGGTGATCAACAAGCCGATCGCCTCCCTCGCCTCCCTCACCAGCAGCTACAACGTCACCGTCCCGTCCTCGGGCGCGTACAACACCTCGTACGACATCTGGGACACGGACTACGACTACGAGATCATGCTCTGGGTCAACCACAACGGAGCCGTCGGCCCGCTCGGCAGCCCCCAGGGAACCGTCACCCTCGGCGGCCACACCTGGAACGTCTACAAGGGCGACAACGGCGCCAACCAGGTCTTCTCCTTCCTGCGCACCTCGGACTCGAACTCCGGCTCCGTCGACATCCTCCCCATCCTGAAGTGGATCAAGGACACCAAGGGCTGGATGGGCAACGAAACCATCGGTGACGTGCAGTTCGGCTACGAGATCACCTCGTCGGCGGGCGGCCTCGACTTCCGCACCAACAACCTGACGGTCAGCAGCAGTTGATCCCGCAACAAGACAAGGCGTACGGCCGGTCCCTCTCCTGCGCGACCGGCCGCACGCGTCTCACTCGGCGATCGGCAGCCGCGCCCCGTCCCGCAGGAACAGCGGGATGCGGTCCAGCGGCGCCTCGACGGTGACCGCCGCGCCGCCCTCGTACACCGCCCCCGTCCACGCGTCCGTCCAGCGCGCCCCCGCCGGCAGACAGACCGTACGGGCGGTCGCGCCCGCCGTCAGCACCGGGGCGACCAGCAGATCACGCCCGAAGAGATACGCGTCGTCCACCGACCACGCGGCCGGATCGCCGGGGAACTCCAGGAACAGCGGCCGCATCACCGGCAGCCCGTCCTCGTGCGCCTCCCGCATGACCTGGAGCACATACGGCTTCAGGCGCTCGCGCAGCCGCAGATACCGCTCCAGGATCGCCCCGGCCTCCTCCCCGTACGACCACACCTCGTTCGGGCCGCCGGTCATGTCCGGGCCGAGCGGCATCCCCGGGTCGCGGAAACCGTGCAGCCGCATCAGCGGCGACAGCGCGCCGAACTGGAACCAGCGCACCATCACCTCCCGGTACGCCGGATCGTCCGGGTCGCCGCCGTGGAAGCCGCCGATGTCGGTGTTCCACCAGGGGATCCCGGACAGCGCGGTGTTCAGCCCGGCCGCGATCTGGCGGCGCAGGGTGGCGAAGTCGGTGCCGATGTCACCGGACCACAGGGCGGCCCCGTAGCGCTGACTGCCCGCCCACGCCGAGCGGTTGAGGGTGATCACCTCCTCCTCGCCGGACGCGCGCAGGCCCTCGTAGAAGGTGCGGGAGTTCTCGGCGGGGTAGAGGTTGCCGACCTCCAGGCCCGGTCCCGCCCAGTAGCGCAGGTTCTCGGAGAAGCCCGGCTTCAGCTCGGGCTCGCAGGCGTCCAGCCAGAAGGCGGTGATGCCGTACGGGTCGAGATAGTTCTCCTTGATCCTGGACCACACGAACTCCCGCGCCTCCGGGTTGGTGGCGTCGTAGAAGGCCACCTGGACGGTGGAGGCGACCTCCTTGTCCGGCCAGTCGGCGTGCGCCATCGGACCGTACTGCGTGCCGATGAACCAGCCGCGCTGCTCCATCACCGGGTGGTTCTCGCTCAGCGGCGACACCGACGGCCAGACGCTCACCACCAACTTCACCCCCAGCTCGGCCAGTTCGCGCACCATCGCCGCCGGGTCCGGCCACTCCTGCGGGTCGAACCTCCACTCGCCCAGGTGGGTCCAGTGGAAGAAGTCGCACACGATCGCGTCCAGCGGCAGCCCGCGGCGCTTGTACTCCCGGGCCACGGAGAGGAGTTCGTCCTGCGTGCGGTAGCGCAGCTTGCACTGCCAGAAACCGGCCGCCCACTCCGGCAGCATCGGCGTCCGGCCGGTGACCGCGCTGTACCGGCGCTGGGCGTCGGCCGGATCCCCCGCGGTGATCCAGTAGTCGATCTGCCGCGCCGAGTCCGCCACCCACCGGGTGCCGTTGTGCGCCAGCTCCACACGGCCGATCGCCGGGTTGTTCCACAGCAGGGTGTAGCCCCGGCTGGAGGTCAGCACCGGGATGCTCACCTCGGCGTTGCGCTGCACCAGGTCGACGACCAGCCCCTTCTGGTCGAGGCGCCCGTGCTGGTGCTGACCGAGGCCGAACAGCTTCTCGTCGTCGTAGGCGGCGAACCGCTGCTCCAGCCGGTGATGCCCGTTGCCGACCGCCGTGTACAGGCGCGACCCCGGCCACCAGAAGTGGGCGCGGTCCTCCGCCAGCAGCTCGCCGCCGTCGGCGGTGCGCAGGAAGCGGACCATGCCCTCGGCGTCGACCTCCGCGGTCAGCGCGCCGACGGTGAGCCGGGCCCGCCCGTCCTCGATCTTCACGGTGCTCTCGGTGGGCGGCGCCTCGTCCAGCAGGGCGCCGGGCAGATTCCGCAGCACCGGGCCGCCGAGCCGGGCCCGCACCCGTACGCCGTCCGGCCCCCACGGCTCGATCCGTACGGTCTCCTGACGGCCGCTCCACTCCAGCGCACCGTCCCGCTCCCGGAACGTGCCGACAGTGGGCGAGGACTGGGCGAGGCTGACCTTGGGCCGGGTCTCGGCGGCGGGCTGTGCGGACTGCGCGGACTGTGTCACGAGGCGTGCTCCTGAAGGAGTGCAGACATGAGAAGTGCAGGCATGGGGCGTGCAGGCATGGGGCGTGCAGGCATGGGGAGTGCAGGCATGGGGGTGCCCTGAGCGGGGCGCGTGGCCGGTGAAGCGGGGGAGAGGGTGCCGGTGTCCCGGTGTTCGCGGTGTGCGGTGTCTACGACTGTGCGGGCGCCGGTCCCGAGCTCGCCCGTACCGTCAGCTCGGGCGGCAGCAGCACAACCTCGTCGCCGCCCCGCCCGTCGAGCTTGGCGACCAGGTGTTCCACGGCGTGCCGCCCCATCTCCTGCGCGGGGATGGCCACGGAGGTCAGTCGCACCGAGGCCTGCACGGCGACCTGCTCCGGGCAGATCGCGACCACCGACACGTCCTCGGGCACGGCCCGCCCCTGCTGCCGCAGCAGCGCGAGCAGCGGCTCGACCGCCGACTCGTTCTGCACCACGAAGCCGGTGGTGCCGGGCCGCTCGTCGAGGATCCGCGCGAGCGTCACGGCCATCGCGTCGTACCCGCCCTCGCACGGCCGGTGCAGCAGCCGCAGCCCCAGCTCCCGCCCGCGCGTGCGGAGCCCGTCGAGGGTGCGCTCGGCGAACCCGGTGTGCCGCTCGTAGACCGCCGGGGCCTCCCCGACGATGGCGAGGTCACGATGGCCCAGCTCCGCCAGATGCTCCGCGCACAGCGCACCGGTGGCCTTGAAGTCGAGGTCGACGCAGGTCAGCCCGGTGGTGTCGGCGGGCAGCCCGATGAGCACCGCCGGCTGGTCGGTCTCCCGCAGCAACGGCAGCCGCTCGTCGTCGAGTTCGACGTCCATCAGGATCATCCCGTCGGCGAGGCCGCTGCCCGCCACGCGCCGCACCGCGTCGGGACCCTCCTCACCGGTGAGCAGCAGCACGTCGTACCCGTGCGTGCGGGCCGTGGTGGCCACCGCGATGGCGATCTCCATCATCACCGGCACGTACATGTCGGTGCGGAGCGGGATCATCAGCGCGATGATGTTCGACCTGCTGCTGGCCAGGGCGCGCGCCCCGGCGTTCGGGTGGTACCCGAGCTCGCGGATGCTCCGCTCGACCCGCTGCCGGGTGGTCGCGGAGATGGACCGCTTGCCGCTGAGGACATAGCTCACCGTGCTCGCCGAGACTCCGGCGTGCTGGGCGACCTCGGCGAGGGTGACCATCCAGCTCTCCAAGCTTTGTGAAGCGCTTCGACAGTGCGCAGAACCGACAAGGGCGAGTGAGGGTGGTTCGACAGTAGCTCCAGCGGAGGTGGGTGTCCATAGGGTGTCGAAGCGCTTCGACAGCTTTTCCTCAGCTTCGCCGCCGGGGCACGTATCGGCCGATCGGCCGCACGAAGGGTGGTGGGGTCGCTACGAATCGGGTACATACGATCGGGTAGCACCAGTCGGTAACGAAACCACACCATCCCGATTCGCGGCGAGGTGAGCCTCATGTCCGCAGCACCCGAGACACCCAAAGCTCCGTCTCGACCCACCGTCACCGAACGTGAGGCCCGCCAGGTCGCCGAGGCCGCGCGGGAGCAGGACTGGCGCAAGCCCAGCTTCGCCAAGGAACTGTTCCTCGGCCGATTCCGGCTCGACCTCATCCACCCCCACCCCCTGCCCGCCGACGAGGACGCCCAGCGCGGCGAGGAGTTCCTCGCCAAACTCCGCGACTTCTGCGAGACCAAGATCGACGGCGCCCTGATCGAGCGCGAGGCGCGCATCCCCGACGAGGTCATCACCGGCCTCAAGGAACTCGGCGCCTTCGGCATGAAGATCGACACCAAATACGGCGGCCTCGGCCTCACCCAGGTCTACTACAACAAGGCCCTCGCCCTGGTCGGTTCCGCGAACCCCTCGATCGGCGCGCTGCTCTCGGCCCACCAGTCGATCGGCGTCCCGCAGCCGCTCAAGATCTTCGGCACGCAGGAACAGAAGGAGAAGTTCCTGCCGCGCTGCGCCCGCACCGACATCTCCGCCTTCCTCCTCACGGAACCGGACGTCGGCTCCGACCCGGCCCGCCTCGCCACCACGGCAGTCCCCGACGGCGACGACTACGTCCTCGACGGGGTGAAACTCTGGACCACCAACGGCGTGGTCGCCGACCTCCTCGTGGTCATGGCCCGCGTCCCGAAGTCGGAGGGTCACCGCGGCGGCATCACCGCCTTCGTCGTCGAATCGGCCTCCGAGGGCATCACCGTCGAGAACCGCAACGCCTTCATGGGCCTGCGCGGCCTGGAGAACGGCGTCACCCGCTTCCATCAGGTCCGCGTCCCCGCCTCCCACCGCATCGGCGAGGAGGGCCAGGGCCTGAAGATCGCGCTGACCACCCTCAACACGGGCCGGCTCTCCCTGCCCGCGATGTGCGTCGGCTCCGGCAAGTGGTGCCTGAAGATCGCCCGCGAGTGGTCGGCGGCCCGCGAGCAGTGGGGCAAGCCGGTCGCGCTGCACGAGGCGGTCGGCTCGAAGATCGCCTTCATCGCCGCGACCACCTTCGCCCTCGAGGCCGTCCTCGACCTGTCCTCCCAGATGGCCGACGAGGACCGCAACGACATCCGCATCGAGGCCGCCCTCGCCAAGCTCTACGGCTCGGAGATGGCCTGGCTGATGGCCGACGAGCTCGTCCAGATCCGCGGAGGCCGCGGCTTCGAGACGGCGGAGTCCCTCAAGGCCCGCGGCGAACGGGCCGTACCGGCCGAGCAGATCCTGCGCGACCTGCGCATCAACCGCATCTTCGAGGGCTCCACGGAGATCATGCACCTGCTGATCGCCCGCGAGGCCGTCGACGCCCACCTGTCGGTGGCCGGCGACCTCATCGACCCCGAGAAGTCCCTGAGCGACAAGGCGAAGGCGGGCGCGAACGCGGGCGTCTTCTACGCGAAGTGGCTGCCGAAGCTGGTCGCGGGACCGGGCCAGCTCCCGACCGCGTACGGAGAGTTCAAGCACGGCATCGACCTCTCCCCGCACCTGCGCTACGTCGAGCGCACCGCCCGCAAGCTGGCCCGCTCCACCTTCTACGCCATGTCGCGCTGGCAGGGCCGGATGGAGACCAAGCAGGGCTTCCTGGGCCGGATCGTCGACATCGGCGCGGAGCTGTTCGCGATGAGCGCGGCCTGCGTCCGGGCGGAGCTGCTGCGCAGCCGCGACGAGAACGGCCGCGAGGCCTACCAGCTCGCCGACGCGTTCTGCCGCCAGGCCCGCATCCGGGTCGAGGAACTCTTCAACCGCCTGTGGACCAACACGGACGACCTGGACCGCAAGGTGGTCAAGGGAGTCCTGTCCGGGACATATGAGTGGCTGGAGCAGGGAATCATCGACCCGTCCGACGACGGCCCGTGGATCGCAGACGCAACACCGGGCCCGAGCACAAGGGAAAACGTCCACCGCCCCATCCGCTGACCCTGTACGGACATACGTAGCTGCGGGCAACCGTGCGCTTATCCGCCCTAGCTGCGGGCAGTCGTGCCGCTGGGGCGGCACGGGTGGGCGCAGCGGCACCCCGCAAGCGCGGGCAAGCGAAACCCACCCCCGGGCACCACCGGGGGTGGGCACCCGCACACACCCCCACCCGACACAATGGAGCCCATGACCGACGCTCCAGCTCCCCTCGCCGATCCGCATCTGGTGTACGACCCCGTCGCCGGAGACGGCCCGAAGGACGTGGTGATCCTCGGCTCCACGGGCTCGATCGGCACCCAGGCCATCGACCTCGTGCTGCGCAACCCCACCCGCTTCAAGGTCACCGGCCTCTCCGCACACGGCACCCGCGTCGACCTCCTCGCCGACCAGGCCCACCGCCTAGGTGTCCGCACGGTCGCCGTCGCCCGCGAGGACGTCGTACCGCAGCTGCGCGAGGCACTCACCGCCCGCTACGGGGCCGGGGAGCCGCTGCCCGAGATCCTGGCCGGCCCGGACGCGGCCACCCAGCTCGCCGCCTCCGACTGCCA
The DNA here is from genome assembly GCF_025290915.1 of Streptomyces sp. 15-116A. Classification (GTDB taxonomy): domain Bacteria; phylum Actinomycetota; class Actinomycetes; order Streptomycetales; family Streptomycetaceae; genus Streptomyces. Next base: position 2,559 of record NZ_JAOCQE010000181.1, on the reverse strand, counting down.
CACCGTCCTGAACGGCATCACCGGCTCCATCGGCCTCGCCCCGACCCTCGCCGCCCTGGAGGCGGGCCGCACCCTCGCGCTCGCCAACAAGGAGTCCCTGATCGTCGGCGGCCCCCTGGTCAAGGCGCTGGCCAAGCCCGGTCAGATCATCCCGGTGGACTCCGAGCACGCCGCCCTCTTCCAGGCGCTGGCCGCCGGCACCCGCGCCGACGTCCGCAAGCTGGTCGTCACCGCCTCCGGCGGCCCCTTCCGCGGCCGTACGAAGGAAGAGCTCGCGCACGTCACCGTCGAGGACGCCCTCGCCCACCCCACCTGGGCGATGGGCCCGGTGATCACCATCAACTCCGCGACCCTGGTCAACAAGGGCCTGGAGGTCATCGAGGCGCACCTGCTCTACGACATTCCCTTCGACCGCATTGAGGTGGTCGTGCATCCGCAGTCGTATGTCCACTCGATGGTTGAGTTCACGGACGGTTCGACACTGGCGCAGGCGACGCCCCCCGACATGCGCGGGCCCATCGCCATCGGCCTCGGCTGGCCCGAACGGGTCCCGGACGCCGCGCCCACCTTCGACTGGAGCAAGGCGTCCACCTGGGAGTTCTTCCCTCTCGACAACGAGGCCTTCCCCTCGGTGAACCTCGCCCGGCACGTCGGGGAACTCGCGGGCACCGCCCCGGCCGTGTTCAATGCGGCCAACGAGGAGTGCGTGGAGGCCTTCCGCACCGGCAGGCTCCCGTTCAACGGCATCATGGAGACCGTCACCCGGGTCGTCGAGGAACACGGCACCCCGGGCACGGGAACCTCTCTCACCGTGCCGGACGTCCTCGAAGCGGAGACCTGGGCGCGGGCGAGGGCCCGGGAACTGACCGACCGGACGGCGAGCGCGGAGGCGCGTGCATGACGACCCTGATGTTCATCCTCGGCATAGTCGTCTTCGCGGTCGGCCTGCTGTTCTCCATCGCCTGGCACGAGCTCGGACACCTGTCCACCGCCAAGATGTTCGGCATCCGTGTGCCGCAGTACATGGTCGGCTTCGGTCCGACCCTCTGGTCACGGCACAAGGGCGAGACCGAGTACGGCGTCAAGGCGATCCCGTTCGGCGGCTACATCCGGATGATCGGCATGTTCCCGCCCGGCCCCGACGGCCGGATGGAGGCACGCTCCACCTCCCCGTGGCGCGGCATGATCGAGGACGCCCGCTCGGCCGCCTTCGAGGAGCTCAAGCCCGGCGACGAGAACCGCCTCTTCTACACGCGCAAGCCGTGGAAGCGGGTCATCGTGATGTTCGCGGGCCCCTTCATGAACCTGATCCTCGCGGTGGTGCTGTTCCTCACCGTGCTTATGGGCTTCGGCATCCAGCAGCAGACCACCAACGTCGCCTCGGTCTCGCCCTGCGTCATCTCGCAGAGCGAGAACCGCGACAAGTGCGAGAAGTCCGACCCGCAGTCCCCGGCCGCCGCGGCCGGCATGAAGGCCGGGGACAGGATCGTCGCCTTCGACGGCCGGCGCACCGACGACTGGGGCACCCTCTCCGACCTGATCCGCGACAGCGCCGGCAAGCAGGTGCCGATCGTCGTCGACCGCAAGGGCGAAGAGGTCACCCTCCAGGCGAAGATCGCCACCAACCTGGTCGCCAAGAAGGACGGCAACGGCGCCTACGTCGAGGGCGAGTACGTCAAGGCCGGCTTCCTCGGCTTCAGCGCCGCCACCGGCGTCGTCAAACAGGACTTCGGCGACTCGGTGACCTGGATGACCGACCGGGTCGGCGACGCGGTCGACTCCCTCGCGGCCCTGCCCTCCAAGGTCCCGGCCCTGTGGGACGCGGCCTTCGGCGACGGCCCCCGCGAACCGGACTCCCCGATGGGCGTCGTCGGCGCGGCCCGGGTCGGCGGCGAGATCGCCACCCTCGACATTCCGGCGTCCCAGCAGCTCGCGATGTTCGTGATGCTGCTCGCCGGCTTCAACCTCTCCCTGTTCCTGTTCAACATGCTCCCGCTGCTGCCGCTCGACGGCGGCCACATCGCGGGCGCCCTCTGGGAGTCCCTGCGCCGCAACACCGCGAAACTGCTGCGCCGCCCCGACCCCGGCCCCTTCGACGTCGCCAAACTGATGCCGGTGGCGTACGTGGTCGCGGGAATCTTCGTCTGCTTCACGATCCTGGTCCTGATCGCGGACGTGGTGAACCCGGTCCGCATCTCCTGAGGGGGCCGCACCCGCCGTACACCCACCGTTCACGACGGCCTGGAACCCTTTCGTTCCGGGCCGTCGTCCTTTGGGTGGGTTTACCCGGGGGATGTGCTCGGGCCAAGGCCCGTGCCGTAATCTCGAAGCCCGGAGCCCGCTGCTCACCGGGGGCCGGACCTTGATCCACGACTTGGGGTTGCACAGCAGATGACTGCGATTTCTCTCGGCATGCCGTCCGTTCCGACCAAGCTCGCCGAGCGCCGGAAGAGCCGGCAGATCCAGGTCGGATCCGTGGCGGTCGGCGGAGACGCGCCCGTCTCGGTCCAGTCGATGACGACGACCCGTACGTCCGACATCGGCGCCACGCTGCAGCAG
>NZ_JAOCQE010000180.1 GCF_025290915.1 Streptomyces sp. 15-116A | reverse complement strand
CCGCGGCGGCACCGCGGACCTGGACCGGCTGACCCCGCAGCAGCTGCGTATCGCCCGGTACGTGGCCGAGGGCGCGACCAACCGGGAGGTGGCCCTGAGCCTGTCCGTGAGCACCCGCACGGTGGACTACCACCTGCGGAAGATCTTCGCCGCTCTGGGGGTGCGTTCCCGGGTCGAGCTGGCCCGGTTGGTCGAGCAGGCGGAAAAGACCGGTGCACAGCTCTAGGGACCGACCGGACGGTATGCCATCCTTCGGGGCAGGACGAGTCAGGTGGCGACCGGCCCACGGGCTCCGCGGCCGGCCAGGGGGGCCGGACGGCGGAGCGCCGCGGGCGCCGCCGGGAAGCCGAACCTGGGGGAGATGCGCGATGCAACACGCCGTACGGCCACGGACCCTGCTTCGCTCCGGACCCGTGCCCGCGCCACCGCGCCGGGCACCACGCGTGCGGTCGCTCATCGACGCCGACGCGCTGCGGGTCCTGCACAGTGCCGCCCGGGCCCTGCTGGACGACCTGCCCCAGCTCTCCGACCGGCTGGTCGCCGCGCTGCAGGAGCAGGAGCCCGCCTACCGGGCCGCGGTGGAGAACGACGCCACCGGCATCTGGCAGGAGGTGCACCGCTCGCTGCGGCACAGCATCTCCTCGCTGCTGGATCCGCGCGGCGCCCGGGACGCGGCGCGCCGCTGCACCTGGAAGATCGGCGCCACCCGCGCCGAGCAGGGCATGCCCCTGGACGCGCTGCTGCACGCCTTCCGGCTGGGCGGCTCGCTGGTGTGGCAGGGCCTGGTCGAGGAGACGTCCCGGACGGCGCCGGAGGACGTACGGCTCCTGGTGCACGTGGCCTCCGACGTGTGGGACTTCGTGGACGACCACTGCACACTCCTGGCGGACGCCTACCGCCAGACCGAACGGCAACTGGCCTGGCGGCGGGAGAACAGGGTGCGACTGCTCGCGGGGGCACTGCTGGACGGCACGAGCCGGATCGCCGACCTGCCCGAGGCGGCCCAGGCCCTCGGGCTGCCCGAGCAGGGCCGGTACGTGGTCGTGGCGGTCGCCGGTGGCCGGCTCGCCGGTTGTCCCGGTGCCCAAGTGGTGCCCGCCCCGGGTGTGCGCGTGCACTGGCACGCGGGCGTGGACGCCGACTACGGCATCGTCCTCGCCGAGGACGGCGTCGATCCGCTGCTGCCGCAGGAGCAGACGGCCGGTGTGCGGGTGGGCGTCAGCAGCGCCGTCGAGGGCCTCGCCGCGGTCGGTGAGGCACGCCGCCTGGCGGACACCGCGCTGACCCTGTGCCCGGAGGCGGGCGGGGTGATCCACCTGACCGACCACCTGCCCGCCGCGCTGGTGGTCTCCGCCCCGGACCTCGGCACGGCCCTCGCCGACCGGCTGCTCGGCCCGCTGGCCCACCTGGAACCGGCCGACGCGGAGGTGCTGCTCGACACCCTCGCCACCTGGCTGGCCTGCGACGGATCCGCCCAGCGGGCCAGCCGCCGCCTGTACTGCCACCGCAACACGGTCCTCAACCGCCTGCGCCGTTACGAGCAGCTGACGGGCCGCTCCCTGTCCCGCCCCTCCGACCTCGTCGAGGTCAGCCTCGCGCTGACCGCCCGCGGCCTCCTGCGCCCCTGACCGGCGCATACCCGAAGCGGCCCGCCGCGTCCTGAGCCTGGTTCCGGACGCGGCGGGCCCGTACGCGTGCCCGGACCACGTCGCCCCGGAGCGCCCAGAAGCCGGGGGCGTGCGGAACCACGCGTCCCCCCTGCCTGGGCAGGCGCACAACGCCCGCCCGTCCGCGTTGGTCGAGCGCAGCGAGCGGGAGCGCTCGGGTGTACCGGCCGGTGGTGCGCGTGCTGTCGTGAGCTGCCCTTGAACCGAACTTCCCCCGAAGTCGTGCCGCCGAGCGGTACGGCCCCGAGGAGCCGTGATGCCCGAAGCACCACCGGACGATCTGCCCGCCCTGCACGTCGAGAACGTCGACGTCACCTACGGGCGCGCCGTGTCCGCCCTTCGTTCCGTGTCCCTGACCGTGCCGCCCGGATCCGTCGTGACCCTGCTCGGCGCCAACGGGGCCGGCAAGACCACCCTGCTGCGGGCCGTGTCCGGGACACTGCGCCTGCACCACGGCGCCATCACGGCCGGCCGTATCCGCTACGGCGACACGGTGCTCGACGGGAAGGACCCCGTCGCCGCGGTGCGCGCCGGAGTCGTCCAGGTCCCCGAGGGCCGGCGGGTGTTCGCCGGACTCAGCGTCGACGAGAACCTCCGCAGCGGCGGGCTCGGGCTCGGCCGGCGCGGACGCGCCCAGGTCCAGGAGGCGCGGGACCGGGTGTTCGCGCTGTTCCCCCGGCTCGCCGAACGCACCCACCAGGCGGCCGGCCTCCTCTCGGGCGGCGAGCAGCAGATGCTCGCCATCGGACGGGCCCTGATGGCCGCGCCCCGGCTGCTGCTCCTCGACGAGCCCTCGCTCGGCCTCGCGCCGCAGATGGTGTACCGGATCGCCGAGGTGATCCGCGAGATCAACGCCCAGGGCACCGCCGTCCTCCTCGTCGAGCAGAACGCCGGCATGGCGCTCTCCCTCGCCGACCACGCGCACGTCCTGGAGGTCGGCGAGACCCGCCTGTCAGGACCCGCCGACGAACTCGCCCGCACCGACGCCGTACGCCGCCTCTACCTGGGCGAGACGGCCGAGGACCAGGGGGCGGCGTGAACGACCGCGCCAAGGCCGCGCCGCCCGTGCTCGACGTCCGCGACGTCACGGTGCGTTTCGCCGGCCTCACCGCCCTCGACGCCGTCTCCTTCACCGTCGTCCCCGGCTCGCTGCACGCGATCATCGGACCCAACGGCGCCGGCAAGTCGACCTGCTTCAACGTGCTGTCGGGCCTGACGCGTCCGGCCTCCGGCACGGTGACGCTCGGCGAGCAGGAACTGACGCGGCTCGCCCCGCACCGTATCGCCGCGCTCGGCGTGGCCCGCACCTTCCAGAACATCGTCACCACCCACGGCACGGTCGCCGACAACCTGATGCTCGGCCGCCACGTCAAGTCCCGCGCCGGCTTCGCCGCGAGCGCCCTGCGCCTGCCGGGCGCCGTGCGCGAACAGCGCGCGCACCTGGAGCGGGCCCGTGAGATCGCCGAACTCACCGGCCTCGGCCACCACTTCGACAGCCCCGTCGGACTGCTGTCGTACGGCGACCGCAAGCGGGTGGAACTCGCCCGCGCCCTCTGCCTGGAGCCGAGCGTGCTGCTCCTGGACGAGCCGGTCGCCGGCATGAACGCCGCCGAACGCGCCCGCACCGCCGAGGTGATCGGCGAACTGCGCGCCGAACTCGGCCTGACCATCCTGCTGGTGGAGCACGACATGGGCCTGGTCATGCGGCTCGCCGACGACGTCACCGTCCTCGACTTCGGCAGGACCATCGCCCAGGGCACACCCGACGAGGTCCGCCAGGACCCCGAGGTGCTGCGTGCCTACCTCGGCACCGGAACACAAGGGGAGGACGCGGCATGACCGGGTTCCTGGACAACGTCCTCAACGGACTCGCGCTCGGCGCGGTCTACGCGCTGGTCGCCCTCGGCTTCGTCGTGATGTTCAAGGCCTCGGGCGTCCTCAACTTCGCCCACGGCTCCATCCTGCTGCTCGGCGGCTACCTCATCGCCGTCCTGCACGACGACCTCGGCTTCGCCGGCGCCCTCGCGGTGGCCGTCCTGACCACCGCCGCACTCGCCGGCGCGCTCGACCGGTTCCTGCTGCAACGCGCGGGACAGGACGCGCAGGCGGCACACATCCAGACCATCGCCACCATCGGCATCGACATCCTGATCTTCACCGATCTGGCCCGCCGTATCGGCGGCGACCTGCTGACGCTGGGCGACCCGTGGGGCGACTCGGTCACCGAGCTCGGCCCGGTCACCGTCGCCGACAGCCGGCTCGCCGCGATCGTGGTGTCCACCGTGGTCATCGGCGCCGTGTTCGCCCTGTTCCGGTTCACCTCGTGGGGACTGTCCCTGCGGGCGGCGGCCGAGGACCTGGAGGCGGCGGCCCTGATGGGCGTACGGCTGCGCCGGGTGCGCGCCCTCGCCTGGTGCCTGGCCGGTGCGCTGGCCGCGCTCGCCGCGGTGTTCCTCGCCGCGTTCCCGGCGCCCGGCCTGGAGCGCACCACCGGACAGATCGCGCTGCACGCCTTCCCGGCCGCGATCCTCGGCGGCCTCGCCTCCCCGGTCGGCGCCCTCGCGGGCAGCCTCCTCATCGGCCTCACCGAGGCGCTGGTGGTCGGCTACGAGTCCGACCTGCACGTCCTCGGCGACGGCTTCGGCGAGGTCGCCCCGTACGCGGTGATGCTGCTGGTGCTCCTGGTCCGGCCCACCGGGCTGTTCGGCGGGAAGGGAGCGGCTCGTGTCTGACCGTCTCCTCGGCCTCGTCAGGGGCCGCCCCGCCCGGATCCTGCTGATCGCCCTGCTGCTGTGCCTGCCGCCCTTCTACCTGGACGCCTTCTGGCTGCGCATCGGCCTGTTCTCCATGGCCGCGGCCATCGGCGCCGTCGGACTGTCCCTGCTCAGCGGCACCGCGGGTCAACTCTCCCTCGGCCACGCCTTCTTCCTCGCCATCGGCGCCTACGGCTACTCCTACCTGGCCGGCGAGCCCGGCCCCGGACTGCCCCCGGTCCTGGCCGCCGTCTGCGCGGTGCTGCTCGCCGGCGCGGCGGGCGGCCTGTTCAGCCCCGTCGCCGGCCGGGTGAAGGGCATGTACCTGGGCATCGCCACCCTCGCCCTGGTGTTCCTCGGCCACCATGTGCTGCTCACCTGGGACTCGGTCACCGGCGGCTTCAACGGCCGCTCGGTGCCGCCGCTGGAGGTCGGCGGGTTCAGCTTCGACTCCTCGGGCTCCGAACTCGTCGTGCTCGGCGTGCCGTTCGGCGCCGAGGAACGCCTGTGGTTCCTGGGTCTCGCGCTGTTCGCGTTCACCTGGTTCACCGCCGGCGGCCTGCTGCGCGGACGCCCCGGCCGGGCGCTGTCCGCGCTGCGCGACAGCGAGACCGCGGCGGCCGTCATGGGCGTGGACGTCGCCCGCCATCGCTCGGCGGCCTTCGTGGTGTCCTCCATGTACGCCGGCCTCGGGGGAGTGCTGCTGGCGCTGGCCTTCCGCCGGGTCGTGCCCGACTACTTCTCGCTCGCCCTGTCCATCGACTACCTCGCCATGATCGTCATCGGCGGCCTCGGCTCGGTCGCCGGAGCCACCGCGGGCGCCGTCTTCGTCACCGCGCTCCCGCTGCTGATGACCCGTTACGCCGACCAGCTGCCGCTGGTGACCGCCCCCGGCTCGGGCGAGGGCTCCGTCGGCCCCACCGAGGCCGCCCGCTACCTGTACGGCGCCGCGATCGTCCTCGTCCTGCTGTACGCACCCGACGGGCTGCACGGACTGGCCCGCCGGATCCGCGCACGCCTCCGGCGCCCCAGGCCCCCCGCCCCCGACCGGGCCCCCGCACCCCCCTCACCCTCACCCTCGCAACCGGCAGCAGCCGCACCGACCAAGGAGCACACCGCGTGAACACGACCCACAGGCCCCGCACCCGGCGCCGCACCTCCGGTACCGTCCTCGCCGGCGCCCTCGCCCTGCTGCTCGCGGTCTCCGGATGCAGCTCCAAGGCCGACAACGGCGGCGACAAGGGCGGCGACGCCGCCGACGGTGTCCGCACCGGACCCGGCGTCAGCGCCAAGACCATCAAGCTGGGCGCCCTCACCGACCTCACCGGCCCCTACGCCACCCTCGGCAAGTCCATCGTGCAGGCCCAGCAGATGTGGGCCGACGAGACCAACGCCAAGGGCGGCATCTGCGACCGGAAGATCGAGATCGTCGTCAAGGACCACGGCTACGACGTGCAGAAGGCCGTCACCGCCTATGCCGACATCTCCCAGGACGTCGTCGCCATGCCGCAGGTCATCGGCTCCCCGGTGGTCGCCGCGCTGCTCGACGACATCGAGCGCGACAAGATGCTCACCTTCCCGCAGGCCTGGGCCGCCTCCCTGCTCGGCAAGGACGCCGTCCAGGTGATCGGCACCACCTACGACGTCGACATGATCGCCGCCGTCGACTTCCTCACCCGCACCAAGGGCCTGAAGAAGGGCGACAAGATCGGCCACGTCTACTTCGAGGGCGACTACGGCGCCAACGCGCTGGAAGGCTCCACCTGGGCGGCGAAGAAGGCCGGCCTGAAGGTGGTGGACCAGAAGATCCAGGCCACCGACACCGACCTGTCCGCGCAGGTCTCCGCGCTGCGCAAGGAGGGCGTCAAGGCCATCCTGATCAGCGCCGGACCCGCCCAGACGGCCTCCCTGGTCGGCGTCGCCGCCTCCCGCGGCCTGAAGGTCCCCGTGGTCAGCAGCGCCCCGGGCTTCGCACCCCAGCTGATGAAGACGCCGGCCGCGCCGGCGCTGGCGGCCATGCTGCACATCGTGAGCGCCGCGCCCGCGGTCAGCTCCGACCTGCCGGGCGTGCAGCAGATGGTGAAGGCGTACCAGAAGAAGTACCCGGACTCGCCGGTCGACTCCGGCGTGCTGTCCGGCTACAACGCCGCGCAGCTCATGGGCGCCGACCTGAAGAAGGCCTGCGAGGAGGGCGGCCTGAGCCGCGAGGACGTGGTGAAGGCGCACCGCTCGCAGAAGAACGCCGACACCGGACTCGGCACCCCGCAGGACTTCTCGGACGTCGACCGTCCGGCCAGCGTCGAGACGTACGTCCTCAAGCCCGACGCGAAGGCGGTCGGCGCCGTGGTGAACGCCGAGGACGCCCACACCGCACCGGGCGTCGAGGACTACCTGTCCGCACGCTGACCAGCCGGCACGCCGGGGTGTTCCGTCACGGAGCGCCCCGGCGTGCCGTCGTCCGGCTCAGGCCACCGCCTCGGGATCTCGGTCCGAGGCCGGCCAGACGTACGGCAGGTCGTCCGGCTCGCCCGGGAAGTGCTCCGCGTAGGCGTCGGGGTCCTTGCGGAGCAGCGCCGAACGGTGGCTGCGGTGGAAGGACTCGTCCCCGAGCCAGGGCGGCAGCTCGCCCGCCCGCGCCAGCTCCCGCTGGTCGCGCACCCGGGTGCCGGGCCGGGCGGCGGCGAGGTCGGCGACCAGGGTGGCCGCGCAGCTGTCCTGGTGCCCCCGCTCGCGCCACACCCGGCAGACCTCCAGCCCGTAGCGGACCAGCGCCTCCTCGTAGCCGGTCCACATCCGCACCGCCGGATGCCTGCGCCATCCGTATCCGGGCACGATCAGACCGCGCAGCACCTGCAGCGCCTCGACGCGCTGCTTGCCGAGCCGGCGCCGGTCGAGGACCAGCGCCGACTCGGCGAAGCCGGGGTACGGCAGGAACGTCTGCATCGGGCGGTCCGTGTTCCCCGTCCCCGGCGAGGCACACCCGCCCGGTCAGCCCAGGGTGCCCAGACGGGCCTCGCGCCACAGGTCGACGCCGCCCTCGGTGGCGTACGTGTCGATCTCGGCCAGCTCCTCGGCGGTGAAGTCCAGGTTCTCCAGCGCGGCCACGTTCTGCTCCAGCTGCTCGGTGCGGGAGGCGCCGATCACCAGCGAGGTGACCCGGGGGTCGCGCAGGGCCCAGGCCAGCGCCATCTGCGCGAGGCTCTGCCCGCGCCGGGCCGCGATGTCGTTCAGGGCGCGCAGCCGCTGCCGCATGTCGTCCGTCAGCCACGCCGGGTCGAACGACTTGCCCTGCGCCGCCCGCGAGTCCCCCGGGACGCCGTCCAGATAGCGGCCGGTCAGCAGGCCCTGGGCCAGCGCGGTGAACCCGATGACGCCGAAGCCCTCCTCCTGCGCCACGTCCAGCAGGCCCTCCGTCTCGATCCAGCGGTTCAGCATGCTGTACGACGGCTGGTGGATCAGCAGCGGTGTCCCGAGGTCCCGCAGGATCGCGGCGGCCTCCCGTGTGCGCTCGGCGTCGTAGGAGGAGATGCCGACGTACAGCGCCTTGCCCTGGCGGACCGCCGTGTCGAGCGCGCCCATGGTCTCCTCGAGCGGAGTGGTGGCGTCGAGGCGGTGCGAGTAGAAGATGTCGACGTACTCCAGGCCCATCCGCTTCAGGGACTGGTCCAGCGAGGCGAGCACGTACTTGCGGGAGCCTCCGCCCTGGCCGTAGGGCCCCGGCCACATGTCCCAGCCGGCCTTGGTGGAGATCACTAGCTCGTCGCGGTAGGGGGCGAGGTCCTGCTTCATCAGGCGGCCGAAATTGATCTCGGCGGCGCCGTAGGGCGGGCCGTAGTTGTTCGCCAGGTCGTGGTGCGTGATGCCCAGGTCGAAGGCGCGCAGAGCGATCTCGCGCTGGGTCTCGAAGGGCCGGTCGTCGCCGAAGTTGTGCCAGTAGCCGAGGGACAGCAGGGGCAGGTCGAGTCCCGAGCGCCCGGTGCGGCGGAAGCGCATGGTGCCGTCGTAGCGCTCGGGGTGGGCGACGTGGTTCATCGTGTTCGGTCTCCGGGTGGTGCGGTTCGGGGTGTCCCGTGGGATCGTGTGTGACCCTTGCCCACACTGCCCCCACATGATCAGGAAGTCCAACCGATCCCTCCCATGAGATTCAGCGGTGCCGCTTCTGAATCGGTGCGGGCCGGAATGACGGATTGCCGGTCCCGCCGTACGGGCAAGGACGCAGCGAGTGGCATGAGCACGACTGCCCTTCCCCCACAAGGAGGTCGACCATGCGGATCAGAACAGTGACCTGCGGCGTGGCCGCGGTCGCGATGATGTCCCTGCCTCTGCTGAGCGGCCAGGCCCTGGCCGCGGAACCCGGGACGGTGCGGCAGGCCGCCCCCGCCGCCCGGGTGCTCACCTACGACGCGAGCGGCGCCGCGGAGTTCCGGTCCGCCGTCGACCGCGGCGCCGCCATCTGGAACGAGAGCGTCGACGCGGTCGAACTGCGCCCGGCGGCGTCCGGGCAACGCGCGAACATACGCGTGCTCGCCGACAACGGCTGGCCCCGCGCCGTACCGTCCGGCCTGGGCAGCGGCACCGTCTACATAGGCCGCCAGGCCGTGAACCAGGGCTACCACACGGTCCGCATCTCGGCCCACGAACTCGGCCACATCCTGGGCCTGCCCGACCGCAAGCCCGGCCCCTGCTCCAGCCTGATGTCCGGCTCCAGCGCCGGCACCGGCTGCACCAACGCGTACCCGGACGCGGCGGAGCGGGCGGAGGTCGAAGGCAATTTCGCGGGCTCCCGGACCGAGGCTCCCGCGACCGCGCCGCTCGCCGCCGCGCTGCGGGACTGACGGGGCGGCTCACATCCCGGGGGATGCTTCCGTCCCCGGGAAGCCCCGCTCCCGGAATCCTCCGGGAGCGGGGCTTCCCCGTATGCCGTCGGAGCGGCTCAGCGCTGGTACGGCATCGTGCCGCAGTTGGAGCCGGTCGGCTCGCCCCGGAGCCGGTCGGTCAGCCAGGCGATGGCGTCGCCCTGGTCGGTGATCAGCGGGGCCAGATGATTGGTGAGGATCTTGTCGCCGAGGTTCGGCAGCCTCACCGCCTTGTACGTGACATCCGCACCCTTCGTGCACCAGTCCACCGCGAGCTGCCGGGACTGGGCGTGCGGGACGATGTCGTCCTGGACACCGGTGGCCAGCCGGACCGGACCCGTCGGCTTCAGCGTGCCGAGGCGCTGCTTGTCGAGGACCGCCTGGGCGCGGGGCTCGCCCGCGATGACCTCGGCGACGGACTTGCCGCTCTTGGTCCACTTGGTGCTCTTGGTGAAGCCGTAACCGAAGATCGCGTCGCCCACGCAGGTCGTGGAGATGTCCTTCAGCGCGGCGAGCCCCGTGGCGTTGACGTGCTCGTTCACGACCTCGCGCATATCGGGCTCGGCCTGGACGAAGCCGTTGATCGACCAGCCCAGAGCGGCCGCGAGCGCGCTGCCGTCGATGCCCTTCATCACCTCGGTCAGATCGGCGGGCGGCGCGCCGCTGTAGGTGCCGACGAGGTCGATCTCGGGGGCGTAGGTGCCGTGCAGCTCGGCCGCGGAGGCGCTGGCGCCACCGCCCTGGCTGTAGCCGTAGAGGCCCACCCGAGAGTCCGCCGTGACGGACGCGCCCGGCACCGAGCGGGCCGCTCTGGCCGCGTCCAGCATGGCGTGCCCCTGGTCGACGCGGTTGACGTAGGTGTGCACCCGGTCGGTCGCGCCGAGCCCCACGTAGTCCGTGACGACGACGGCCGCACCGGTGGCGAGGATGCGGTAGATCGCCAGATCCTCGTACGCGATCGACACGGTCTGCCCGTTGAGGGTCAGCGGGTACTGCAACGCGAACGAGGGCGCGCACTGGTCGCCCTGCCCCATCGTGCCCGAGCCCACGACCACCAGCGGGCGGGGACCGTCTCCCTTCCATCGTGCCGAGGGCTCGATGTAGGCACCGGTCACGGCGACCCGCTCGCCGGTCGAGGCGGTGGAGGTGTACATCAGGCGCGTGGCGGTGCCGGGCATGGGCCGGCCGTCGAGTCCGGGCAGGCTCAGGCCCAGCGGCAGCGGTTCGTGCCGGACCAGTACGCCGTTGCCGGACGGGAGTTCGGCGGGCGGGGTGTAGAAGGCCGGGATGGTCACGCCCCGGGACACCACCGGGTCGCTCGCGGCGGCGGTCGGGGCGGCGGCGCAGACACAGGCGGTCGTGGCGACGACGGTGGTCAGCACGGTGCTGATACGGCTCACGGCTCACTCCTCGCTCTGCTCAGGAAGGTGAACCGGAAACTAGCACCGCTCACTTACCGCCGGTAACACCCGCGTAAGTTACGGCACGGTAACTATTCCGGGAGTGAAGTACCGGGGCGTGCGGGCACACGAAGAGCGGGCCCCGCCGGTGATCCGGCGGAGCCCGCTCGTGGTCGGGGGTGTTCGGGTGGGTGCGGTCAGGCGGTGTGCAGGGTCAGCCCGTAGCGGCCGAGGATCTCGTTGACCGGCTGGAACCAGGTCTCGCCGCCGCCGGAGCAGTTGCCCCAGCCGCCGGAGGTGACGCCCTGGGCCTGGTCGCCGCTGATGAACGAGCCGCCCGAGTCGCCCGGTTCGGCGCACACGCTCGTCTTCGTCATCTGGTGCACCGCGCCCTGGCTGTAGTTCACCGTCTCGTTCTTGGCCAGCACGGTCCCGCAGTGCCAGCGGGTCGTCGAACCCGAGCGGCAGATCGAGGCGCCGACCGGGGCCTCGGCCGACCCGCGCACCAGCTGGTCCGGGACGGTGCCCCAGCCGAGCACCACCGGAACTGTCCACCAGCCGCTGCCCACGTTGACCCACGCGTAGTCGTTGCCCGGGAACGAGGAGCCCTGGAAGTTGCCGATGTAGGAGCCGTCCCAGCCCCTCACCCCGGCGCCGGTGCCTCCGCAGTGCCCGGCGGTGACGAAGCCGCCGTGCACCGAGAAGCCGATGGAGCAGCGGACGTTGCCGGTGTAGTACGGGTCGCCGCCCACGGTGCCCGCCGCGAAGGTCCGCGCCGGCGCCTGTACGGTGCGCACCGTGACCGGGCCGGCCTCGCGGGCCGCGGCTACGAACCGGCGGACATCGTTGTCGGAGCGCTCACCGCGGACGACGTTCACGACCACCGTGTTGGCGGCGGGATCGACGGACCAACTGCTCACGCCCGGGGGCGCGTCGAGGCGGTCGATGCGCGCCTTGGTCGCGTCGAGCCGGTGCGCGCTGTGCTCCACGGTGCGCACGGCGGCGCCGGACGAGCGCAGGGCGCGGACCGTCGAGGCGTCGGCGTCCTCGGTGACGGCGACGGTCAGTTTCCCGCTCTTCGTGTCGAACCAGTCGCCGCCGTAGGCGGATCCGGCGGCCTTGCGGGCCTCGGGGGCGAGTGCGGTGGCCCGGCGTTCGGCCGTGAGGCGTGCCTCGGCCTCGGTGCGGGTGAGGCCGAGGTCGCGCTGCATGGCGTCGAGGAGGCCGGTGGAGACGGTGGGGGAGGAGGGGGTCGGGGTGTCGGCCGCGTCGTTCGCGGATGCCGGCAGGGTGCCGGCCGCGGCCCAGCTGCCGATGAGGAGGAGGGCTGCCACGCAGGCGTGTGTGAGTCCGGTGCGTCTCATGGAAGATGCCCTTCGTCGTTCCAGCGAGGTGGGGGTGGAACAACCGTGATCTGAGAGCGCTCTCAATCCGAGTGGGGCAGAGCGTAGCGCCTCCGGGTCATCAGGTCCATGCCAATGGGAGGGGCAATTCGGGGGAGGGGCGAGGTGGTTGTGCGGAGCGACGGCGTACGTTCGTTCATCTCACCCGCGTGACAAGGCGTTTCGCCTCCCGTTCGGCTTGCTTCGCCTCCCGTTCGGCGCGGGTGAGGGCGTCGGCGGCGGTACGGTTCCGCTGCTCGGCCTCGCGCTGTTCGTGCTCGGCCCGCTCCAACTCCTCGCGCGCTGCCGCGAGTTCCCGCTCGATCTCCGCGACCCGCCGCTCGGCCTCGCCGCGTCGCTCACGCGCCCGCTCGACGGACGCCTGTGCCTCCGTCCGCTCCCGGCGCCGTTCGCGCAGGCGCTCCTCGGCGGCCTCGGCGGCTTCTGCCGCCGCGCGGGCCTGCTCCTGCCGTTGCCTGCGCCGCTCGGCCAGCTCGTCCTTCTTCTCGCTTTTCTTGCGGGCCGGTGCCGATGGCGTCTGTGCGGAAGCGGGCCGGGCGGGCTCCCGTCGTGCCGTACGCGGGGCCGCTCCGGCGCCGCTCGCGGGCATACCGGGGAACTCGGCGGGCGGGGTGAGCGCGCTTTCCAGCCGGCCCTCGGCCCACCGGTCCGCGGCATCAGGGTCGGCGAGCACGGCGCGCAGGGTCTCCTCGACATCCCGCTGAACGGCGTCCGACAGCGGCTGCCCGGCCTCGCGGGCGAGCAGCGCGGCCTGCCGGGAGAGTTCGGAGACGATGCGCCGGCGCTGGGCCGACAGTTCCTTCAGCCCGCTGGGGTCCAGCGTGGCGTAGGCCGCGCGCAGTGCCTGCCCCAGCTCCAGGAACTGCTGGGCCTCCTCGGGCCGCGACCGGCGCAGCAG
>NZ_JAOCQE010000018.1 GCF_025290915.1 Streptomyces sp. 15-116A | reverse complement strand
GTCGCCGTCCTCACGGACGGCGGCGGTCACGGGGTCGTGGCCGCCGACGCCACCGAGGCGGCCGGACTGACCGTGCCCGAACTCCTCCCGCCGACACGGCAGCGGCTGCGCGGCCTGCTGTGGGAGCAGTCGGCGGTCGCCAACCCCGTGGACCTGGCGGGCATGGGCGAGCAGGACCCCGGCTCCTACGCCGAGACCGTCGCCGCGCTGCTGGCGGCCGAGGAGACCGACGCCGTCCTGATGACCGGCTACTTCGGCGGCTACGCGGCGACCGACGGCGGGCTCGGCGGCGGCGGTACGGCGCTCGCCGACGGAGAACAGCGGGCCGCGCGTCTCATCGCCGAGCGGCACCGGGCCGGCGCGAAGCCCCTGGTCGTGCAGTCCATGTATCCGCAGTCCCCCAGCTGCCGTACCCTCACGGCCGCCGGCATCCCCGTCTTCGCCGCCACCGAGGACGCCGCCCGCGCCCTCGCCGCCACGGCACCCGGCACACCCGGCACCGGCGTCGCACCCCTCCCGCCGCCCGCCGCACCCCTGCGCGACACCGGCTACCTCGGCACGCGCAGGGCGCTCGAAGCGGCCGGACTCACCTTCCCCGCCGCCCGCGAGATCCACGACGAGACCGAACTGCTCGCCGCCACCGCCGAGTTCCCCGGCCCGTACGTCCTCAAGGCGCTGCACCTGCTGCACAAGTCCGACGCGGGCGGAGTCGCGCTGAACCTGGCCGGACCCGCCGAACTGCGCGCCGCCTTCCGGGACATGCGTGCCCGGCTCGGCGCCCCCGCCTACTCCGTGGAGGCCATGGCGGACCTGACCGACGGCATCGAGCTGATCGTCGGTGTGAACCACGACCCGCGTTTCGGACCCGTCGTCATGGTCGGACTGGGCGGCGTCCTGGCCGAGGCACTGCGCGACATCGCCTTCGCCCTCGCCCCGGTCACCGCCGAGCACGCCGTGATGCTGCTGCGCGGCCTGCGCACCGCCGCCCTGCTCGACGGCGTGCGCGGCAGGCCCGCCGTCGACGTCGCCGCCGCCGCGGCGGCCGTGGAGACGATCACCACGTTCGCCGCGGCCCACCCCGAGCTCGCCGAGATCGAGGTCAACCCCCTGCTCGTCCGCCCGGACGGGGTCATCGCCCTCGACTCCCGGGCCGTACCCGCCTGACCACCCCTTCCGTCACCCCCGCCGTTCCCTCCCGCGACCCAAGAGGCACCCATGGACATGCGCTACACCCCCGAACAGGCCGACCTGAAGCGGCGCGCCGCCGACTACGCCCGGCTGCTGATGCGGTACGAGGACCAGTCCGAGCAGGCCGGCGGCCCCCTGCCGCAGGAGCTCGTCGCCGAACTGACCCGGGCCGCCATGGACGCCGGTGTGTACGCCATCAACATGCCCGCCGAGTGGGGCGGCGCCGGACTCAGCCTGCTCGACCAGGTCATCGTCGAGGAGGAGTTCGGCAAGGTCACCAACTGCCTGTGGGACATCCCCTGGCGGCCCGCCAACGTCCTGGCCTACGGCGACGAGCGGCAACGCGAGAAGTACCTGCTGCCCGTGATCCGCGCGGAGAAGTTCGACGCGTTCGCCGTCACCGAGCCGGGCGCGGGCTCCGACCCGTCCTCCGGCACCTCGACCGCCGACCGCACCGACGGCGGCTGGCTGCTCAACGGCGAGAAGTGGTTCGTCACCTGCGGCGACATCGCCGACTTCCTGCTGGTGCAGGCGGACGCGGGACCCGACCGGCTGCCCACGCTGTTCTTCGTGGACAAGGCCGCGCCCGGCGTCGAGATGACCCGCGTGCCCCGCTTCATGCACTCCGCCGTCAACGGCCACCCCGAGTTCACCTTCACCGATGTCTTCGTACCCGACGAGGACGTGCTCGGCGGGGTCGGCAACGGCTACGAACTGACCAAGGAGTGGTTCACCGACGAACGGATGATGATCGCGGCCCGCACCGTCGGCGCCGCCGAGCGCTGCCTGCGGCTCGCCCGCGACTGGGCGGTGGAGCGCGAGCAGTTCGGCGCCCCGATCGCCTCCTACCAGCTGATCCAGGGGATGCTCGCCGACTGCGCGGTCGACATCGCCGTCAACCGCGCCTACACCCACCAGGTCGCCTGGGAGGCCGACCAGCCGGGCACCGACCGCAAGACCCTGCACGCCAAGGCCTCCACCGCCAAGCTCGCCGCCAGCGAGGCCGCCGGCCGGGTCGCCGACCGGTGCCTGCAGATCTTCGGCGGACGCGGCTACGACCGCACCTACCCCGTCGAGCGCATGTACCGCGAGCTGCGCGTGGACCGCATCTGGGAGGGCACCTCCGAGATCCAGCGCCTGATCATCGCAGGCGAGCTGATCAAACGCGGCACCCGCGCCCTCGCCCTGCCCACCCACTGACCCACCTCCCCGACACCCGCCACACCCCGACAGCGAGGACTTCCATGGACTTCCGCCTCACCCCGCGCCAGGCACAGCTCAAGGCCGACGCCCGCGCCCTCACCGACTTCATCGCCGGCTACGAGACCCAGTGCGAGGAGAACAACGGCCTGCCCGAGAGCGCGCACGCCAAGATCCGCGACGCCGTCCTCGACGCCGGCCTCCAGGCCGTCAACATGCCGGCCGAATGGGGCGGCGCCGGCCTCACCATCGCCGAACAGGTCACCGTGCAGGAGGAGTTGGGCCGACTCACCGGCGCCCTGTGGGACATGGTGTGGCGCCCCGCCAACGCCCTCCGCTTCTGCACCCCCGAACAGCGCGAGCGCTTCCTCATCCCGGTGATCAAGGGCGAGCGGCGCGACTGCTACGCCGTCACCGAGCCCGGCGCGGGATCCGACCCGCAGAACCTGGCCACCACCGCCACCAGGAACGACCGGGGCTGGGTGCTCAACGGCGAGAAGTGGTTCGTGACCGTCGGCGACCACGCCGACTTCATGATCGTGCTGGCGGCCGCGGGACCGGAGCGCGCCCCGACCCTCTTCCTCGTCGACAAGGACACCCCCGGCATCGAGATGACCCGCGTGCCGCGCTTCATGCACACCTTCGTCTACGAGCACCCCGAGTTCACCTTCACCGACGTCCAGGTCGGCGAGGACGCCGTGCTCGGCGGCATCGGAGAGGGCTACGACATCACCCGCTCCTGGTTCACCGAGGAGCGCCTGATGATCGCGGCCCGTACCACCGGCGCCGCCGAACGGGCCCTGGAGCTGTCCCGGGACTGGGCGGTGGAGCGCGAGCAGTTCGGGGCCCCGATCGCCTCCTACCAGCTGATCCAGGGGATGCTCGCCGACTGCGCGGTCGACATCGCCGTCAACCGCGCCTACACCCACCAGGTCGCCTGGGAGGCCGACCGCGCCACCCCCCGGGACCGCAAGACCCTGCACGCCAAGGCGGCCATCGCCAAGCTCTCGGCGAGCGAGGCCTCGGGCCGGGTGATCGACCGGTGCCTGCAGATCCACGGCGGCCGGGGCTACGACCGCGCCTACGCCGTCGAACGGCTCTACCGCGAGCTGCGCGTGGACCGCATCTGGGAGGGCACCTCCGAGATCCAGCGCCTGATCATCGCAGGCGAACTCGTCAAGCGGGGCACGGGCGTCCTGGACCTGCCCGTCGCCGGGTGACGGGCGGCACCGCGCCGATCAGGCGGAGCAGAGAGGAAGAACCCGAATGACCGACATCGAGCGCGTGGGCGTCGTCGGCTGCGGCCTCATGGGCGCGGGCATCGCCGAGGTCTGTGCGCGAGCCGGCGTGCCGGTGACGGTCGTGGAGCGGGACGGCCGGGCGGCCCGGTCGGGCCGCCTGCGCATCACCCGGTCGCTCGACCGGGCCGCCGCACACGGCAGACTCACCGACGACCACCGTGACACCGCGGCGGCCCTGATCACCGTGACCGACCAGATCGAGGCCCTGCACGACCGCGACCTGGTCATCGAGGCCGTCGCCGAGGACGAGCGCCTCAAACTCGACGTCTTCGCCCGCCTCGACGCCGTACTCCAGGGCGAGCACGCCCTCCTGGCCACCAACACCTCCTCCATCCCCGTCATCCGGCTGGCCGCCGCCACCTCCCGCCCCGACCGCGTCGTCGGAGTGCACTTCTTCAACCCAGTACCGGTCCTGCGGCTCGTCGAGCTCGTGCCCTCGCTGCTCACCTCGCCGGGCACGGTGGCACGCGCCGAGACCTTCGTGACCGGCACGCTGGGCAAGGAGGTCGTACGCACCCGGGACCGGGCCGGATTCGTCGTCAACGCGCTGCTCGTGCCGTATCTGCTGGCCGCGATCCGCATGGTCGAGTCGGGCGGCGCGAGCGTCGAGGACATCGACCGCGGCATGGTCCTCGGCTGCGCGCACCCGCTCGGCCCGCTGGCGCTGACGGACCTGATCGGCCTGGACACCACGCGGGCCATCGCCGAGTCGCTGTACGCCGAGTTCCGCGAGCCGCTGTACTCGCCGCCGCCGCTGCTGTCGCGCATGGTCGAGGCCGGCCTGCTGGGACGGAAGTCGGGGCGCGGTTTCCACACCTACGACGAGCTGCCCGGACCGGAACCCACGGCATCCGCCGGACGGCCGTGAGGGAAGATGGAGACCGCGTACGACCACCGAACGAGGGGAGCCGCAGGGTGTCCACCAAGGTGCGCACGGCGGATACGCGCGAGCGCATCCTGAGCGCGGCGTGCGAGGCCATCGCGGAGATCGGCTTCGAGAAGATCCGCATGCGCATGGTCGCCGAACGGGCCGGCGTGTCGACGGCGCTGCTGCACTACCACTTCGACACGCGCGAGAAGCTGTTCACCGAGGCGATGACGCACTCCTTCGCCAACACCGCGGTGGACGTGGAACGCGACGCGGAGACCGCCCCGGCGGCGGTCGTCCTGGCCCGCATCCTGCGCAACCTGCTGCCGACCGATCCCGAGCTCCAGCAGGACTGGCGGCTGTGGCAGGAACTGTGGGTGCGGTCCCTGCGGGACGAGACGACCCGGGCGTTCGCCGTGGACCTGTACGGGCAGCTGCACGCCTGGGTGGCGGGCGCCGTACGCCGCGGCATCGCGTCCGGCGAGTTCGCCGAGACCGACGTGGACGAGCTGAGCACGCTGGTGCTGTCGCTGAGCGACGGCTACGGCATCCGTGTGATGCTCCGCGACCCCACCGTCACGGCGGACACGGCCCTCTCATCCATCTGGCGGCACATCGCCGCCGCCCTCGGCCTGCCGGATACCGTCCCGACCGGCTGAGTGCCGGTCGAGCGGTCGGCTCGGCTGGATCGCGTGCAGGTGCACCACCAGGTCGGCCGACCGCAGCAGGTTGACCTGGTCGCCGGGTGGCGGGAAGTCCGTGCCGATCTCCCGTTTGGGCCGGGCGGTGTCCAGCCAGGTGCGGGCGGCGGGCGGTGCGCTGCGCAGGTCGAGGTACCAGTCGCGGTGACGCACCCGGTCCAGGGTGTGCTCGACCGAGCCGGGAGCGGCGGGCGCCACCTCGTAGCGCCTGACGTCGGCGTCGACCGGGTTCTGCAAGCCCTGTTCGGTGGCGTGCACGGCGCCCCGGTCGAAGGAGAGGCCCACCGCCAGATAGCCCTCGCCCAGCCGCTCCCGGAGCACCGCGCCCTGGGTGACGGGCAGGTTGGGGGTGGAACTGGCGGTGTACAGGTGGCTGTTGTGCCCGCCGAGCACCAGCCGGTGGCCGAGGTGGCGCTGCCACCACAGGGTGTTCTCCGCCATGACGGTGTCGCGGTAGGCCATCGCCGCCGGCACGGCCTCGGGATCGGCGAGATCGAAGGCGTGCAGGCGCGCCACCTGGTCGACGGCGGTGGCGTGCCGCACCGCCCAGGCGTGATCGTCGTCCGGCCGGGCGGGTTCGCGGGCGCGCAGCAGCGTGAGGACGCGGCCGGTGCGCTCGGCCCGTGCGCGGCGCTCGTCCAGGGGCGCGGTCGTGATGTCCCGGATCCACTCGCCGGCGGGCACGGTGGGCCGCAGACCCCGGTACAGGTCGGTGACTTCGGCCAGCAGGCCGGGGTGAGCCCGCCGGACGTGGTCGACGACCCGGTCGTACAGCTCAGGTCCGGCGTAGGCGCTGTCGTTGCCGGCGAATCTGAGCGGGTCACCGGGATGAGCGACGTTGTACGCCCGCATCCAGCGGATCATGTCCAGGTACTCCCGGCTGTGCAGCAGCAGGTAGGCGTTCTGGAACTCCTCGGACATGATCCGCGCGGGATTCCCGCGTCCGGTGAGCAGATAGTGGTCGAGGCGGACCCCGGCGCTCCAGTTGGCCTCGAGGACGAAGGAGCGGAACCCCTTGCGCTCGACCAGGTACCGCAGGGCCCGGTGCCTGAAGGTGACGAAGTCGCGGGAGCCGTGGGCGGCCTCGCCGATGCCGACGATCACGGCGTCCTCGATCGCCTGCCCGAAGGGACGCAGGTCCTCGAAGGGACCCGAGGGCTCGACGGTGCGCAGGGGACGCGCGGCCCTCTCCAGCGCCGCAACCGGGTCGTCGGTGGCCGGGACGGGCCCGCCCGACACCCGGGAGCCCCCTCCGGCCGAAGACACCGCGATCGTCCCGGGGACGACGGCGAGCCAGACGAGCACTGCGACGGCGAGCCGCCGTGTCAAGGAGGGTGGCATGACGCCAGCTTCCCTGTGCGGGCGACGGGCCGCGCTCCGTGCGTCACCCGACCGGAGCAGCTCGGAGCAGCCCGGGGCAGGGCAGGCGTGTCAGGCCCGCGACGGCCGCAGCGGCAGGTCCAGGCGGGACGCGAGGGCGTCGATCGTCGTGCCGAAGGTCTCCCGGACCGTGACGCCCTGCGGGGTGATGTCGAAGACGGCGAGATCGGTGTAGACGCGGTCGACGCAGGCGAGTCCGGTGAGCGGGTAGGTGCACCGGGGCACCAGCTTCGGCTCTCCGGACTTGGTGAACAGCGTCATCATCACGAAGACCTTCCTCGCCCCGATCGCCAGGTCCATCGCGCCGCCGACCGCGGGAATCGCGTCCGGCGCTCCCGTCTGCCAGTTGGCGAGGTCGCCCGCCGTGGAGACCTGGAAGCCGCCCAGGACGCAGATGTCCAGGTGGCCGCCGCGCATCATGGCGAAGGAGTCGGCGTGGTGGAAGTACGCCGCCCCCGGCAGCTCGGTCACCGGGACCTTGCCGGCGTTGGTGAGATCGGGGTCGATCGCGTCGCCCCGGGCGGCCGGGCCCATGTTGAGCATGCCGTTCTCGGTGTGCAGCACGACGCCGGAGTCGGCCGGCAGATGGTCGGCGACGAGGGTCGGCTGACCGATGCCGAGATTGACGAAGGCGCCCTGCGGGATGTCGCGGGCGACGAGGGCGGCGATCTCGTGCTTGCCCAGGGCCCGGTCCGTGGGAGTCGTACGGGTCATACAGCTGCCTCCTGTGTCTCCCGCACGACGCGGTCGACATAGATGCTCGGCGTCACCACGGTCTCGGGATCGATCGCGCCGGTGTCGACGATCTCCCGCACCTGGGCGATCACGGTGGTCGCGGCGGTGGCCATGACAGGGCCGAAGTTGCGGGCGGTCCTGCGGTAGACGAGGTTGCCCATGCGGTCGGCGCGGTGGGCGCCGATCAGCGCCACATCGCCCTTGATCGGGTACTCCAGGACGTAGGTACGGCCGTCGATGACGCGGGTCTCCTTGCCCTCGGCCAGCAGGGTCCCGGCCCCGGTGGGGCAGTAGAAGGCGCCGATGCCGGCGCCGGCCGCCCGGATCCGCTCGGCGAGGCTGCCCTGCGGCACGACCTCCAGCTCGATCCTCCCCGCCCGGTACAGCTCGTCGAAGACGTACGAGTCGGCCTGCCGGGGGAAGGAGCACACCACCTTGCGGACCCGGCCCTTCGCCAGCAGCGCGGCGAGGCCCGTGTCGCCGTTGCCGGCGTTGTTGGACACGACGGTGAGGTCGGTCGCGCCCTGCCGGATCAGCGCGTCGATGAGGCCGACCGGCATGCCGGCCATGCCGAATCCGCCGACCAGCACGGTCGAACCGTCCTCGATCCCGGCCACCGCCTCGTCCGCGTCGGCGCACAGCCGTGTCGTCATCGGGCCGTCGCCTCCGTGACGTTCTCCAGGACCACGGCGAGCGCCTGGCCGACCCCGATGCAGATGGCGGCCACACCCCAGCGCTCGCCGGACTCCTTCAGCCGGTGCGCCAGCGTGCCCAGCAGCCTGCCGCCGGAGGCGCCCAGCGGGTGGCCTAGCGCGATGGCGCCACCCTTGGTGTTGACGATCTCCGGGTCGATCCTCCAGGCGTCCACGCAGGCCAGCGACTGCACCGCGAACGCCTCGTTGAGCTCCACCGCCGACACGTCGGACCAGGTGATGCCCGCGCTCTTCAGCGCCCGGTTCGCCGCCTCGACCGGCGCGAACCCGAAGTCCTGCGGATCCAGCGCGAACACCCCGCGTCCCGCGACGCGGGCCAGCGGATCGGAGCCGATGCGGGCCGCGGCGGCCCCCGAGCCGAGGAGCACGGCCGAGGCGCCGTCGCTCAGCGGCGAGGCGTTGCCCGCGGTGATCACGCCGTCCGGGCGGAACGACGGCTTGAGCCCGGCGAGTTTGTCGACCGTGGACCCGGGCCTGATGCCCTCGTCCCGGGTGAGCATGCCGTCCTCGCCGTCCACGGTGACCGGCACCACCAGGTCGTCGTAGAAGCCGGACGTCCAGGCGGCGTCGGCGAGGGTGTGGGAGCGGACGGCGAACTCGTCCTGCCGCTCCCGGGGGACGGAGAACCGGTCGGCGAGCTGCTCGTTGGCCTCGCCCAGGGAGACCGTCCACTCCTTCGGCATCCGCCGGTTGACCAGCCGCCAGCCCAGCGTGGTGGACACGGCGGTCATGTCCCCGGCGGGATAGGCCCGTTCAGGCTTGGGCAGCACCCAGGGCGCCCGGGACATCGACTCCACACCGCCGGTCAGGACGATGTCCGCGTCGCCGCACTCGATCGCGCGCGAGGCGATGATCGCCGCGTCCAGCGAGGATCCGCACAGCCGGTTGACGGTCGTGGCGGGCACCGAGGTGGGCAGTTGGGCGAGCAGCACGGCCATGCGGCCGACATTGCGGTTGTCCTCGCCGGCGCCGTTGGCGTTGCCCCAGACGACATCCTCGATCCCGGCCGGGTCGAGCGCCGGCACCTTGGCCAGGACCCCGTTCACCGCGAGCGCCGCGAGGTCGTCGGGGCGGACGGCGGCGAGAGCGCCGGAGAACCGTCCGAACGGGGTGCGGGCCGCCGCGTACACATAGCTGCCGGTCGTCATGGCCCTCACGCTAGGGTCGGGCGCTTCATCACGTCCAAGACCTAGTTCCGCATGATTGATAAGCGACCTTTATAGAATGGGGTGCATGGAGCTCCGCCAGGTCCGCTACTTCCTCGCGCTCGCGGAAGAGTGCCACTTCGGGCGTGCGGCGGCCCGGCTCCATGTCGCCCAGCCCGCGCTGTCCCAGCAGATCAAGCAGCTGGAACGCGAGCTGGGGATCGAGCTGTTCCACCGCTCCACCCGGCACGTCGAACTCACCGAGGCCGGCCACCAGCTGACCGGCTACGCCCGTACGCTGCTCGCCGAGGCCGAACGCGCCCGCGTCCACATGACCGAGCTCGCCACGGGCCACGCCGGCCATGTCTCCGTCGGCTTCATCGGCACCGCCACCTACGACGTGCTGCCCCGCGTCGCCCGCACCGTGCGGGCCCGGCTGCCGCAGATCACCCTGGAGCTGCGCGGCGAGCTGCTCACCCCGCAGCTGGGGGAGGGCCTGGTCACCGGCGCCTACAATCTGGCCGTCTTCCGCTCGGGCGCCCCGGCCGAGGGGGTCCGTGTCACGCCACTGCGCACCGAGCCCCTGGTCGCGGTGCTGCCGGCCGCCCATCCGCTGGCCGGTGCTAGGCGGATACCGCTGGGATCGCTGGCGGGCGAGCCGTTCGTCATCCATCCCGCGCAGCCACGGTCAGCCATGTACGACCGGGTCCTGGCCGCCTGCGGGCGGGCCGGGTTCCAGCCCGCGTCCCTGGTCGAGGTCGGTGAGACCGCCACCCTCGTCGTCCTCGTCGCCGCGGGGCACGGCGTGGCGCTCGTCCCGGAGTCGGTGCAGAGCCTGCGGCTCGACGGCGTGACCTATGTGCCGCTCGCCGAGACGGAGACCGTCGACCTGGTCCTGGGCCGCCGCACCCAGCGCACGTCGCCTGCCGCCGAGCAGGTCGCCTCGGTCATCGAGGAGTGCGTGCAGGGGGCGGCCGACGTGGTGCCGCCCAAGTAGAGGGCTGTTACCGGGTATTGCGGCTCCTCCGCCTGGTACGACCCGCGTACGGGAGCACACCACCGCGTCGAGTGCTGGACCGGTGCGCGGGAGCGACCCGACGTGGCCGTGGCCGCCGCTGTCCGCGGGTGCGGCGCAGCCGCGTGTGCCCCGGCCGCCGCACTTCTGGTCCGGCCAGTACGGCGTCATGATCCAGGTCGCAGGCCACGCGGCGGGCGCGGACAGCGCCACATCGAGGAAGGCACCCCGCAGGACCGCGACGTCCTGGCCGTCCACCGGCGCGCCGGACACCCCGCCGCCGCGCTCGGGACGAACCGCCCACGGCAGTCCACACGATGGCGCAGGCAACTCTCGGCCGCGCCACTGGAGAGGCGGCTACGCGGCCCGGAAGAGCCCCTCCGCCACCTCCACGACCCGCCGCCCTTCGCTCAGCAGCCGCTCCAGATGCTGCACCGCGGTCCTGCGCTCCACCGGCCGCACATGCGCCCCCTCCACATGAGGCCGGTAGACCAGCCGGTGATCGACGATCTCCTCCACGGTCCGCGGCTCGCCCAGCAGCTCCAGCAGCACCGCGTCCCGCCGCTCCACCACGGCGGCGAACACGTCGAGCCGGCGCCGGAACTCCGCGCCGCCCTCGATCACACCCTTCTGATGCGACGTGCTGTACCACCGCGCGTCGATCTCCCGGCACCGGCGCATCGACGCCTCGAAGTCCTCGAGACTGCTGGACAGATCACCGTAGTAGGGCCCGAACGACGTCAGATCGATGTCGCCGACGAACAGGAAGCCCTCCGGCTCGATCAGAAAGCCGCAGTGGCCCGGAGTGTGCCCGGGAAGGTGCACGACGGTCGCGGTGCGCCCGCCCAGGTCGAACACGGCCCCGTCCTCGAACCCGGCCGCGTCCGGACGTCCGCGCACGTGGAAGTCCTCGCGCAACGACGCGTCGAACGCTTCGACCGCGTCGGGCGGGAGCCCGTACCCGGCGACCAGCACCTCGCGCGAGCGCAGCGCGGCCAGGTCGCCGTCATGGACGTGCACGGGCACGTCGTAGCTGCCCAGACCGGCGATGTGATCCTCGTGCGCGTGGCTGACGAGCACCAGGTCCGCCGGCGGCGCCCCGTCGACGAGCGACAGCGACGGATCGACGACCAGCGACGCCTCCGACCCATGCACGAGCAGGGAGTTGGCGTACGGATAGGCCCCCTGCCGAGCCCCGACCAGCACACGCACCTCGCCGTACGGCACCACCGTGCAGTTCTCCCCGCGTACGTCCACGCCTCCCGACCCTACCGGCCGGCTCCCCACGGGCCGCCGGGGATCAGCGCAGGACGAGCTGCACGATGGCGACGGTGCCGACGGCCACGATGAACGCGCGCAGGGCGGGCGCGGGGAGCCGTCGGCCCACCTTCGCGCCGAGCTGGCCGCCGATCGCCGAGCCGACGGCGATGAGGAGGACGGCGGTCCAGTCGAAGTCGGCGACGAACAGGAAGAACAGCGCCGCGATGGTGTTCACGACGGCGGCGAGGACGTTCTTGACCGCGTTGAGGCGTTGCAGCGTGTCGTCGAGCAGCATGCCCATGAGGGACAGATAGATGATCCCCTGCGCTGCCGTGAAGTAGCCGCCGTAGACGCTGGCCAGCAGGAGGGACCCGAACAGGACGGGGCCGCCGTCGCTCCTGGCGTGCGTGCCCTCGCGCGTGCGGCGGCGCTGGACGGCCGCGGAGATGCGGGGCTGGAAGATCACGAGCACCAGGGCCAGTGCGACCAGTACGGGGACGATCGTCTCGAAGGCGGTCTCGGGAAGCATCAGCAGCAGCACCGCGCCGGCGAGTCCCCCGATGGCGGCGGCCACGCCGAGCCGCAGCACGAGGCGGCGCTGGCCCCTCAGCTCCTTGCGGTACCCGATGGCACCGCTGACCGAGCCGGGGATCAGCCCGAGGGCGTTGGACACCGTCGCGGTCACCGGGGGCAGTCCGGTGGCGAGCAGGACCGGGAACGTGATCAGCGTCCCCGAGCCGACGATCGTGTTGATGGTGCCGGCGCCGATTCCGGCAGCGAAGACCGCCAGTGCCTCCCAGATGGACAACGCCATCTCCTTTGCGTCGCGTGGTACGCCTCCCCGCCCTGCAGGTCGAGGGGCTGCACCGATCATGCACGAGCGCCCCGCGTGCCGGGCGCCGGGGGGTCGGTCGGACGTCCGGAGTGCTTCCCGGTGCGGATTCTGTACTCATCATCCAGAGCTTGGACGTATAGTCCAAGGAGATGTCCTCACGGAGGGAGTACCCATGGCGGCCGACGAGGCGCTCGGCGCGGAGCGGGACGCGATCCTCGGGGCGCTGAAGCCGCTGGTCGACGGCATCGCGGCCACCTTCGGGCCGGTCTGCGAGGTGGTGCTGCATGACTACCGCCGCCCGGAGGCGTCCGTGATCGCCGTGGCCGGATCGGTCACCGGGCGGGCGGTGGGCGGGGCGATGAGCGAGATCGGGATGCGGATGCTCGCCCGCGGCGACGAAGCGGCCGACGAGCTCAATCAGCTCACCCGCACCCGCACCGGCATGCTCGTGAAGTCCTCCACGATGCCGTTGCGCGATTCGACGGGCGCGGTCTTCGGCGCGCTGTGCGTGAACGTCGACGTCACCGCCGTCGGCCAGGTGCACACCCTGCTCGGCGCCCTCGCCGGACTCGACGCCGGCCCGGCCGAACCGCCGACGACGACGTTCGGCAACGACATCGGTTCGGTGGTCGACGCTGTCATCGACGCCCACGAGCTGCGCCGGCACCGCGGCTGGGCGCAGCTCGACCGCGCCGAACGGCTGCGGCTGTTCCGCGACCTGGACGCCGGCGGTGTCTTCGCCGTCCGGCGCTCGGTCGAGCAGGTCGCGGCCCGCCTCGGCATCTCCCGCGCGTCCGCCTACAGCTATCTCTCCCAGGCCAGGAACGAGGCGGAGACAGCGACGGAGCCGTAGCGCCGGACCCGAAACGCGCAACACCATCCCGACAACCCGGAGGCCCCCGTGACGACCACCACCCCACCGGTCACGCTCGACGACGTCCGCGCAGCCGCCGAGCGTCTCAAGGGCGTCGCCCACCGCACGCCGGTGCTGCGCTCGCGCACCCTGGACGCGCTCGCCGGCGCCGAGATCCACCTCAAGTGCGAGAACTTCCAGCGGGTCGGCGCCTTCAAGTTCCGCGGCGCGTACCACGCGGCCTCCCGGCTCACCCCCGAGCAGCTGTCCCGCGGCATCGCCGCCTACTCGTCCGGCAATCACGCCCAGGCCGTCGCGCTCGCCGCCCGCGAGCTCGGCACCACCGCCGTCATCGTCATGCCCGAGGACGCCCCGCCGTCGAAGCGGGCGGCCACCGAGGGCTACGGCGCCGAGATCGTCACCTACGACCGCTACAGCGGCGACCGCGTGGCCATCGCCGAGGCCCTCGCCGCCGAACGGGGCCTGACCCTCGTCCCGCCCTACGAGCATCCGCATGTCATCGCCGGCCAGGGCACGGCGGCCCTGGAACTCCTCGAAGACACAGGGGAGTTGGACGCCCTGCTGGCGCCGGTCGGTGGCGGGGGACTGATCGCCGGATGCGCCACCGCCGTCAAGGGGCTGCACCCCGCGGCCCGGGTGATCGGGGTCGAGCCGGAGGCCGGTGACGACACCAAGCGGTCGCTGGAGGCCGGACACCGGGTGAGCATCCCCGTGCCGCGCACCATCGCCGACGGGCAGGCCCTGCACACCCCGGGCGAACTGACCTTCTCCGTCAACCGGAGGCTGCTGGACGGGGTCGTGCTGGTCGGCGACGACGAGATCCGGGACGCGATGCGGTTCGCCTTCGAGCGCCTGAAGATCGTCCTCGAGCCGAGCGGTGCCACCCCGCTGGCCGCCCTGCTCACCGGCCGAGCGGGCCCGCTCCGGGGCCGGGTCGGGGCGATCCTCTCCGGCGGAAACATCGACGCCGGACGCTTCGCGCACCTCTGCGGCACCGGCGCCTGACGCACCCCTCGCCCGCCCGTCACCCGAATGGCGCCCCCGAGTGGCCGGACGGACGATGGAGTGGTGGGCCCGCCCCCGACCGGGCGCGGCCGGAGGGCCTGCCAGAAGGGTCCGCCGGAAGGGAGAGAGGCCATGCTGGAGGTCAAGACGCTGGACAAGCCGGACGAGCGGCGCGACTTCCCGAGGGGACACCTCGAAGCGGTCCACATGACGGGGCTGGACTTCGCCGTGGCCACCTTCGAACCGGGATGGCGCTGGTCGGAGTCCGTCGCACCCCTCGCGGGGACGGACAGCTGCGAGATCCACCACAACGGCTATGTGGTCCAGGGCCGCATGCGCATCCGCATGAACGACGGCTCCGAGGGCGAAGTCGGCCCCGGCGACGTCTTCGTCTGCCCGCCGGGCCACGACGCGTGGGTCGTCGGTGACGAGCAGGTCGTCGTGTACGACTTCGCGGGCGCCATGGCCACGTCGTACGCGAAGAAGGACTAGCGCGCGGACCCGGCAGGGAGTACGACGACAGGACACAAGGCTGGACCGCCGGCCGCCGAGGCCGTGCCGTGAACCGATCAAGGAGCGCTCATGGCCGACGTGAGTGACACGGCGGACGCCGACCGTGCCCTCAAGGACAAGCATCGCGCGATGTGGGCCCAGGGCGACTATCCGTCCGTAGCCGCCGACATCATCCCCGGGCTGGGCGAGGCCCTGGTCCGGGCGGCCGGGGTGAGCCCGGGGGACAGGGTGCTGGACGTGGCGGCGGGCACGGGAAACGCCGCGATTCCCGCGGCCCTGGCCGGGGCGGAGGTGGTGGCGTCCGATCTGACGCCCGAACTGCTGGAGACGGGGCGGCGGCTGGCCGAGGAGCGGGGCGCGAAGCTCCAGTGGCGGGAGGCCGACGCCGAGGCGCTGCCCTTCGACGACGCCTCCTTCGACGTCGTCCTGTCCTGCGTCGGCGTCATGTTCGCCCCGCACCACCAGGAAGCCGCCGGCGAACTGCTCCGGGTCTGCCGCCCGGGCGGCACCCTCGCCGTGCTCAGCTGGACCCCGGAGGGCTTCCTCGGCCGGATGCTGGCGACCATGAAGCCGTACGCACCCCCGCCCCCGCCGGGCGCGCAGCCGCCTCCGCTGTGGGGGGACGAGAACCACGTGCGGCAGCTCTTCGGCGACCGGATCACCGGCATCACGGCCGAGCGCCGCACAGTGGTGGTCGACCGTTTCTCCTCCCCGGAGGAGTTCCGGGACTACTTCAAGCAGCGCTACGGGCCGACGATCAGCGTCTACAAGGCGATCGGCGAGGACCCCGACCGTATCGCCGCGCTGGACCGGGAGCTGGCGGACCTGGCCCGCCGCCACGACCGGGGTTCCGGCGCGGGCGGCACGGTCATGGACTGGGAGTACCTGCTGTTCACCGCCCGCCGCGCGAGCTGACCGCCCGGCGCCTCACACCGGGAGCAGCCGTCCGACCAGGGTGCTCAACTGGCGTACGTTGCGACACTCGTGCATCTCCACCAGCTCGGCATACTCGGGCGCGGCCGAGTCGCCAGTGCCCCAGCGCGAGCGCCCCTCCGGATTGAGCCAGTACACGCGCCGGGCCCGGCCCGCCAGCTCGCGCACCGCAGGGAGGTTGGGATCGCCCATGTTGTTGCGGGCGTCGCCGAGCACGAACACTGTGGTGCGCGGGCCCACGGCGTCGGCGTAGCGCTCGGTGAACTCGCCCAGCGCGGCGCCGTAGTCGCTGCTGCCGTGCCAGCTGGTGAGCGTCGCCTCGCCCCGGATACGGGCACCGAGTCCCTCCGGGTCGGCGGCGCCGTGCACCAGCAGACCCGTCACCTCGTCGACGCGGTTGACGAAGGCGAACACCCGCACCTTGCTGAACTGGTCGTGCAGCGCCTGCACCAGCAGCATCGTGAAGTCCGAGAACCCCGACACCGAGCCGGACACATCGCACAGCAGCACCAGTTCCGGCCGGGCGGGCCTGCGCCGGCGCAGCACCGGACGCATCGGCACCCCGCCCGTCGACAGCGACCCGCGCAGCGTGCGCCTGAGATCGATGCTGCCGCGCGCGGCCCTGCGGCGGCGGGCGGCCAGCCGGGTCGCCAGCTTCCGCGCCAACGGCTGTACCGTCCTGCGCAGTTCGGCCAGCCGGTCCTTCCCCGCGAACAGGAAGTCCACCCGGTCGGCGGTGGGCGCCACCGCGCGCCGGGCGATCTCGTCCCGGCCCCGCCGCTCGGCCACCCGGCGCCTGGCCTCCGCGGCAACCATCCGCCGGAACTCCTCGATACGCCGCCGGATCTCGTCCTCCAGCAGCCGGTCGGCGAACCCGGTGGTCCCGTCCCGCGCCCGCACCTCGTCCCGGATGCGCGCGAGCAGCGTCTGCGGGCGCAGCCGGTCCAGGGTCTGGTACGACGACCAGCCGTCCGAGGCGGGTGAACTGCCGTAGCCGCCGAAGCCGTCGACGGCCTCGACCGCCAACCGGCCCATCAGCGCGGCGTCGTTGTCGGCGAGCGCGACCGCCAGCCGGTCACGCAGATCGTCCCGGTCGGCGGGCTCGCCGTCCGGCGCGCCGGCCCCGCGCGGGAAGTACAGGTCGAAGACCGCGTCGAACACGGACCGCCCGCCGGTCGTGTGCAGCAGGGTGGCCGCCAGGCCCTCCCGCAGCAGCTCCCGGTCGGCGAGGCCGAGCGCCTCCACCGCCCGCGCCGCGTCCACGGTCTCGCCGGTGCCGATGCGCAGCCCATGCGCGCGCAGCGCGTCGACCAGGCCGGTCAGACGGGCGGCGAGATCCGGAGCGGTGGTGCTCACACCGCGTCCAGGTCGAGCTTGGCCCCCGCCTTCAGGACGTCGTCCTGGTGCTTGAGGATCACACCCAGGGTGTCGTGCACGACCGTCTCGTCGAGCGTGCCGGCGCCGAGGGCCAGCAGGGTGCGGGCCCAGTCGATGGTCTCGGCGACGGACGGCACCTTCCGCAGATCCATCGCCCGCAGCGCGCCGACCACCCGGACGACGGACTCGGCGAGCGCCGCGTCGATCCCCGGCACCTTCAGCCGGACGATCCGCCGCTCCAACTCGGCGTCGGGGAACCCGAGATGCAGGAACAGACAGCGGCGGCGCAGCGCTTCGGACAGCTCGCGGGTGGCGTTGGAGGTGAGAACGACGAAGGGGCGGCGGGTCGCCGTCACCGTGCCCAGCTCGGGCACCGTCACCTGGAAGTCGCTGAGCACCTCGAGCAGCAGGCCCTCGACCTCGACGTCGGCCTTGTCCATCTCGTCGATCAGCAGGACCTTCGCCTCGTCGCCGCGGATGGCGGTCAGCAGCGGACGGGGCAGCAGGAACTCCTCGCTGAAGATGTCCGTGCGCGTCTCGTCCCAGCTCTCGTCCCGGCCGGCGCTGATGCGCAGCAACTGCTTGGCGTGATTCCACTCGTACAGGGCCCGGGACTCGTCGACGCCCTCGTAGCACTGGAGCCGGACCAGGCGAGCGCCGGCGACCCGGGCGACGGCCTTGGCGAGTTCGGTCTTGCCGACCCCGGCGGGCCCCTCCACCAGCAGCGGCTTGCCGAGCCGGTCGGCCAGGAAGACGGTGGTGGCGACCGCGGGGGAGGCCAGATAGCCGGTCTCGGCGAGGCGCGCGGAGACGTCGTCGACGGAAGTGAACATGACGCTATCTAAGCGCTTGCTCACCGTCTTAATCAATGGCCCGCTTTTGAAATGATTCAATCACCGTTTCAAAAGCTGTCGAAATACTTTCGCTCAATCCATGGACACCAGTCACAAGTCTCACTACCTTCACCGGCGATCGGACTGAATCGATACAACTCCACGGCCGAAAGGGATGAGGGCGTGAAGAACGGAGAGCACGACAAGCGCACCCCGGTACGACGCAGAACGGTCCTGGCCACCACACTCGGCGCACTGCCCGCGATCATGACGTACCAGGCCGGCCGCGCCACTCCGGCCGCCGCCGCGGCCGGTGACGGCACCTCGGTGACCGGTCTGACCGTGGAGCACCGCACCGACCCGCTCGGCATCGACGCGACCCGCCCCCGCTTCGGCTGGCGCACCGACTCCACGGTCCGCGGCCGCCGCCAGAGTGCGTACCGCGTCCTGGTGGCCACCACGCCGAGCCGGCTCACCCCCGGCCGCGCGGACGTCTGGGACAGCGGACGCGTCACCTCCCCGGACTCCGTCGCGGTGCCCTACGACGGCCCCGGGCTGCGCCCGAGCACCCGCTACCACTGGACGGTGACGGTCTGGGACGAACACGGCCGCCCCCGCACGCCCCGCGACACCGCCCACTTCGAGACCGGACTGCTCAGCACCGACGGCGTCACCCACTGGGACGGCGCCCGCTGGATCGGCATGGCCGGCAAGAAGCCGAACAGCGCCGGCGCCCCGTACCTGCGCCGCGAGGAGCCGCTGCGCCGCGGCCGGGTGCGCGAGGCCCGGCTGTACGTCTCGGCCCTCGGGGTGTACGACGCCTACATCAACGGACGCCGCGTCACCGTCCCGCACGACGGCGAACCCACCGTCGAACTGCTCACCCCGGGCTGGACCAACTACGACGCCCGGATCAGCTACCTCACCTACGACGTCACCGACCTGGTGGCGGCCGCACGCTCGCACGTCACCCTGGGCGCGGTGCTCGGCAACGGCTGGTACAACTGCCGTGTTTCGGAAGGGAGTACGTACTACTCGAAGGACGGCAACCCGCTCGCCCTCAAGGCCAAGCTGCTGATCCGCTACACCGATGGCGCCACCCAGACCGTCGTCACCGCGCCCGACGCCGGCTGGAAGGCCACCGACACCGGCCCCCACCGCGCCGACGACATCTACGACGGCGAGACCTACGACGCCCGCGAGGAGATGCCCGGCTGGTCGGCGAACGGCTACGACACCTCGGGCTGGGCCGACGTCACCGAACACGACCTCGCCGCCCGCTTCCCCGACGTGAAAACCGTCGCCTACCCGGGCGAGAGCGCCCGCATCGTGCCCGGCTGGGACCTGCGCCCCCGCTCCGTCACCGTCCACACCGGCGTCACCGGCGAGTCCGGCAGCCCCAACGGCAAGGGACGCGTCGTCGTGGACCCCGGCCGCACCGTCACCGATCCCCGCCGCGCCGCCACCGCACGGGTGACCCTCCGCCCCGGCGAGACCGCCGTCCTCGACCTCGGCCAGAACATGGTCGGCGTCCCCCGCTACAGCCTGCGCGGCTCCGCCGGCGCCGAAGTCACCTTCCGCTTCGGCGAGATGCTCAACGACGACAGCGCCGGCGCCGACGGCCCCGTGGGATCCGTCTACCGCGCCAACCTGCGCTCCGCCAAGGCGACCAGCACCTACGTCCTCAGGGGCGACCCGAAGGGCGAGACCCACCAGGACTCTCTGACCTTCTACGGCTTCCGCTACGTCTCCGTCACCACCAGCCGGGAGATCACCCTCACCGGCTTCACCGGACGCGTCGCCACCTCCGCCCTGCGCGACATCGGCACCGTCACGACGGACGACGACAAGGTCAACCAGCTCATCAGCAACGTCCGTTGGGGACAGCGCGGCAACTACCTGTGGGTCCCGACCGACTGCCCCCAGCGCGACGAACGCCTCGGCTGGACCGGCGACACCCAGGTCTTCTGCGCCACCGGCCTGTACAACACCGACGCGACCGGGTTCCTGAGCCACTTCCAGGAGAACCTGATCGACTCCCAGCGCATCTACGGCGTCGACGGCGCCCAGTTCACGGCGGTGTCACCGGGCAACCGCTACAACGCCGCCGCCCCGGTGAGCGGTTGGGCCGACTGCGGAGTCGTCGTCCCCTGGACGCTGTGGCAGATGACCGGCGACCGGACCGTCGTCGACCGCAGCTGGGAGGCCATGACCACGTACATCGACTGGATCCGCCGCCGCAGCGCCGACGGGTACACCGGCCAGGGCGCCCTGTTCGCCGACTGGCTGGCCCCGCAGAGCACCGGCACCCAGCTCATGAGCGACGTCTACTACGGCTACAGCGTGCGCCTGATGGCCCACATGGCCCGCGCGACCGGACGTACGGCCGAGGCGGAGACGTACGACAAGCTCTTCGCGGGCATCAAGCGGACGTTCATGAGCACCTACCTCAAAACCGACGACGGCACGGTCACCGTCCGCTCCAGCCTCGGCGGCAAACCCATCAACGGCCCCGATCCCGAGGACGACAGCCAGACCGCCCTGCTGTGGGTCCTCAAGCTCGGCCTCTACGACACCGAGGCGCAGCGCCGCCGCCTGGTCGAGCTGCTGGCCCGGAACATCAGCAACGACGCCGCCTACAAGGAGGCCCACCCGGACAGCACCCGCGTGCAGTACGCCGAGAACACCCTGTCCGTCGGCTTCCTCGGCGTGAACGTCCTCGCCCCCGTCCTCACCGACGAGGGCCGCGCCGACCTCGCCTACCAGCTGCTCCACCAGAACGCCATGCCGTCCTGGCTGTACTCCGTCGACAACGGCGCCACCACCATCTGGGAGCGCTGGAACTCGTACTCGAAGGAGGACGGTTTCGGGCCGGTCGAGATGAACTCGTTCAACCACTACGCCTACGGAGCCGTCATGGAGTGGATGTACGAGTCCATGGCCGGCATCGCCCGCGACCCCGACCACCCGGGCTTCCGGCACTTCTTCCTGCGCCCGCACACCGACCCGACCGGCCGCATCAAGCACGTCACCGGCAGCCATCTCTCGCCGTACGGCGAGATCCGCAGCGAGTGGAGGCTGAGCGGCCGCACCCTGTCCTACCGGGCGCGGGTCCCGGCCAACACCATCGCGACCCTGCGCATCCCGGCCGCCGAGCCGTCCGCCGTCCGCGCGGGCCGCACCCCGCTGGACCGCGTCGACCAGGTGAAGCCCCTGGGCTTCGAGGACGGCACCGCGTCGTACAAGCTCCCCTCGGGCCGCTACGAACTGACCGTGTCCCTCGGCTGACCCTCCACCAGCACCACCTCCAGGGTGCGCGGACCGTGCACCCCCTCGACCCGGTCCAGCTCGATGTCGCTGGTCGCCGAAGGACCGGAGATCCATGTCAACGGGCGGGCCGGGTCGAGGCGTTCGAGTGCCCGGGGGACGGACGAGACGACCTGGTCCGGCACCCGGACGACACAGATGTGGTGGTCGGGGACCAGCGTGATGCGGCGGCGGCCCTGGTCGGGGGAGCCGTCCAGGACGATGGTGCCGGTCTCGGCGATCGCGACCGCGCAGGCGGTCACCACGCTGTCCACCCGGTCCAGTTCGTGCGCGGTGTTCTCCGCCCGGTCCGCCACTCGGGCCACGTCCGTCTCCGCCAGCCAGCCCTCGTCCAGCCCCGGCGGGACCACCACCGACGTGGCGCCACGGGCCCGCAGCAGCCCCGCGATCGTCCCGGCCAGCGCGTCGGCGCCGGTGCGGTGCACGATCGCGCGGTAGTCGGCCAGGTTCTCGGCGAGGAGCTCGACCGTCTCCTCGGCGGTCCGCTCACCGTGCTCGCGCAGATAGTCGCGGGCGACCGCCTGCTCGTAGGGCGTGTCGTCCCGTGGTACGTCGGCGAGGGCGCGCCGTACGCGGCCCAGGATCCGTTCCCTGCCGCTCACTTCGTCTCGTCCTTTCCGCCGCGCGTACGCTGCCACCAGTCACGGAACGGCTCCGCCGGCACCGGCGGCAGATCCCGCGTCCCGCTCCACGCCCTGCCCGGACCCGGCAGGGTGCGCGGGTGCAGACGGCGGGTGCGGGAGGCGAGCCGCTGAC
The DNA here is from genome assembly GCF_025290915.1 of Streptomyces sp. 15-116A. Lineage (GTDB taxonomy): Bacteria > Actinomycetota > Actinomycetes > Streptomycetales > Streptomycetaceae > Streptomyces. The sequence goes on along the minus strand of NZ_JAOCQE010000018.1, from coordinate 26,080 downwards.
CGGAGCGCAGCGCCCCGGGCCGGCTGAACGCCCAGCGGGCGGCGCGCATCGCCGCGCGCTCGGCGGCATGCCCCTTCGCGGGCCGCAGCACCACCTTGTTGCCCTCACGCGTCACCGGCCCGCCCTCCACGACCCGTTCCCGCAGATGCACCAGCACCTCGGGGATGTCGATGGCGACCGGGCACACCTCGTAGCAGGCCCCGCACAGACTCGACGCGTACGGCAGCGAGGCGTCGATCTCGCTCGCCGTGCCCCGGAGTTGAGGGCTGAGGATGGCTCCGATCGGACCGGGGTAGACCGAGCCGTAGGCGTGTCCGCCGGCCCGCTCGTACACCGGGCAGACGTTCAGGCACGCCGAGCAGCGGATGCAGCGCAGGGCCTGCCGGCCCACCTCGTCGGCGAGGGTGTCGGTGCGGCCGTTGTCGAGCAGCACCAGATGGAAGGTCCGCGGACCGTCGGCCGCCTCGGCATCGGTCGTGCCGGTCCAGGTCGACGTGTACGGGTTCATGCGCTCGGCCGTCGAGGAGCGGGGCAGGGACTGCAGGAACACCTCCAGGTCCCGCCAGGTCGGCACGATCTTCTCGATGCCGACGACCGAGATCAGCGTCTCGGGCAGCGTCAGGCACATCCGCCCGTTGCCCTCGGACTCCACCACCACCAGCGTGCCCGTCTCGGCGACCATGAAGTTGGCGCCGGAGATCCCGACCTTGGCGCGCAGGAACTTCTCCCGCAGATGCAGCCGGGCCGCCTCGGCGAGCTCGGCGGGGGAGTCGGTGAGACCCTCCGGGGCGGGGCGGCCCCACTCGCTCATCTCGCGGGCGAAGATCTCCCTGATCTCCCCGCGGTTGCGGTGGATCGCCGGGACCAGGATGTGCGAGGGCCGGTCCTGGCCCAACTGCACGATCAGCTCGGCCAGATCGGTCTCGTAGGCGCGGATGCCCTCCGCCTCCAGGGCCTCGTTGAGCCCGATCTCCTGCGTGGCCATCGACTTGACCTTGACGACCTCCGACTCGCCGGTCTCCTTCACGAGCCGGGCCACGATCCGGTTGGCCTCCTCGGCGTCCGCCGCCCAGTGCACGATGCCGCCCGCGGCCGTGACCGACTCCTCCAACTGCACCAGATAGCGGTCCAGATGACGCAGCGTATGGTCCTTGATCCGCTTCCCGGCCTCCCGCAGCTGCGCCCAGTCGGCCACCTCCGCGACCGCCTTCTCCCGCTTGCCGCGGATCGTGTGCGTGGCATGCCGTAGATTGCCGCGCAGGGTGGTGTCCCGCACGGCGTCGTGCGCGGCCCGCGGAAACGCGGGCATCCCGACGAACGTCCCGCTCATACGGCCGGCTCCTCCTCCGTGCTCGCCAGGATCTCCGCGATGTGCACCGGCCGCATCCCGGTCCTCAGCCTGCTCATCGTGCCCCCGATGTGCATCAGACAGGAGTTGTCCGCCGCGCACAGCACCTCCGCGCCGGTCGACGCCGCGTTGCGCACCTTGTCGGCGCCCATCGCGGCGGAGACGTCGGCGTTCTTCACCGCGAACGTGCCGCCGAAGCCGCAGCACTCCTCCGCCCCCGGCAACTCGACCAGTTCCAGCCCCTTCACGGCCCTCAGCAGCCGCAGCGGCCGGTCACCGAGACCGAGACTCCGCAGCCCGTGACAGGTCGGGTGATAGGTCACCGTGTGCGGGTAGTACGCCCCGACGTCCGTCACCCCCAGCACGTCCACCAGGAACTCGGTCAGCTCGTACGTCTTCGGCACCACGGGCGCCAGCGTCGCGGCCAGCGTGCCGCCGCGCCCCTCCGCCCGCGCCCGCTCACCCATCCGCGGATACAGCTCCCGCACCATCGCCCCGCACGAACCGGACGGCGTCACGATCGCCTCGTAGTCCCGGAAGACCTCGGCGAACCGCTCGGCCAGCGGCTCCGCCTCGTGCCGGTACCCCGTGTTGTAGTGGGCCTGCCCGCAACAGGTCTGGGCCATCGGGAAGTCGACCTCCACGCCCAGCCTGGTCAGCAGCCTCACCACGGCGCGCCCGGTGTCCGGATACAGCGTGTCGTTGACACAGGTCAGGAACAGGGCGACACGCATCGCGGCTCCTAGGGGAATCGATCATCGGGTCACTGCAGGTTAGTGCGCGGTCCCGCGCCGGGGGAGACCCCGCTCAGGGCCGGGCGAGCCGGGCCTGAGCGGCCTCCCAGCGCTGGGTGCCGCCGCGCGGCTCGTACCGGGTCAGCAGCTGCGTACGGGTGAGCAGGCGCCGCATGCCGGCCAGGTCGCCCACCAGTCCGTGCGCGCGTGCCTGCACCAGCACATTGCCCAGCGCCGCCGCCTCCGTCGGCCCGGCGACCACCGGCAGCCCGCAGGCGTCTGCGGTCAGCTGGCACAGCAGGGCGTTGCGGGTGCCGCCGCCGACGACATGCACCACGTCCACCGGATGCCCGGCGAGCCGCTGGGCGTCCAGCACGGCCCTGCGATGGGCCAGCGCCAGCGAGTCGAGGATGCACCGGGTGATCTCGGCGGGGGAGTGGGGCACCGGCTGCGCGGAATCCCGGCACGCGGCGGCGATCCGCTCGGGCATCCGCCCCGGCGTGAGAAACGCCGCGTCCCCGGCGTCCACCACCGACCGCAGCGCCGGCACCTTCGCCGCCTCCCGCAGCAGCTCGCCCAGATCCGGCTCACCCCAGGCCCGTACGCACTCCTGGAGCAGCCACAGCCCCATGATGTTCCGCAGATAGCGGACCGTGCCGTCCAGCCCGAGCTCGTTGGTGAAGTTGGCGGCCCGGCTCTCCTCCGTCAGCACCGGCGCGTCCAGCTCCAGACCCGCCAGCGACCAGGTGCCGGTGCAGATGTACGCGAACCGCTCACCGCCCGCGGGTACCGCCGCCACGGCCGAGGCGGTGTCGTGCGACCCGACCGCCGTCACCGGCACCGGCCCGGCGAGCCCCGTCTCCTCCAGCACCTCGGGCCGCAGCACTCCGGCCCGGTCCCCCGGCTGCCGCAAGGGCGCGAACAGGCCGAGATCGATACCCAGCCGCTCGGCGACACCGCGCGCCCAGTCCCGGGCGCGCGGGTCGATCAACTGCGTGGTCGAGGCATTCGTCAGCTCCGTGCCCTGCTCACCCGTCAGCCAGTACGTCAGCAGATCCGGAATCAGCAACAGCCGCTCTGCCGAAGCCAGTTGAGCCGAACCCTGAGCGGCCGTCAGCTGGTACAGCGTGTTGAACGGCGCGTACTGCAACCCGGTCGCGGCGTACAGCTCCTCGGCCGGCACACTCGCCCACACCTTCTCCGCGACGCCCTCGGTGCGCGCGTCGCGGTAGTGCACGGGGTTGCCGAGCAGCGCCCCGTCCGCGTCCAGCAGCCCGTAGTCCACCGCCCAGCTGTCGATCCCCACGGAATCGACCGCCCCGGCCGCGCGCAGCCCGTCCAGCACCCCCGCGTACAGTCCGAGGATGTCCCACCGCAGCCCCTCCGGAACCCGCACCGGGCGGTTGGGAAAACGGTGCACCTCCGCCAGCTCCAGGCTGTGGGGGCCGACGCGGCCGACCATGACACGCCCGCTGGACGCGCCGAGGTCGACCGCGGCGTACGCCTTCGTGCTCACGCTCATCGCAGGAAGGCCGCGGCGACGCCGGCGTCGACCGGGACGTGCAGGCCGGTGGTGTGCGTGAGCTCCCCGCCGGTCAGCGCGAACACGGCGTTCGCCACATGCTCGGGCAGCACCTCCCGCTTCAGCAGCGTCCGCTGCGCGTAGAACTCGCCCAGCTTCTCCTCCGGCACCCCGTACACGGCCGCGCGCTGAGCGCCCCAGCCGCCCGCGAAGATCCCGGAACCGCGCACCACACCGTCCGGGTTGACCCCGTTGACCCGGATCCCGTGCTCACCCAACTCGGCTGCCAGCAGTCGCACTTGATGGGCCTGATCGGCCTTCGTGGCGGAATAGGCGATGTTGTTCGGCCCGGCGAAGACGGCGTTCTTCGACGCGATGTAGACGATGTCACCGCCCAGCCCCTGGGCGATCATGATGCGCGCGGCCTCCCGCGACACCAGGAAGGACCCGCGGGCCATGATGTCGTGCTGGAGGTCCCAGTCCTTCGCGGTCGTCTCCAGCAGCGGCTTGGACACCGAGATCCCGGCGTTGTTGACCACCAGATCCACCCCGCCGAAGGCGAGCACGGCCTCCCGGAACGCCTCGGCGATCTGCTCCTCGCTCGTCACGTCCACGGTCACGGCGACAGCCTTGTCCGGCCCGCCCAGCTCATCGGCGACGGCGGCCGCGTTCTCCCCGTTCAGATCGGCCACGACGACACAGGCGCCCTCGCCGGCCAGCCGCTCGGCGATCGCCTTGCCGATCCCGCTCCCTGCCCCGGTCACCAGCGCCACCCGCGTGGCCAGCGCCTTCGGCTTCGGCATCCGCCGGAGCTTGGCCTCCTCCAGCGCCCAGTACTCGATGCGGAACTTCTCCGACTCCTCGATCGGCGCATACGTGGAGACCGCCTCGGCCCCCCGCATCACATTGATCGCGTTGACGTAGAACTCGCCGGCCACCCGTGCGGTCTGCTTGTCCTTGCCGAAGCTGAACATGCCCACCCCGGGCACGAGCACGATCGCGGGGTCGGCACCGCGCATGGCGGGGGAGTCCGGCTCGGCATGCCGCTGATAGTAGGCGGCGTACTCCTCCCGGTAGGCGGCGTGCAGCTCCTTCAGCCGGGCGACGGCCTCGTCCAGCGGCGCGGTCGGCGGCAGATCCAGCACCAGCGGACGGACCTTGGTGCGCAGGAAGTGATCCGGGCACGAGGTCCCCAGCGCGGCCAGCCGCGGATGCTCGGCACGGGCCAGGAAGTCCAGCACCACGTCACTGTCGTCGAAGTGCCCGACCTGCGCCCGGTCCTGCGAGGCGACCGCGCGCACGAACGGCGCCAGAGCCGCCGCCCGCTCCCGCCGCGCACCCTCGTCCAGCGGCTCGTATCCGTCGATCACCGGCCCGAACGGCTCGGCTGTGCCTCGCTCCTCCAGGAACTTCTCCGCGGTACGGATGATGTACAGCGAGTTCCGCTCGCATTCCTCGGACGTGTCCCCCCAGGCGGTGATCCCATGCCCGCCGAGAATGCACCCGACGGCCTGCGGGTTGGCGGCCTTCACCGCGGCGATGTCCAGCCCCAGCTGGAACCCGGGCCGCCGCCACGGCACCCACACCACACGGTCCCCGAAACACTCGGCGGTCAGCTTCTCCCCGTCGGCGGCACAGGCGAGCGCGATCCCGGAATCGGGGTGCAGATGATCCACGTGCGCGGCGTCGACGAGCCCGTGCATCGCCGTGTCGATCGAAGGCGCGGCACCCCCCTTGCCGTGCAGGCAGTAGTCGAACGCGGCGACCATCTCGTCCTCGCGCTCGACGCCTGGATAGACCTCTTTGAGCGCCCGCAGCCGATCCAGCCGCAACACGGCCAGCCCTGCCTCGGTCAACGTCCCGAGATCCCCGCCGGACCCTTTGACCCACATCAGCTCCACATCACCGCCGGTGACGGGATCGACATCGGTCCCTTTGGCGGAGGTGTTTCCCCCGGCGTAGTTCGTATTGCGCGGATCGCCACCAAGCCGATGAGACCGAGCGAGCAGAGCAGCAGCTTCGGGATGAACAGCCATGTTTCCGGTTCCTTTTGAAACGAGGGGCAATTGGACCTACCTGAAGGGGCGCGGGGAACTGCGCGATCAACCACAGACAACCCGCAGCCCGCAACGAACAGAACCCGGCAGAGGCATCACGCCCCCCAACCCGCCTGCTCCCCACCAACCCGCTCAGCAACGATCTTCTCGGCCCACCCGCACGCCTCGTACGCCTGCATGGGCTCGGGGTCCAGCCCCATCTCCTCCCGCACCTCACGAAGCAACGGCCGCACATCGGTGTTGTATGCATCCATCAGCACGGCATTGGCCCCCAGCACATCCCCCGCAGCCTGCGCCGCAGCCAACGCCCCCCGGTCCACCAACAACGCCTTGGCGGTCGCCTCCTGAACATTCATCACCGACCGGATGATCGCCGGAATCTTCGCCTCGATGTTGTGGCACTGATCCAGCATGAATGCGACGTCCGGCGTGAATCCCCCACCCCGAATCACCTCATACATGATCCGGAACAACTGGAACGGATCCGCCGCCCCCACCATCAGATCGTCATCGGCGTAGAACCGGGAATTGAAGTCGAACCCCCCGAGCTTCCCTTCCCGCAGCAGCGTCGCCACGATGAACTCGATGTTCGTCCCCGGCGCATGATGCCCTGTGTCGACAACAACCTGCGCCTTCGGCCCCAGCTTCAGACAATGCGCATACGCCGTCCCCCAGTCCGGCACATCCGTCGTGTAGAACGCCGGCTCGAAGAACTTGTACTCCAGCAGCATCCGCTGCCCCTCACCGAGCCGCGCATACACCTCCGCCAGCCCCTCGGCCAGCCGGTCCTGCCGCGCGCGCACATCGTCCTGCCCGGGATAGTTCGTCCCGTCGGCGAACCACAGCTTCAGATCCCTCGACCCGGTCGCGTCCATGATGTCGACGCACTCCAGCAGATGATCCACCGCCTTCCGCCGCACCGCCGCGTCCGGATGACAGATGCTGCCCAGCTTGTAGTCGTCGTCCTGGAAGGTGTTCGAGTTGATCGCCCCCACCCGCACACCCCGCTCCTCGGCGTACTTCGCCAGCGCGGCGTAGTCGTCGACCCGGTCCCAGGGAATGTGCAGCGCCACCGTCGGCGCGACCCCCGTGAACTCGTGCACCTTCGCCGCGTCGTCCAGCTTCTCGAACGGCGTGCGCGGCACCCCCGCCTGCGCGAACACCTTGAAGCGGGTCCCGGAGTTCCCGTACGCCCACGACGGCGTCTCGACGGCCTGTGTCTTGAGAGCGGCCTTCGCCGCGGCGAGCTCGGTCACGTCAGGGCTCCTGTGACATCGGGTCGTAACGACCACTGAGTGAAACGATTCAGACAGGGAAGCTATGGCGAGTACGCAGGGGTGTCAACCCCTCCGGCCCGGCCTGCCCGCCGTGACCAGTGCGTGATCTAAAGCTCTCGAAAGTTTTTCGACCGGAACCCATTGACGGGTGCTGCGTGACCTGCCTAACGTCCCGGCAATCCAGTTGAAACCTTTCACGACGCCGGGAGGGCCTCCCGCCCGCGTCGTCGAGGAGCCCTCATGACCCACCCGTCCGACACGGGTCCGGCCCCGGTCCTCGCGCTGAGGGACGTCTCCAAGTCCTTCGGCGCGGTCCGCGCACTGCGGGACGTCTCCCTGGAGCTGTTCCCCGGGGAGGTGCACGCCCTCGCCGGCGAGAACGGAGCCGGCAAGTCCACCCTGATCAAGACGCTCGCCGGAGTGCACCGGCCCGACGCCGGCCAGGTGCTGCTCGACGGCAGGCCCGTCGTCTTCCACGGCCCCGGCGACGCCCGCGACGCCGGAATCGCCGTGATCTACCAGGAGCCCACGCTCTTCCCCGACCTGTCGATCGCCGAGAACATCTACATGGGCCGCCAGCCCCGGCGCGCCCTCGGCCGCATCGACCACAAGGCCACCCACGCCGCCACGGCGGCGCTGATGAAGCGGCTCGGCGTCGAACTCGACCCCGACCGCCCGGCGCGCGGACTGTCCATCGCCGACCAGCAGATCGTCGAGATCGCCAAGGCGCTCTCCTTCGACGCCCGCGTCCTGATCATGGACGAGCCGACCGCCGCCCTCACCGGCAGCGAGGTCGCCCGCCTCTTCGGCGTCGTGCGCGCCCTGCGCGAGCAGGGCGCCGCCGTGCTGTTCATCTCCCACCGCCTGGAGGAGATCTTCGAGATCTGCCGACGGGTCACCACCCTGCGCGACGGCGCCCGGGTCGGCAGCGAACCCCTCGACGGCATGACCGAGGACGACCTGGTGCGCCGCATGGTCGGCCGCGACCTCGAGGAGCTCTACCCCAAGCAGGACGTCCAGCCCGGCGAGATCGCCCTCAGCGTGCGCCGGCTGACCCGCGAGGGCGTCTTCACCGACGTCTCCTTCGACGTGCGGCGCGGTGAGATCGTCGGCCTCGCCGGACTCGTCGGCGCCGGACGCACCGAGGTCGCCCGGGCCGTGTTCGGCATCGACCGCTGGGACGCAGGGGAGGTCGAGGTCGACGGCAAACCGCTCGTCAACGGCGCCCCGTCCACCGCGATGGCCGCCGGACTCGCCCTCGTCCCCGAGGACCGGCGCGCCCAGGGCCTCGTGATGAACATGTCCATCGAGCGCAACATCGGCCTCACCGGTCTGCGGACGACCGTGAGGGCCGGCCTGATGGACCGCGGCGCCGAACGCAGCCGCTCCCTCGACTGGGCGGTCAGGCTCCAGGTCAAGTACGCGCGGATCGCCGACACCGTCTCCACCCTGTCCGGCGGCAACCAGCAGAAGGTCGTCCTCGCCAAGTGGCTCGCCACGGGCCCCAAGGTGCTGATCGTCGACGAGCCCACGCGCGGCATCGACGTCGGCACCAAGGCCGAGGTGCACCGGCTGCTGTCCCAGCTGGCCGCCGACGGCGTGGCCGTCCTGATGATCTCGTCCGACCTGCCCGAGATCCTCGGCATGGCCGACCGCGTGCTGGTGATGCACGAGGGCCGGCTCACCGCCGAGATCCCCCGCTCCGAAGCCACCGAGGAAACCGTGATGGCCGCAGCCACGGGGAGGGTCGCCGCATGACCGTGACCACCCCCAAGGAAGCCCCCGCCGCCGAGGTGCCCCAGGCGGGCGCCACCCGGCTGGTCGACCGCGTGTTCAAGATGCGCGAACTCGCCATCCTCGTCGTGTTCCTGGCGATGATCGCCGTCACCCAGGCCGGCAACAGCGAGTTCCTCTCCGAACAGGGCATCAAGGACCTGCTGCTGAACGCGACGATCCTGGTGCTGGTCGCCACCGGCCAGTCCCTGGTGGTGATCACCAGGAACGTCGACCTGTCCGTCGGCTCCACGCTCGGCATCAGCGCGTTCGCCGCCGGTACGTATCTCCAGGGCGGCGGGAACCCCGTCGTCGGTGTCGCGCTGGCCGTGCTGCTCGGCATCGGCTTCGGGCTGCTCAACGGGCTGCTCGTCAGCCTCGGCCAGGTGCCCGCCCTCGTCGTCACCCTCGGCACGCTCTACATCATCCGCGGCATCGACTCCATCTGGGTCGGCTCCCGGCAGATCACCGCGGCCGATCTCCCCGGCGGATTCGTCGACTTCGGCTCGGGCGGCATCTCGGCGGTGCCCTATCTGGCGCTGATCGCGCTGGCCGTCCTCGTGGCCACGGCGTACTACCTCAAGCACTCCGGCAGCGGGCGCGAGCTGTACGCGCTCGGCTCCAACCCCGAGGCCGCGCGGCTCGCCGGCATCCCCGTACGCAAGCGGATCCTCGCCGCGTACACGTTCTGCGGCGCCCTGGCCGGTCTCGCGGGCGCCCAGTACCTGGCCCGGTTCGGCAACGTCGACTCCGGCACCGGCAACGGCTACGAACTCACCGTCGTCAGCGCGGTCGTGGTCGGTGGCGTCGTCTTCACCGGCGGCTCGGGCAGTGTGTACGGGGCGGCTCTCGGCGCGCTGCTGCTGACCTCCATCAACAGCGTGCTGCCCGCCCTCGGCGTCAGCTCCGTCTGGGTGCTCGCCATCAACGGCATCCTGCTCATCCTCGCCATCGCCGTCGACCGGATCGTCGCGCTGCGAGTGGGCTCCGCCCTGAAGAAGAGGAACGCCCGTCATGCCTGACTCCCTGATGCGCGCGGTCCGTTGGGACACGGTGGTCGGCGCGCTGCTCATCGTCGTGCTCCTGCTGTCCTTCGGCTTCGTGGACGGCTTCGGGAACGCGCTCAACGTGTCCTTCCTGATCGGCAACACCCTTCCGATCGCGCTGATCGCCCTGCCGATGACGTTGCTGGTCGTGTCCGGGGAGATCGATCTGTCGGTGGCCTCGACCGCCGGGTTGTCCGGCGCGGTGATGGGGGCGCTGTGGAATCAGGGCCTGGCCATCGAGACGATCATTCCGATCTGCCTGCTGCTGGGTGTGGTGTGCGGGCTGATCAACGGACTGCTGGTGACGCGGCTCGGGCTTCCCTCGCTGGCGGTGACCATCGGGACGCTGGCTGCGTACCGGGGGATCGCGCAGATCGTGCTGGGGTCCGACGCGGTGACCGATTTCCCGGCGCAGTACCTGGACTTCGCGGCCGGACGGATCGGGGACACGTTCATTCCGTATGCGTTCCTGCCGTTCGTGGTGCTGCTCGCGATCGCCGTGGTGGCGCTGCATGCCACGCCGTTCGGGCGGTCGTTGTTCGCGATCGGGGCGAGCGAGGAGGCGGCGCGGTTCGCCGGGATCCGGGTCAAGCGGCAGAAGCTGATCCTGTTTGTGCTGACGGGGGTGATGGCGTCGCTGACGGGGGTGTTCTGGGCGCTGCATTACGCGAGCGCGCGGTATGACAACGCTACGGGGCTTGAACTGTCGGTTGTGGCTGCGGTGTTGCTCGGCGGGATCGACTTCGACGGGGGCAAGGGCACGTTGGGTGGTGCGATTGCCGGAGTCTTTCTGCTGGGTGCGCTGCAGAACGTGATGAGTCTGCAGGATGTTTCGGCGCAGTCGCAGATTGTCGTGACTGGTGTGTTGCTCGTTCTGTCTGTGCTCGGGCCGCGGGTGGCTCGGCAGATCGCCGTTGTGCGTGCTCAATCGTCCGGCTAGCAGGTTGTCTGTGGCTGGTCGCGCAGTTCCCCGCGCCCCTGTGGGGCGCGTCTCCCTCACCCTCGTTCAAAGGACCCGATCATGCACATCCGACGTTCACTCGCCTCTGTCGCAGCCGTCACCTCTCTCGCCCTCGCCCTTGCCGCCTGTGGCGGTACCACCAAGGAGGACGTCAAGAACGAAGGCGGGGGTGCTGCTACCGCCGGCAAGGCCGATCCGAATGCCGAGCTGAAGAAGGGGCTCACCGTCGGGTTCCTGCCCAAGCAGGTGAACAACCCCTACTTCACCACCGCCGACAAGGGCGGGGAGAAGGCGCTCAAGGAGCTGGGATCCACGTACAAGGAGGTCGGGCCCTCCAGTGCCACCGACACCGCCGGGCAGGTCAGTTACGTCAACACGCTGACCCAGCAGCAGGTCGACGCCATGGCCGTCTCCGCGCAGGACCCCGGTGCGCTGTGCACCGCGCTCAAGCAGGCCATGAAGAACGGCATCAAGGTCGTCACCTACGACTCCGACACCACCCCCGGCTGCCGCAACGCCTTCGTCTCGCAGGCCAGCGCCGAGGATCTCGGGCGGACCGAGGTGCAGCTGCTCGCCGAGCAGATCGGGTACAAGGGCGAGATCGCGATCCTGTCCGCCGCGCAGACCGCGACCAACCAGAACACCTGGATCGAGTTCATGAAGGACGAGCTCAAGGATCCCAAGTACAAGGACATGAAGCTGGTCAAGGTCGCCTACGGCAACGACGACGCCCAGCAGTCCTTCCAGCAGACCCAGGGCCTGCTCCAGGAACACCCCAACCTGAAGGGGATCATCTCCCCGACCACCGTGGGCATCAAGGCCGCCGCCCAGTACCTGTCCGGCTCCAAGTACAAGGGCAAGGTCAAGCTGACCGGCCTCGGCACCCCCAACGACATGCGCAAGTACGTCAAGAACGGCACCGTCGAGGCGTTCGAGCTGTGGGACCCGGCCAAGCTCGGCGAGCTGGCCGCGCGTACCGCCGTCGCCCTGGCCTCCGGGCAGATCACCGGCAAGGAGGGCGAGACCTTCACGGCCGGTGCCATGGGCGAGTACACCATCGGCAAGGACGGCGTGATCAACCTCGGCAAGCCCACCGTCTTCAACGCCGAGAACATCGACCAGTTCACCTTCTGATTCCAGCGCCCACAGCTTCCGCAGAAGGAGCGGTACTTCATGCAGCGTGTCTGTTTCCTGCTCAAGGTCCGCCAGGACCGGATCGCCGAGTACCGCGAGCGCCATGCCGCCGTGTGGCCGGAGATGCGCGAGGCGCTCTCGGCCACCGGCTGGCACAACTACTCCCTGTTCCTGCGCGACGACGGCCTCCTCGTCGGCTACCTGGAGACCGAGGACTTCGAGGCCGCCCAGGCCGGCATGGAGGCCACCGAGGTCAACGCCCGCTGGCAGGCCGAGATGGCTCCCTTCTTCGAGGCCCTCGACGGAGCCCGCCCGGACGAGGCGATGAAGCCGCTGACCGAGGTCTTCCACCTCGCCTGACGCGGAAGCCGTCCCGTCCGGCACCGCCCGCCGGGCGGCCGTGCCGGTAATGTGAAGAGACCCCGGCCGCCCCGTCTCCTTGGAGGTCCCTGCCCGATGGCCCAGTCGGTGGGTATCAAGGACGTCGCCCGCGTCGCCGGAGTCTCCGTCGGCACGGTGTCGAACGTGATCAACCGCCCGGACACGGTCGCCGCCGAGACCCGGGCGCGCGTGCTGTCCGCCATCGACCGGCTCGGCTACGTCCGCAGCGAGTCGGCCCGCCAGCTGCGCGCCGGCCGCAGCCGGATCATGGGCCTGCTCGTCCTCGACATGGGCAACCCCTTCTTCGTCGACGTGGCGCGCGGTGCCGAGCGCGCCGCCCGGCAGGCCGGGCTCGGCGTGATGGTCTGCAACAGCGCCCAGAACCCGGGCGAGGAGGCCGAGTACCTCTCCCTGTTCGCCGAGCAGCGGGTGCGGGGCGTGCTGCTCACCCCGGCCGACGCCACCGGCCGCAACATCGAGGCGTTCCGCCGGCACGGCATCCCCTTCGTCCTGGTCGACCGCGTCGCCGAGGGCGCCACCGAGTGCTCCGTCTCCGTCGACGACGTGGCCGGCGGCGCCCTCGCCGTACGCCACCTGGTGGACGCCGGACACCGCTCCATCGCGTACGTCAGCGGACCGCCCGGACTCAACCAGGTCCGCGACCGCCGCACCGGCGCCCTCAACGCGCTCGCCGAGGCCGGCCTCGGCCCCGACAGCCTGCGGGAGCTGCCCACCGAGCGGCTCGACGTCGCCGCCGGCCGGGACGCGGGCGCCCGCCTGCTCGGCCTGGCCGACCGGCCCACCGCCGTGTTCTGCGCCAACGACCTGCTCGCCCTCGGCGTGCTCCAGGCCATGTACGCGGCCGGGGTCGGCGTCCCCGACGACCTGGCGATCGTCGGCTACGACGACATCGAGTTCGCCGCCGCCGCGGCCGTTCCGCTCACCTCGGTGCGGCAGCCCGCCGTCACCATGGGCGCGCTCGCCGCGGAGCTGCTGCTGGAGGAGACGGAGGCCGATACCGCGGCGCGGACGCACGAGCACCGCCGGGTCGTGCTGAGCCCCGAGCTGGTGGTGCGCCGCTCCAGTCTCTCCGCCCGCTGACCGGCCGTTCAGCAGGAATTCCGCGATCCGGGCTCGTTGACCGCAGAAACATGTGCTGAACTGGGTCGCGGTCCGACCGTCCGTCCGTCCCGGGAGCCCCGTTGACCCTCAGCTACCGCCAGCCCGGAGTCGTCCTCACCGACCGCCGCTTCACCGTTCCGCTCGACCACGACGACCCCTCGGGGGAGACCATCGAGCTGTACGCGCGCGAGGTCGTCGCCGCCGACAAGGCGGGCCAGGACCTGCCGTGGCTGCTGTACCTCCAGGGCGGGCCCGGATTCGGGGCGAACCGTTTCATCGGAAAGCAGGCCTGGCTCGGCCGGGCCCTGAAGGACCACCGCGTGCTGCTCCTCGACCAGCGCGGCACCGGCCACTCCACCCCGGCCAACCGGCAGACCCTCCCGCTGCGCGGCGGCCCCGCCGAACAGGCCGACTACCTCACCCGCTTCCGCGCCGACTCCATCGTCCGCGACTGCGAGGCGATCCGCCCCGAGGTCACCGGCGGCGCCCCCTGGACCGTCCTCGGGCAGAGCTTCGGCGGCTTCTGCACCGTCACCTATCTGTCGATCGCCCCCGAGGGCCTGCGCACCGCGCTCATCACCGGCGGCCTGCCCTCGCTCGACGCCCACGCCGACGACGTCTACCGGGCCGCCTACCCGCGCATCGAGCGCAAGGTCACCGCCCACTACGACCGCTACCCGCAGGACATCGAGCGGGCCCGCCGCATCGCCGACCACCTCCTCACCCACGAGGTGACCCTCCCCAACGGCTACCGCCTCACGGTGGAGGCGTTCCAGTCCCTCGGCATCGTCCTCGGCAGCGGCGACGGCAGCCACCGCCTCCATTACCTTCTGGAGGACGCCTTCGTCCGCACCCCGTCCGGCCCCGCCCTCTCGGACGCCTTCCAGGAGCAGGTCCAGAGCCTCCTCTCCTTCGCCGGCCACCCGCTGTACGCCCTCGTCCACGAGGCCTGCTACGCCCAGGACGCCCGCCCCACCGCCTGGGCGGCCGAACGGGTACGCGCGGAGTTCCCCCGGTTCGACGCGGCCAAGGCGCTCGCCGGTGACGAACCCCTGCTGTTCACCGGCGAGACCATCCACCCCTGGACCTTCGACTGCGACCCGGCCCTGCGCCCCCTGCGCGAAACGGCCGACCTCCTCGCCGCCCGCACCGACTGGACCCCCCTCTACGACCCCGCCCGCCTCACCACCAACGAGGTCCCGGTCGCGGCGGCCGTCTACCACGACGACATGTACGTCGACACGACCCATTCCCTGCACACGGCCGGCACGATCCGGGGCCTGCGCACCTGGGTGACGAACGAGTACGAACACGACGGGGTGAGGGCGGGCGGCCCCCGGGTCCTGGACCGCTTGCTGGCGCTGGCGCGGGGCGAAGAGTGAGGCGGAGGGTTCGCGGCACCCACGGCGGAAACACATAGTCTGCTCACATGACCGAGCCGACGACCAGTCAACTCACCCCCATGCCCACCGATTGGCACCGCGCCCTCGCGGTGGTGGCCCACCCCGACGACCTCGAATACGGCTGCTCCGCCGCGATCGCGACCTGGACCGACGCCGGCCGCGAGATCACCTACGTCCTGGCCACCCGCGGCGAGGCCGGTATCGACACCCTCGCCCCCGCGGAATGCGCCGCGCTCCGGGAGCGGGAGCAACGGGCGAGCGCGGCGGTCGTCGGCGTGTCGGCCTTGGAGTTCCTGGACCACAAGGACGGTGTCATCGAGTACGGCCCGGCCCTTCGCCGGGACATCGCCGCCGCCATCCGCCGGCACCGTCCTGAACTGGTCATCACCCTCAATCACCGGGACACCTGGGGCGGCACCTACTGGAACACTCCGGACCACGTGGCCGTCGGCCGGGCCACGCTCGACGCCGCCGGTGACGCCGGCAACCGCTGGATCTTCCCGGAGCTGACCGAGCGGGGCCTCGAACCCTGGGACGGGGTCCGCTGGGTGGCCGTCGCGGGATCGAGCACCCCGACCCACGCCGTGGACGCCACGGACGGCATGGAGCGCGCGGTGGCGTCCCTGCTCGAACACCGGGCCTACATCGAGGCGTTGACCGACCAGGACCCCGAGGAGTACGTGCGGGGCTTCCTGACCGGCTTCGCGCAGGAGGCGGGCAAACGCTTCGGCGGCCGTCCCGCGGTCACCTTCGAGCTGTTCCCGAGGATGGGGGCATGAGCGACGAGAACCTCCTCGCCCAGCGCTTCGAGGAGCACCGGCCCCGGCTCAAGTCGGTGGCCTACCGCATGCTCGGCTCGTCGGCCGAGGCGGAGGACGCCGTCCAGGAGGCGTGGCTGAAGCTGGGCCGCACCGACGCCGACGACATCGACAACCTCGGCGGCTGGCTCACCACCGTCACCGGCCGCGTCTGCCTCGACATGCTGCGCTCACGCACCGCGCGCCGTGAGCAGCCGATGGACGAGACCTTCGTCCCCGACCCGGTGATCAGACCCCTCACCCACATCGACCCGGAACAGCAGGCGCTGCACACCGACTCGGTGGGCGTGGCCCTCCTGGTGGTCCTGGAGACGCTGGAGCCGGACGAGCGGCTCGCGTTCGTGCTGCACGACATGTTCGCGG
The DNA here is from genome assembly GCF_025290915.1 of Streptomyces sp. 15-116A. Taxonomy (GTDB): domain Bacteria; phylum Actinomycetota; class Actinomycetes; order Streptomycetales; family Streptomycetaceae; genus Streptomyces. Next base: position 10,141 of record NZ_JAOCQE010000018.1, on the reverse strand, counting down.
TGCCCTTCGACGACATTGCGCCGGTGGTGGAGCGCAGCGCTGCCGCCACCCGGCAGCTGGCCAGCCGTGCCCGCCGCCGGGTGAAGGACGCCACGCCCTCCTCCGAGCCCGACGCCGGCCGCCAGAAGCAGGTCCTCGACGCCTTCATGGCGGCCGCGCGCGGCGGTGACTTCGAGGCGCTGGTCGCGGTGCTCCACCCGGACGTGGTGCTGAGGGCCGACGCCGGTGCGCTGGTCCGCGGGGCCAGCGCGTCGAAGAGGCTCCAGGGCGCGAAGACCGTCGCCGAGTCGGCGATGATGTTCGCCCGCTACACCGCCGCGGCGACGGTGGCGTGGGTCAACGACTCCCTCGGGCTGGTCAGCGTGGTCGACGGCCGTCCGCACTCGGTCATGTCCGTCACCATCACCGACGGCCGGATCACCGGCATGTACATCCTGGCCGACCCCGAGCGGCTCGACCGGCTGGACGTGTCCGGCCTGGACGGATGAGCGCAGCCCGGCCCACCGTGCCGACCAGCTGTTCCGTATGCTGAACAGCATGCGAGACACCCCGGCCGACCAGGCGGAACTGCGCGGCGACTGCGAGCAGTGCTTCGGACTGTGCTGCGTCGCCCTGCCGTTCGCCAGGTCGGCCGACTTCGCTGTGGACAAGCCGGCCGGGAAGCCCTGCGCCAACCTGCGCGAGGACCACCGCTGCGGCATCCACGCCCGGCTGCGGCAGCAGGGCTTCACCGGCTGCACGGTCTACGACTGCTTCGGCGCGGGCCAGAAGGTCTCACAGATCACGTTCGGCGGCCGGGACTGGCGCACCGGCCCGCCGGAGCACGCGCGGCGCATGTTCGAGGTGTTCCCGGTGGTACGCCAGCTGCACGAGTTGCTCTGGTACCTGACCGAGGCCGCACAGCTCCCCGCCGCCCGCCCGATCCACCAGGACCTGCGCGAAGCCCTGGAGAAGACGGAGCGGCTCACCCTGCAGACCCCGGCTGAACTGCGGACGCTGGACGTGGGCGCACACCGCCAGGAGGTCAACGCGCTGCTGCTGAAAGCAAGCGATCTGGCGCGAGCGGGTTTCCGGGGTCGCCGGAAGGACCGCCGCGGCGCCGACCTGGTGGGCGCCCGCCTCAAGGGCGCCGACCTGCGCGGAATCAGCCTGCGCGGCGCCTATTTGATCGCCGCCGACCTCACGGGCGCGGACCTGCGCAACACCGACCTGATCGGCGCCGACCTCCGCGACACCGACCTGGCCGACGCCGACCTGACCGACGCGCTCTTCCTCACCCAGCCGCAGCTGAACGCGGCGAAGGGCAACGCGGGTACGAAAGTGCCGAATTCACTGACGCGCCCTGTTCACTGGGACGCGTGAGACACACCCAAGGGGCGCGGGTCTGTATCGATGTGCGGCTCCGCCGCGCGGGCGCGCCCAGCCCCACACCACCCGAAGCCGCGAGACATCAGGAAGCCCCTACCGGGTCCGCTTCCCGCGCACCCCGCAGCGTCCGCCGCTCCACCCCCAGCCGCAGCCCCTCCGGCATCAACGTCAGCCGCTCCGTCACCCGCAGCCGATACCCCGGATCCGCCCGCAATTCGTACCGCCGCAGCAGCAACCCCAGCACCAGCGTCGCCTCATGCAGAGCGAACTGCCGCCCGATACAGGCCCGCGCCCCCGTCCCGAACGGCTTGAACACATGCGGCGGACGAGCCCGCACCGCCCGCGCCTCGAACCGGTCCGGATCAAAGCGTTCCGTATCCGCCCCCCACACCTCGGGATCCCGGTGCAGCAGCGGCGTCAGCACCAGCGCCCACGCACCCCGCCGCATCGGATGGTCACCTCCCAGCAGCGTGTCCTCCCGGGCCTCCCGGGCGAACGCCGGTGCCGTCGGCCACAACCTCAGCGACTCGTCCAGCACGCGCCGGACATACCGCAGCTTGGCCACCTGCTCGTACCCGGGCGCCTCGGCGTCCCCCCACACCCGGTCCGCCTCGGCCCGCGCCCGGGCCGCGACCTCGGGGTGGCGCGCCAGGTAGTGCAGGGCGAAGGACAGGGCGCCCGAGGTGGTCTCGTGTCCCGCGACCAGGAAGGTGATCACCTGGCGGCGGACGTTCTCGGCCGACAGCCGCTCCCCGGTCTCGGGATGCGCGGTGTCCAGCATCCGGTCCAGCAGGTCACCGTCCCCGCCGCCGTCGGCGCGCCGCGCCCGCACCACCTCGTCCACGATGTGGTTCAGCCGCTCGATGTCCGCGGAGTTGCGCCGGCTCGCCCGCCACAGCAGCAGCGGCGCCAGCGGCCCCGGCACGGAATTCAGCCGCTGCGCGTAGGACAGCGTGCCCACCATCGCCGTCACGAAGGGATGCGGCCGGGACCGCTCGAAGGAACCGAAGTCGTACCCGAAGCCGGTGCGTGCGATGGTCTCCAGCGTCAGCTTGGTCATGTCGCCGGGCACGTCGACCGTCCGTCCGGCCGCCGCGGCCCGGTCCCAGTGGTCCGTGAGGCGCTCCGCCACGGCCAGCATCATCGTGTGGTAGCCCGCCATGGCGTCGCGGCTGAACCCGGGGGCGAGCACGTCGTGCGCCAGCTGCCAGTTGGGCTCGTGGTTGTACGCGGTGAACAGGCCGTCGCCCGCGACCGGCCGGAGATTGGCGACACCCAGCCCGACGTGCTTGGCGAAGCGCGATTCGTCGGCGAGGTCGGCCACCAGATCGGCGCCCCACACGAACACGAACTCCTTGCCGAAGGCGTTCCGCCGGAAGACCGGCCCCAGCGCGGCGTACTTCAGCGAGTCCTGCAGCGGGGTGCGCCTGCTCGCGCCGATCACGTCGCCGAGCAGCGGGAGCCGGTACGGCGGATGCGGGATGCGGTGCAGCTCGGGCCAGCCGAGCTCGGCGCTGCGGAAACCCTTCGGCAGCCCGGCTGCCCCTGTCGTCGTCTCCGGCATGAGGCGACCCCCTTCGGTCCGGCGGCCTGCGCGACACGTGTTGTACGTGGGTTCAATAACGCGTTCCAGTCTGGTCCTGCCGCTGAACCGGCGTCAAGTACAGTGCGGGAATGGCCCCCAACCAGGGCGAGCGCACCCGCCGCCGGCTCAGTACCGAGGAGCGCCGCGAGCAGCTGCTGTCCGTCGGGGCGCGGCTGTTCTCCGAGAGCCCGTACGACGACGTGTGGATCGAGCAGGTCGCCGAGATCGCCGGGGTCTCGCGGGGGCTGCTGTACCACTACTTCCCGACCAAGCGGGAGTTCTTCGCGGCGGTCGTGGAGCGCGAGAGCGAGCGGATGCTGCGGATGACGGCCGCAGTCCCCGGCGTCCCGGTGCGCGAGCAGCTCGCCTCGGGTCTCGAGGCGTATCTCGCGTACGTGGAGGCGCACGCCCACGGCTACCGCGCCTTCCATCGCGCCGACGCTGCGGGGGACCAGGCGGTGCGCCGGGTGTATCAGCGGGCCCTCGCGGCGCAGGAGGAACAGATCCTGGCGGCGCTCGCCGCGGATCCCGAGTTCGGGACGGCGTTCGAGGAGCGGCCGGACGTCCGTCTCGCCGTGCGCGGCTGGCTGGCCTTCACCACCGCCGTCTGTCTGGAGTGGCTGCGCGGCTCGGAGCTGAGCCGGGAGCAGGTGCGCGAGCTGTGCGCGCGCGCCCTGCTGGGTGTGCTCACGGGCTGAAAGATCTCTTGAAGATCACGCGTCCTGGTTGGCGCGCACCCCGATCTTCGGTAGGTTAGGCAAGGCTTACCTAAGAGGAGGTTCGGGGATGGGTGACGACACGCACGGCTGGACGGCCGCTCCCAGCGCGGCGGAACGGGCGCGCTCGGTGCTGGCCGCCGCGTGGTCCTGCGCGGTGACCGCGGAGGGCACCCGGGAGGAGCTCGTCGGCGCGCACACCGTGACCGACGACGGACGTGTCCTGCTGCACGTGCCCGAGGACAGTGTGCTGCTCGCCGCCGCGATCTGCGCGCCGCGCGGCGAGCCGTCCGCCGTGCTGGAGTTCGCCGATGTCGCACCCGTCCCCGTGCGCGGCAGGATTCGTGCCCGGCTGTGGCTCGCGGGCTGGTTCTCCGTCGAGGACGGCCATCTCGCCTTCCAGCCCACCCGCGTCGTCCTGCGCAGGCTCTCCGGCGCGGTCGTCGTCGACCTGGACGAGTTCGCCACCGCCGCGCCCGACCCGCTGGCCCTCGCCGAGGCCCGGCTGCTGACCCATCTCGCCGACTGCCACGGCGACGCGGTCGAACGCCTGACCCGCCTCGTCGACACCGAGAGCCTGCACGGCGCGGTGCGTGTCCAGCCGCTCGCCGTCGACCGGCACGGGCTGACCCTGCGTATCGAACGCGTCCGCGCCGACGGCGACGTACGGCTGCCGTTCCACGCGCCCGCCGACGACGTCGCCCAGCTCACCGAACGCATGCACGTCCTGCTCTCCCAGGCGAGCGCGGCGTCCTGCCCCCGCGCGCTACAGCGGCAGCGCACAGACGGCGACGGGTGAGGTGTACGGCTCGCCCGCCGGGCGCAGCTCACCGCTGTCCTCGTCCACGTGGAAGACGGTGACGGTGCCGGACTTCTGGTTCGCCGCGAACAGCAGCGTGCCGTCGGGGGAGAGGGCGATCTGGCGGGGGAAGTCACCGCCGACCGGCACGGTGTCGAGCAGGCGCAGCCGGGCGCCGTCCGCCTCGATCGCATAGCGCGTGAGGCTGTTGTCGCCGCGGTTGGCGAGATAGGCGAAGGCGCCGTTCGCCGTCACCGCGATCTGTGCCGGGTAGTTCGTGCCGGGGCCCGTTCCGGTGGACTGAGGCGCGCCGATCCGCAATCGGCCCGAGCCGGGATCGTACGCGCACACCGCCACCGTGTTGTCGACCTCGTGGGCGAGATAGGCGTACCGGCCCCCGGGGTGGAAGGTCAGATGCCGGGGACCGGCGCCTGGCCGGGTGCTCGCACGGGCCGCCTCGGTGAGGGTGCCGGAGCTCTCGTCGAGCCGGTAGGTGTACACGGTGTCCGTGCCCAGGTCGACGGCGAGGACATGGCCTCCGTCCGGGCTGGTGAGGAACTGGTGCGCGTGCGGGCCCCGCTGACCCGGGCCCGGCGGGGGAGCGGAGTGCGTGACCAGGGCGCTGCGCTCGCCGAGCGACCCCGAGGCGTCGATCGGGTGCACCGCGACACTGCCGGAACCGTAGTTGGCGCTGAGCAGCCGGCGTCCGCTCGGATGCACCGACAGATGGCAGGGGGCCGCGCCGCCGGTGCTGCGGCTGCCGAGGACCTTCCGGTCGGAGAGGCGTACGGCGGTCACGGTGCCGGGGTCACGTTCGTTCACGGTGTAGAGGGTGCCGCCGTCCGGATGCACGGCGAGATACGACGGATCCGCCACGCCGGTGATCGTCCCGGTGCCGGTGATGCGGCCTGTCGCCGGGTCGTACGTGGCGAGTCCGATGCCCTTGCCGCCGCCGTCGGTGGAGGTGTAGGTGCCGAGGTAGAGCGGACGTGGGCCGGAGGGCGGGGTGCTCTGGCTCGGAGAGCCGCTGGTGGGTGCGGGTGCCTTCGACGACGCCGAGTCCCCCGCGGGCGCCCCGTCGCCATCGCACCCCGCGACGGTCAGGCCCGCAGCGGCCCCCGTAAGCGCACCGACGAACCGCCGCCTGCTCCACTGCCCCTCGCTCATCAAGTCACCCTCGGTCATCGCCGGCCTTGCCCATGCCCACCCACCACCCGACTCGGTAGGTCGAGAAGCAGGCCCAACCACCTTGCCGCGCCCGGTGCGGCCAGGCTCGGCCGGCCGGGAAGTGGGCCAGACCAGCCCGGCCGTGTCCCCTGCTGCCCGGCTCGGTCGGTCGGGAAGCCCCGCCACAGCAGCCCGGTCCGGCCCTGTGCTGCGGCGGGTGTTCAGCCACCCTGGCGTTGATCTCCCGTCAGGGCAAGCACGTCCGGTCCAGCGGACCTCCCGGGCCGGGGTGTCACTTGACGCGGTGGGTGGCGCCGCCCGGCTCGCGGCGGAGGCGGGCCGGGACGCGTTCGCGTAGGCGGGTCAGCCGGGGGAGGCGTTCTCGTTGCTCGCGTGTGTGGCGGTCCAGTTCCTCGAACAGGCGGCGGGTGCGGTGCTCGGTGTCCATCTCGTCGAGGATGCGGTTGACCTCGGTCAGCACCGCGCCGTGCAGCTCCCACTGGCTCGGGTCGCGCTGAACCTCGTCGAGCAGCAGCTGCGCCAGCTTGTCCCGGGTGGCCGCGGCCTGCCGCAGCTGGGAGGCGAGCCGGTCCTCGGCCGACTCCGCGCTCGTGCTCACACTGGTGGTCACCAGCACGGCGAAACTCACCACGGCGTCGGCGATCTGGGACAGCAGCTCCTCGAACGTCGAACCGGTCTCCGGCTCGAACAGCCGCTCGGGCTCGCGCTCCTTCGCCAGGTCGGTCAGCGTGCGCGCCAGCACCCGCAGCACCACCGTGCAGATCTCCAGCGTGTCCAGGCCCGTCCGCAGCACCACCCGGTGCAGCAGCCCCTCCCGGACTCGCGGATTGAGCCGCAGACTGTCCTCGGCCTGCCGCAGCGCCGCGTCCACCTCCACGATGTCGTGGTCCAGCCGGCGGGCCTCGTGCAGCCGGTCCGCCGCCTCATGCGGCGGCGTGGGTCCGGTCGCCTGCTCACCGATGCTCAGCATCAGCTGCCGCAGCCGCCGCGCCAGCCCCTCGATCGACTCACCGGCCTCCTCCACCCACACGGGAGGCGCCAGCAGCAGATTGAAACCGAGCCCCACGACCGCGCCGATCAGCGTCTCCACGACCCGGGCCCAGGCGTACTCCCCGTGGGTGGTCACCCCGAGCACCAGCATCGCGCTGATCGCCACCTCGGGCACGAACTCGTCCACGCGCACCAGATGACCGACGACCAGCGACGCCAGGATCAGCAGGCACAGACTCCACCAGGTCAGACCCACCAGGAGACTGAAGAGAATCGCGACGAGCACGCCCGCCACCACGGAGTTCACCCGGCGCACGCCGGTGGTGAGCGTGGAGTACAGGGTGACCTGCACGACGAGCAGCGCGGTCAGTGGCGCGGTGAGCGGGGCCTCCTCGGGGCTCAGCCGCAGGGCGATGACGTAGGCGATCGTCGCCGCGGCGGCCGAGCGCACCGCCTGCACGGTCACCGGGTCCCGGTGCCGCCTGAGGAACTCCTTGGCCGGCGCCGTCCACTCACGTACCACTCGCATCTAGCGACGGTTCCCCTTCCCTGATCACCTCGAACACGTTCGCACCTGAGGAAAACCCCACTGGCGCACCGCGTTCTTCCGCGACCGGGAAGCGGGGCGGATCTACAGCTTGTCGAGGAAGGCGTGCAGATGGTCCAGGGTGCGGGCGATCTGCTGCTCCAGGGTGAGGCTCTCCTCGAAGCGGGCCCCGGTCTCCGGGACCTTCTTGCCGCGCAGGTAGAGGGAGCAGGCGAGGTCGGTGCACATGTAGGCGCCGACCGAGTTGCCCTCGCGGCCGGCCGGGCCCGCCTTGCGGGCGGTCATCAGCGAGACACCGCCGCGCGGATGCGTGGTCAGGCACAGCGAGCACATGCTGCGGTGCAGAAAACCGCGCTGGGCGGGCTGGAAGCGCAGAGCGACCCCGACCATGCGGTCCCCGCGCTCGGTGACCAGATAGCTGCGGTCGGGCGCGCCGGGATCCCGCCAGCCCAGGAAGTCGAGGTCGTCCCAGGGGCGTTCGCCGAGATCACGCGGCACGGACAGCCGCTTGGCCTCGCCCTTCGAGCAGTTGATGAACGAGTCGCGGATGTCCTGCTCGGTGAGCGGTCGCATGAGGGGTCTCCAGGTGCGGTCGAGCAAACCTAGGGGGTCTAGGTTTCCGGGCCAGGGTAAGGAGGCCGGGAGAGGGCGGGCCAATGAATTTCCCAGGGTCTCGACGGTCCTTGGTTGGTTCACAGCGTGAAATAAGTGGGGAGGGAAGTCGCGCCGGACCGGTCCCCGGCGGTATGTTGCAGGTCGGGCAGGGGGGCGGAGGGAGCCACATGGCGGGGCGGAACGGGCGCACGGTGCGCGATCTCAGGCGGGCCAACCGTACGGCCGTCCTGCAGCGGCTCTACTTCGACGGCCCCCTCAGCCGCTTCGAACTGGGCCCGGCGACCGGACTGAGCTCCGGCTCGGTGAGCAATGTCGTCGCCGATCTCGTGGCCGACGGCCTGGTCGAGGAGGCCGGCAGCGTCGACTCCGACGGCGGCCGTCCCCGCACCCTGCTGCGGGTCGCGCCGGGCAGCGGCCACATGATCGGCGTCGACGTGGGCGAGACCCGGGTCCGCGTCGAGCTGTTCGACCTCACCCTCACCGAGCTCGCCCGGGCCGAACGCCCGCTGGAGCAGCAGCGCTACGCGGTCGAGGTCATCGTCGACCACATCCGTTCCGGCATCGCCGAGGTGCTGGCGGCGGCGGGCCTACATCCCGACCGGCTGCTCGGCGTCGGCATCGGCGTCCCGGGCATCGTGGAACGCACCGCCGACCGGGGCGCCGTCGTGCACGGGCAGACCATCGGCTGGGACGCCATCCCGCTGGAGTCGCTGCTGCGCACCGGCTCCCCGCTGCCCGCGACCGTCCCGTACTTCATCGACAACGGCGCCAAGACCCTCGGCCAGGCCGAGATGTGGTTCGGCGGCGGACGCGGCGCCCGCAACGCGGTCGTCGTCCTCTTCGGCTCCGGTGTCGGCGCCTGCCTCGTCACGCCCGAGGTGGAGGTCGGCCGCGCGGTGGAGTGGGGCCATCTGACGGTACGGGTCAGGGGGCGCCGGTGCCGGTGCGGTGCGCTCGGCTGCCTGGAGGCGTACGCCGGTGCCGAGTCGCTGCTCGCCCGGTGGCGCGAGGAGGGCGGCCGGGTACCGGAGGGAACCGACGAGGAGACGGCGCTCACCGCGATGCTCGCCGCCGCCTACCCGGCAGACGGGACCGGAGCCGACGCGACGGCGCTCGCCGTGCTGGAGGAGACCGCCGAGTACCTGGGCGCGGGGCTGTCCGACCTGATCAACCTGTTCCAGCCCGAGCGCATCCTCGTGGGCGGCTGGGCCGGGCTCCAGCTCGGCACCCGCTTCCTGCCCGCGGTGCGGAAGCACGCCCTGTCGTACGCGCTGCGCCATCCGGCCGGGAAGGTGACGATCGAACTGGGCAGCCTGGGGCCCGACGCGGTCACGGTCGGCGCGGCGATCCTGCCGCTCGCCGACTTCTTCGCCCGCGGCGGACGCCGCCCGGAGCCGGACCCCGAGTCCCCGCCGCCCGCCTGGCGTACGGCGCTGAAGGAACGGGCGCCGCGCTGAGGTTTCGCCGGTCGGAGCGGAGGTACTCGCGCAGGCCGTCCGACGAACGAAGGGAGAGAGCCGTGACCGACCACCGCCTCGAAGGACCGGGTGAGAACGGTGCGGCCGTCCCCCGCGACCTGCCCGACCAGCAGGCCGGCGCCGGCGAGGACCCCTGGGAGGTGGCCCCCGGCGCGGCCCAGGAGAAGGCGGAACGCGAGTCGGAGCAGTCACCGGACCCGAAGGAAGAGGCAGAACCCACGGAACCGTCCGACACCGACGAGCCCGGCCCCGACGTCCCCGACACGGACGAGGCAGGCACGGGCCGCCGAGGCGCCCCCCACGCCGCCTCCCCCAACCCGGAACACCCGGTCCCGGACGAGCCACCCGCGTAACGCACCTGCACCCGGCCGTTGCGGAACCCGCTCGCGCCGAGTGCCCGTGTGAACCCCACGCCGGGCATCCGGCCGGGGCGAGAACAGGACCCCAGCACCCGGTCGGCCGCACGGCGGATGCCGGGATCCGAACGCGGCGCAGCCAGACCCTCCGCCTCGGATCGCCGCGCGGCCGACCGCGCAGTGAGGCGCCCTGTTCGCGCGGGGCCTCTTGTTCCGGATGGGAGGTGGCCGGGGGACTGGCGGGCGCACCCACCTCAGCTGGCTCGCCGCGCGGCCGACCGCGCAGTGAGGCGCCCTGTTCGCGCGGGGTCTCTTGTTCCGGATGGGAGGTGGCCGGGGGACTGGCGGGCGCACCCACCTCAGCTGGCTCGGCGCGCGGCCGACCGCGCAGTGAGGCGCCCTGTTCGCGCGGGGTCTCTTGTTCCGGATGGGAGGTGGCCGGGGGACTGGCGGGCGCACCCACCTCAGCTGGCTCGGCGCGCGGCCGACCGCGCAGTGA
>NZ_JAOCQE010000179.1 GCF_025290915.1 Streptomyces sp. 15-116A | reverse complement strand
ATCCGTCGACACCGCTGCCCCTGCCCGTGCCGGGGGCGGTCGCCGGCTCCTGACCGCTGCCGCCGGGCGCGACCGTCTCCTGCGCCGGGGGCTCGGAGGTGCCGGTCGCTTCCGAGGCGGCCCGGTGCCGCACGGCATCGGGGGCACCCGACGTCCCTTCGGCACCGGACGCGCCCGCGGTCGCCGGGGCGGCCGAGGCACCGGGCGTACCTGGAGCGGCCGGGGATGTCGAGGCACCGGGCGTACCTGGAGCGGCCGGGGATGTCGAGGCACCGGACGTACCAGGGGCGGCCGGGGATGTCGAGGCACCGGACTGACTAGGGGCGGCCGGGGACGCCGAGACACCGGACGTACTCGGGATGGCCGGGGATGTCGAGGCACCGGACGTACCCGGGGCGATCGGGGACGTCGCGACACCGGACGTACCCGGGGCGATCGGGGACGTCGCGACACCGGACGTACCCGGGGCGATCGGGGACGCCGAGACGTCGGCCGTACTCGGGTTGGCCGGGGACGCCGTGCCGGGCGCCGGCGGCTCCGTGCCGCCCGAGCGGCTCTGTGCCGGTAAGGCCGGCGCCGTACCGGAGACGCGGGGCGGTGTCGGGGTGTGCACGAGTGCCCCGCGGGGATCCGCGGGGGTGGCGCCCGGCTGGGGGCGTTCGAAGGAGGTCGGCTGCTCCGTCACGCGTGTCGAGTCCGTCCGTCCGGCGCTGTGCGCCATGCGTGCACTTCGTCCCGCCGAGATTCCGATACCCGGAATACGTGCCCCAGGAACGGAATTCCCGCGTGGTCAGAAGATGTTCCTGTGCCGTCGGCCGACCGTTCCCGGCCCGTACCGGTGTTGCCGTACCCCTCGCTCACGTCCTGCCGCCCCTCGGTGACGTCCGGTCAAGCCCAGCGCGTGCTCCGGTAGTTGCCGCCCGGTCGATAGCTGCTCCCTGCCTTGCGGAGGACGATCCTACGTTTCCTTCCCGGGGGCGCATCAAGGGTCTCATGAGGACACATGCGCGGGCGTGCGGTCCCAGTCCCGCGGCAGCGACGGTACCGGCCAGGACGGATCCGGGCGCCAGTTCTGCCAGCCGTCCGAGAACGGCGGCCCCCAGGCCTCGATCACGGCGACCGCGGCCCGCCCGGCCTCCCGTACGCGTCCGGCCAGCGCGGAGTCCACCAGACCGTCCCGCTGGGCCTGCGCGAACTCGTCCTCGTCGCGCCAGTGCCAACTGCCGTCCGGGTGCACGGAGATGTCCAGGAAGTGGTCCTCGGAGTCCACCCCGCCCGCCCAACGGGCCAGCGGCTCCTCCAGGTTCACGTACCAGTTCTTGAACCGCCAGCCCGGCTCCCAGAACAGCCACACCGACCAGGGCTCACCGGGCCGCGCCAGCTTCAGCACGCCGGTGCCGAACCACCGGTCGCGCTGCACCGTCCGCGGCTTGGTGTACCGCGTGCTCAGCGGCTCGCGGTGCACGGGCGTGCCGTCCGCGAGCACCGGCTTCACGCACTCGGTACCGGGCGCCATCCACACGGCGAGCAGCTCCGGGTCGTCGCGCACGACCGTGACGGGGCGCGCGATGTGGAAGCGCGCGCCGCCGTTCTCCCGGTACCGCCACAGGATCTGTGTCCCGGGCGTCCAGAAGACCGCCGCACCGCCCGCCTGCCCGCGCCTCACCGCTCCGCCCTCTGTCATGCGCAGATATTAGGTGTCACCGGCATACGACGCTGCGGCCCCCGTCACGGTTCACCCTCGGGGCGAGGGCCCTGCCCCGGCTTTTACGGCCGCGTCATCCGCAGGACATCAAGCGCCTCGTCGAGCTGCTCGACCGTGAGATCACCGCGCTCGACGTAGCCCCCCTCCAGCACCACCTGCCGGATGGTCTTCCGCTCAGCCAGCGACTTCTTGGCGACCTTCGCGGCCTCCTCGTAGCCGATGTACTTGTTGAGCGGCGTGACGACGGACGGCGAGGACTCGGCGTACTCCCGGGCCCGCTCACGGTCCGCCTCGATCCCGTCGACGGTACGGTCCGCGAGCAGCCGGGAGGCGTTCGCGAGCAGCCTGATGGACTCGAGCACGTTCTTCGCGATGACCGGCAGCATCACGTTGAGCTCGAAGTTGCCGGAGGCGCCGGCGGTGGCGACGGTCGCGTCGTTGCCGACGACCTGGGCGCACACCATGAGCACGGCCTCCGGGATGACCGGGTTGACCTTGCCCGGCATGATCGACGAGCCGGGCTGAAGGTCGGGCAGCCGGATCTCCGCGAGGCCGGTGCGCGGGCCCGAGGACATCCACCGCAGATCGTTCGCGATCTTCGTCAGCCCCACGGCGATGGTCCGCAGCTGACCGCTGGTCTCCACGATCCCGTCCCGGGCGCCCTGCGCCTCGAAGTGGTCCCGCGCCTCGGTCAGCGGCAGCCCGGTGACGCGAGCGACCTCCTCGATCACGGCGGCGGAGAAGCCGGGCGGGGTGTTGATGCCGGTGCCTACGGCGGTTCCGCCGAGGGGGAGTTCGGCCAGGCGCGGCAGGGAGGCGTACAGCCGCTCGACGCCGTACCGCACCTGGGCCGCGTATCCGCCGAACTCCTGGCCCAGGGTCACGGGCGTGGCGTCCATGAGATGCGTACGCCCGGACTTCACCACGTCGGCGAACTCCTCGGCCTTGCGGCCCAGCGCGTCCGCGAGGTGCTCCAGCGCCGGGATGAGGTCCCGGGTGACGGCGGCGGTGGCGGCGATATGGATGGAGGAGGGGAAGACGTCGTTGGACGACTGGGAGGCGTTGACGTGGTCGTTGGGGTGCACGTCCCGGCCGAGCCGCTCGCTCGCCAGGGTGGCGATGACCTCGTTGGTGTTCATGTTGGACGAGGTGCCCGAGCCGGTCTGGAACACGTCGACGGGGAAGTGCTCGTCCCACCGGCCCTCGGCGACCTCCCCGGCCGCCTCCTGGATCGCCTCGGCGATGTCCTTGTCCAGCACTCCCAGCCGCGCGTTCACCTTCGCCGCGGCGCCCTTGATCCGGGCGAGGGCCTCGATGTGGGCCCGCTCGATCCGCTGCCCGGAGACCGGGAAGTTCTCCACGGCCCGCTGCGTCTGGGCCCGCCACTTGGCGTGCGCGGGCACCCGCACCTCGCCCATGGAGTCGTGCTCGATCCGGTATTCGCTCATACCGGGTACAGCGTGCGAGGGGGCGGGGATGTTCCGTCGGCTGCGCCAGCCGGGGCACCCCCGGGGGGCTCCGCCCCCGGACCCCCGGCCTATGCCCACCCACCACCCGACTCGGTTGGCTGAAAAGGCGCCGGACGAGCTGACTCCAGCCCGTCCGGCGTTTGAGGACGAGGCCCCTTCACTGCCCCGCCGCACCCGAGGTGCCTACGCCAGCCCAGGCCCCCGTACCGGGATCGACGTGAACGTCGGTGACGGTGCGGGATCCTGGAAGAAGTCGTTGCCCTTGTCGTCGACGACGATGAACGCGGGGAAGTCCTCCACCTCGATCTTCCACACCGCCTCCATGCCGAGCTCCTCGTACTCGACGACCTCGACCTTCTTGATGCAGTCCTGCGCGAGACGCGCCGCAGGCCCACCGATCGAGCCGAGATAGAAGCCGCCGTGCGCGGCACACGCGTCGGTGACCTGCTTGCTGCGGTTCCCCTTCGCCAGCATCACCTTGGACCCGCCCGCCGCCTGGAACTGCTCCACGTAGGAGTCCATGCGCCCGGCGGTCGTCGGACCGAAGGACCCCGACGCGTAACCCTCCGGCGTCTTCGCGGGCCCGGCGTAGTACACCGGGTGGTCCTTCAGGTACTGCGGCATCTCCTCACCCGCGTCCAGCCGCTCCTTGATCTTGGCGTGCGCGATGTCGCGGGCCACGACCAGCGGGCCGGTCAGGGACAGCCGGGTCTTGACCGGGTACTTGGTCAGCTCGGCGAGGATGGCGTCCATCGGCTGGTTGAGGTCGATCTTCACGACGTCGCCCTCGTCGGCGAGCTGCTCGTCCGTCGTGTCCGGCAGGAACCGCGCCGGGTCCGTCTCCAGCTGCTCCAGGAACACACCCTCGGCCGTGATCTTCGCGACGGCCTGCCGGTCGGCCGAGCAGGACACGGCGATGGCGACCGGGCAGGAGGCCCCGTGCCGCGGCAGCCGCACCACGCGCACGTCGTGGCAGAAGTACTTGCCGCCGAACTGCGCCCCGATGCCGATCTTCTGCGTCAGCTCGAAGACCTTCTCCTCCAGCTCCTTGTCCCGGAAGCCGTGCCCGAGCGGGGAGCCCTCGGCCGGGATGTTGTCCAGGTAGTGCGCGGAGGCGTACTTGGCGGTCTTCAGCGCGTACTCCGCCGACGTACCGCCGACGACGATCGCCAGGTGGTACGGCGGGCAGGCGGCCGTACCGAGCGAACGGATCTTCTCCTCCAGGAACTTCATCATGGAGGCCTCGTTCAGAACGGCCTTGGTCTCCTGGTACAGGAAGGACTTGTTGGCCGAGCCGCCGCCCTTGGCCATGAACAGGAACTTGTAGGCGTCGCCGTCGGTCGCGTACAGCTCGATCTGGGCCGGCAGGTTCGACCCGGTGTTCTTCTCCTCCCACATGGTGAGCGGAGCCATCTGCGAGTAGCGCAGGTTGAGGTTCTGGTACGCGTCGTAGATGCCGCGGGACAGGGCTTCCTCGTCACGGCCCGCGGTGAGTACGTTCTGCCCGCGCTTGCCCATGACGATCGCCGTACCGGTGTCCTGGCACATCGGCAGCACACCCGCCGCCGCGATGTTGGCGTTCTTCAGCAGGTCGAGCGCCACGAACTTGTCGTTGCTCGACGCCTCGGGGTCGTCGATGATGCGGCGCAGCTGGGCGAGGTGGGCCGGGCGCAGATAGTGCTGGATGTCGTGGACGGCCTCCTCGGCGAGCTTGCGCAGCGCCTCCGGCTCCACCTTGAGGAAGGTCCGCCCGTCGGCCTCGAAGGTGGAGACACCTTCGGAGGTCACCAGCCGGTACGGGGTGGTGTCCTCTCCCATGGGGAGCAGATCGGCGTACTCGAACTCAGGCATCTCGCCCATTCCTCACTCGACAGACGGCCGCCCGCCTCCATTGGCGGGCGCCAACCAGCGTAGAACCTGCCACTGACGGCGAGCCTGTGAGGTAAGGCTCAGTTGGGGGGAATCGGTTGCCCGCAGCACAGGGGTGTCGCGATCTATCGTGTGTGGGTACGCTGCTGTCGTGGACCTTCAGAAGCACGCCTCGCAGCAGGACAGCGCACCGAAGCCGGAGATGCGCGCCTCGGACGCCGACCGTGACCGCATCGCCGACCTCCTGCGTGACGCCCTCGCCGAGGGCCGGCTGACCGCAGAGGAGCACGCCGATCGGGTCGAGGGCGTGCTGGCCGCCAAGACGGTCGGTGAGCTGGAGGCGTTCGTCCGGGACCTCCCGGCCGCTCAGCAGCGCCGCGCGACCCCCGAATCCGCCCCGAACCGCCCCACGCCCGGCGCGATCCCGATGGAACCCGACGACAACGTCGTCGCGGTCCTCAGCGCCGCCACGCGCAAGGGCCGCTGGCGCGCCGGCCGCCGTATCCACGCGTACGCGATCTTCGGGAGCGTGGAGATCGACCTCAGCGAGGCCCTCTTCGACCACCAGCAGGTGGTGGTGAAGGCCTTCGCGATCCTCGGCAACGTCGAGGTCCGCGTCCCGGAGAACGTGTCGCTGCGCGGCATCGGCGGCGGCGTGTTCGGCAACTTCGAGGTGCACACGCTCGACGCGGACGACCCGGAGGCCCCGGTGGTCTACGTGGACGGCTGGTCGATCCTGGGCAACGTCGAGGCGCGCCCCAAGCGCGGCAAGCTCGTCGGCGACATCCTCGACCGGGTCCAG
This sequence comes from Streptomyces sp. 15-116A, assembly GCF_025290915.1. Taxonomy (GTDB): domain Bacteria; phylum Actinomycetota; class Actinomycetes; order Streptomycetales; family Streptomycetaceae; genus Streptomyces. Next base: position 7,188 of record NZ_JAOCQE010000179.1, on the reverse strand, counting down.
CGCTCGATGGACCGCGCCCAGCGCTCCGTGGACAGAAGCATGCGCAAGCATCTCGGCCACTGACGTCCCTGAACGCGGTTTCCGTACCGGGTGGTTCGGGACTCAGTGCATAGGCACGCGTACATCGGGTAAGCCTTGCTGCATCGTCTCTCGCTCGCGAAGCCGTCGTCAGGAGTAGACCGTGCTGCAACCGCCGCATTCGTCCCTGCAGGTAGCTGCCGTTCCGGCCCAGCGGGTGCCAGCGCGAGACAGGGACCAGGACGCCCCCTGGCACACCGAGGCGGTGTGCCGCCGCGACGAGGCGGGCCTGTTCTTCGCCCCCTCGAAGGAGCCCACCGCCGCCCGCCTCTCCCGCGAGGAGGCGGCCAAGCGGGTCTGCGCCCGCTGCCCGGTGATGGTCGAGTGCCGCGAACACGCCCTCCTCCAGCCCGAGCCGTACGGCGTCTGGGGCGGCCTGACCGCAGCGGAACGCCGAGTGGTCCTGGCCCGACGCCGCCGCCGCGACATGGAACTCAAGAAGACCGCCCGCACCACGGGCCGCATAGCGGCAGCCGGCTGACAACACCGGCAAGCAAAAGGCGCCCCCTCCGCACAGGGGGCGCCTTTCATGTCACGGGGAAGGTCCAACACCCTAGGGGCGCGGGGAACTGCGCGACCAGCCACGAACGACCCGCACTCGCCGACGATCCGCAGCCCCCACCCTCGTAGGCGCCCTTACTTCGCCCGATCGAAGTCAATCGCGCTATAGGCCCGCAGCTTGCTCAGCCGGTGCTCGGAATCAATCCTCCGCACCGTCCCCGACTTCGACCGCATCACGATCGAGTCGGTCGTAGCCGTCTCCGGCCGGTACCGCACACCCCGCAGCAGCTCACCGTCGGTGATCCCCGTCGCCACGAAGAACACGTTGTCCCCGGTGACAAGATCCTCCGTGGTCAGCACCCGGTCCAGATCGTGCCCCGCATCGATCGCCCGCTGCCGCTCCTCGTCATCCTTGGGCCACAGCTTGCCCTGGATCGTCCCGCCCAGGCACTTCACGGCACAGGCGGAGATGATCCCCTCGGGGGTGCCGCCGACGCCGAGCAGCAGGTCGATGCCGGTCCCCTCGCGCAGCGCGAGGATCGAGCCCGCCACATCGCCGTCGGAGATCAGCTTGATGCGCGCCCCGGTCTCCCGGATCTCCTTGATGATGCCCTCGTGCCGCGGCCGGTCCAGGATCACCACGGTGACGTCCTCGGGCGTGACCCGCTTCGCCTTGGCGACCCGGCGGATGTTCACGCTCACCGGCGCGTTGATGTCGACGAAGTCCGCCGCCTCGGGCCCGGTGACCAGCTTGTCCATGTAGAACACGGCCGACGGGTCGAACATCGAGCCACGCTCGGCCGCCGCCAGCACGGCGATCGCGTTGGTCATGCCCTTCGCGGTCAGCGTCGTACCGTCGATCGGGTCGACGGCGATGTCGCACTCCGGCCCGGTGCCGTCGCCCACGCGCTCCCCGTTGTAGAGCATCGGGGCTTCGTCCTTCTCGCCCTCGCCGATGACGACGACGCCGTTCATCGAGACGGTCGAGACGAGGGTCCGCATCGCGCGCACCGCGGCCCCGTCGGCGCCGTTCTTGTCTCCGCGCCCGACCCAGCGGCCGGCGGCCATCGCCGCGGCCTCCGTCACCCGCACCAGTTCCAGGGCGAGGTTGCGGTCGGGTGCCTCGGAGGGCACATCGAGCTCGGACGGCAAGTGATGATGCTCGGTCATCGGAGCGCACCTTTCTGTACGACGACGGCCGGATGAGGGTGTGGGCCCGACTCTATCGTTAGGCAGACAAAATGAGCAGGGGCCCCCACGGATGAGCGCTCCGGGCACCTGCGACGATAGGGACGTGGCAGGAAAGAGCAGCATGCAGAAAACGGCCCGGGACATGATCCTCTCCCTGGGCCTCATCGGACTGGTCGCCGGAGTGGTCTGGCTGTTCATCCCGCACGACGACAGCGACCCGGACCTCAAGCGGGTCGACTACCGGGTCGACCTGCTCACGGCCCGCCGCGCCGCCTCGTACCCGGTGGCCGCCCCCGTGGGCCTGCCCGAGGCGTGGAAGCCCACCTCGGTGCGCTACCGCGGCGAGGAGGGCGAGTCCTGGCACCTCGGCTACCACACCCCCGACGGGGAGTACGTGGCGGTGGAGCAGTCCACCCGGAAGCCGGTGCTGTTCATCGAGGACGCGACCCAGAAGGCGGAGAAGACCGACGTCACCCAGCGCATCGACGGCAAGACCTGGACGCGCTACGAGGGCGACCGTTACGACGCGCTCGTGCTGGAGGGTGACGGCTCGACCACGGTGGTGACGGGCACGGCGTCCTTCGGGCAGCTGACGAAGATGGCGCAGTCGCTGCGCACCGGGTGAGCGCCGGGACAAGACCAACGGCAAGGGCCCTCGCGGAGATCCGCGAGGGCCCTTGCCGTGTGTGTGACAGCGCTCAGACGACGCTGACGACCTGCTCGAACTCCAGCCGAGGGCTGCGCGGGAACCACGCGTCCGGGCCGGGCCGGCCGATGTTGACGATCATCAGCGGGGTGTGGTCGTCGTCCAGGAACTCCTTGCGGACGCCCTCGAAGTCGAACCCGGTCATCGGCCCGGCGGCCAGCCCCGCGGCCCGCACGCCGACGATGAAGTACGCGGCCTGGAGGGCGGCGTTCAGCGCGGCGGCGTTCTCGCGCACCGGACGCTCGGCGAAGAAGACGTCCTTGGCCTGCGGGAAGTGCGGGAACAGCGCGGGCAGCTCCTCGTGGAACTCGTTGTCCGCGCAGAGGATCGCGACCAGCGGGGCGGACGCGGTCTTCGGCCGGTTGCCCTCGGCCATGTGCGGGAGCAGCCGCTCACGGGCCTCGGCGGAGCGGACCAGGGTGACGCGCAGCGGGCTCTGGTTGAAGGCGGTCGGGCCGTACTTGACCAGGTCGTAGATCGCCCGCACCTGCTCGTCGGTCACCGGCTCGTCGGTGAACGTGTTGGCGGTGCGCGCCTCGCGGAACAGCAGGTCCTGGGTGGCCGGGTCAAGAGCGAGAGACATACGTGAACCTTCTGGGGTGGTGCGATGGACGGAGTCGACCGTACGCCCCATGAAGTTCAATGCTCAACCAAATCCGGAGTGCGGTGATCCACTTCACAGGATCAGCCGCTGAGCTCCGACGAGGCTCAGTCCTGGTCCTCGCCCTCGGAGCCGGCCTCCGCCTCCTCCGCCAGCGCCGCGTCCAGCCGCGCCCGCGCGCCCTCCAGCCAGCGCCGGCACACCTTGGCCAGCTCCTCGCCGCGCTCCCACAGCGCGAGGGACTCCTCCAGCGTCGTACCGCCCGCCTCCAGCCGTCGTACGACCTCGATCAGCTCGTCCCGCGCCTGCTCGTACCCGAGTGCCTCGGCCACCGCCGCCCGCTCCGTCTCGCCGGTCACCGTCTGCTCCGTCCCACCGCTCATCTCGCCCACCCTACGCATCGACCCGGACAGTGAACTCGCCCTCCGACACCCGCGCGCGCAGCGCCTCGCCGGGCTCCACCTCTCCCGGGGAGCGCACCGCGTGGCCGTCCGACCGCTGGAGCACCGCGTACCCGCGCTTGAGGGTCGCGGCGGGGGAGAGGGCCACCACGCGCGCGTGCGTGTGGGTCAGCTCCGAGTCCGCGCGGTCGAGCTGATGCCGCAGACAGCGCCGGCCGCGCTCCAGCAGCGCGGTGACCTCCTCCGCGCGGGTGTCGATCATCCGGTGCGGATCCTGTATCGAGGGCCGGGCCAGCGCATGCGCCAGCCCCCGCTCCTCCCGGTCGACCAGAGCCTGGACGCAGCGCCGCGCACGGTCCCGCAGCATCCGCACCCGCTCGACCTCCTCGCCGACGTCGGGGACGACCTTCTTGGCGGCGTCCGTCGGCGTGGAGGCGCGCAGATCCGCCACATGGTCCAGCAGCGGATTGTCCGGCTCGTGCCCGATCGCCGAGACGACCGGCGTACGGCAGGCGGCCACCGCCCGCACCAGCTGCTCGTCGGAGAACGGCAGCAGATCCTCCACGCTGCCGCCGCCCCGCGCCACGATGATCACGTCCACGTCGTCGATCGCGTCCAGCTCCTTCACGGCCTGGACGACCTGCGGCACCGCGTGCACCCCCTGCACCGCCACATTGCGCACCTCGAAGCGCACCGCCGGCCAGCGATGCCGCGCGTTCTCCAGCACGTCCCGCTCGGCCGCCGAGGCGCGCCCGCACACCAGCCCGATCAGCTGCGGCAGGAACGGCAGCGGCTTCTTGCGCTCCGGCGCGAAAAGCCCCTCCCGCGCCAGCGCCTTCTTCAGCTGCTCGAGCCGCGCCAGCAGCTCCCCCACCCCGACCGGCCGGATCTCGGCCGCCCTGAGCGACAGCTGCCCCCGCGGCGCGTACCACTCGGGCTTGCAGTGCACCACCACGCGCGCGCCCTCGCTCACCACGTCCGCCACCGCGTCGAACACCTGCCGGTAGCACGTCACGCCCACGGAGATGTCGTACGACGGATCCCGCAGCGTCAGGAACACCACCCCCGCGCCCGGCCGCCGCGAGAGCTGGGTGATCTGCCCCTCGACCCACACCGCGCCGAGCCGGTCGATCCACCCTCCGATGAGCCGCGACACCTCACCGACCGGCAGGGGCGCTTCCGCAGACGTGTTGACAGCCATGCCGCGAGAGTAGTGCGCCCCACCGACAACGCACCGTGATCGGGCCTCGTGGACTCGGCCCTTACGATGGGACGCATGACTGCTTCGCCTGGCCGCCGTGTCCTGCTCGCCGCCCCCCGGGGCTACTGCGCGGGTGTGGACCGCGCCGTGATCGCCGTCGAGAAGGCCCTGGAGCAGTACGGGGCCCCCGTCTACGTCCGGCACGAGATCGTGCACAACAAATACGTCGTGCAGACCCTGGAGAAGAAGGGCGCCATCTTCGTCGAACGCACGGAGGAGGTCCCCCCGGGCAACATCGTGATGTTCTCCGCGCACGGCGTGGCGCCCGTCGTCCACGAGGAAGCGGCGCGCGGCAAGCTCGCCACCATCGACGCCACCTGCCCGCTGGTCACCAAGGTGCACAAGGAAGCAGTCCGCTTCGCAAACGAGGACTACGACATCCTCCTGATCGGGCACGAGGGCCACGAGGAGGTCATCGGCACCTCCGGCGAGGCCCCCGACCACATCCAGCTCGTCGACGGCCCGGGTGACGTGGAGAAGGTCGAGGTCCGCGACCCGTCGAAGGTCGTCTGGCTCTCCCAGACCACGCTGAGCGTCGACGAGACCATGGAGACCGTCGACGCCCTCAAGGAGAAGTTCCCGCAGCTGATCTCCCCGCCCAGCGACGACATCTGCTACGCCACGCAGAACCGTCAGCTGGCCGTGAAGCAGATGGGCGCCGAGGCCGACCTGGTGATCGTGGTCGGCTCACGCAACTCCTCCAACTCCAAGCGGCTCGTCGAGGTCGCCAAGCTGGCGGGCGCCCGCGAGGCCTACCTGGTGGACTTCGCCGACGAGATCGACGAGGACTGGCTGGAGGGCGTGACCACGGTCGGCGTCACCTCGGGCGCGTCGGTGCCGGAGGTGCTGGTCGAGCAGGTGCTGGAGTGGCTCGCCGGGCGCGGTTTCGAGGACGTGGAGATCGTCAAGGCCGCCGAGGAGTCCATCACCTTCTCGCTGCCGAAGGAGCTGCGCCGGGACCTCCGTGAGGAGGCGGCGGCGCTGGTGGCCGAGCGCGGGGGCGCCGGGGCCGGTGAGAACGCGGGGGAGTGAGTGGGGGAGTCACGGAGATCCCGGAGATGTCGGGGACCGATCTCTGACTCCGACTCCGTGACTGTCAGTGGTCCGTCGTAACGTAGGGCCATGCAGATCTTCGGCGTGGACATCGGCGGATCCGGGATCAAGGGTGCCCCGGTCGACCTGGACAAGGGGGACCTGGCGCAGGAGCGCCACAAGGTCCTCACCCCGCACCCGGCCACGCCGGACGCGGTGGCCGACGGCGTCAAGCAGGTCGTCGACCACTTCGGCTGGACCGGCCCGGTCGGGGTGACCTTCCCCGGAGTGGTCACCGAGGGCACCACCATCCGTACGGCGGCCAATGTCGACAAGAGCTGGATCGACACCGACGCGCGCGTGATGCTCGGCGACCGCCTGGGCGGCTTGCCGGTGACGGTGGTCAACGACGCGGACGCGGCGGGCGTCGCCGAGATGCACTTCGGCGCCGGCCGCCACCGCAGAGGCACGGTCATCATGCTGACCTTCGGCACGGGCATCGGCAGCGCCCTGTTCGTGGACGGTGTCCTCGTCCCCAACACCGAGCTCGGCCATCTCGAGCTGCACGGTCACGACGCGGAGAAGCGCGCCTCCAGCAAGGCCCGGGACGACCACGACCTGTCGTGGGAGGAATGGGCGCACCGGGTGCAGAAGTATCTGGCCCATGTGGAGATGCTGTTCTCGCCGGAGCTGTTCATCATCGGCGGCGGGGTGAGCCGCAAGGCGCACAAGTTCCTGCCGCACATCGAGGGCATCAAGGCGGAGATTGTCCCGGCGCAGTTGCAGAACAACGCGGGCATCGTGGGGGCGGCGATGCGGGCGGCGACGGGGGTGTAGGGGCTTCCGGTCACAGGAGTGGCCCCGTGGCGGATCACTTCTGGGCGCGGCGGCGGATCATTGCTGGGCGGCGCGGCTCCGGGCGGCGGCGGCACGGCGATTGCGGCTGATGGCCCGGATCCTGCGGACGATCACAAGGACCCCGGCCAGGAGCGTCCCCCCGTACAGCCACCCGGCCTGCGTGGCGAGGCCCGTCACCAGCCCCATCAGCTGGCTGCCGGTACTGCCGTCGCCCTCCTCCGCGACCGGCACCAGCCCCACGAGGAAGCCGATCGGCACGACGACGGGCGCGGTGAGCAGATCGCTCCGCCGCACCCACACCGCCGTGAGCACGCACACGGGCAGGAACAGCACGCCGTAGACGGTCTGCCCGGCACGTCCGAACAGGGCGGCCAGGCAGCCGAGGGCGAGCAGGACCAGGGCGCAGAAGAGGCCGCTGCCGAGCCCGGTGAGCCGGGGGTTGGGGAAGGCACGGGCGCCGGGCGGGGTCGCGGCGGGCCGCCGTACGGATGCGGACGGACGCTGGGCCGCGCGGGGCGTGGTCCGGGCGGACCGGGTGGACCGGGTCACGCCGCCCCCG
>NZ_JAOCQE010000178.1 GCF_025290915.1 Streptomyces sp. 15-116A | reverse complement strand
CCCGCCCCGCCGCACTCCGGCCCACCCGGCCACTGCCCCGCACCGAGGCGTGCGCGGCGATGGCGCGGGCCCGCTCCTCGGGGCAGCCGGGGTACAGCCGCCGTATCTCCGCCGCGAACGCCTCCGTGAACCGCACGTCCTCGGCCGCCCGCCGCCGCGCGTCCCGCACCCGGCGCCGGCGGCGGGCCTCGGCGTCCGCCAGACACCGCTGCTCGGCCCGGGACAGCGCCTCCTCCTCGACCAGTACCCCCTGCCGCTCGTAGCGGCCCTTGCGCCGGTTGAACCGCACCACCACCGCCCACAGCCCGCTCTCCTCCCGCGACCTGCGGGTGAGCGCCGTGTCGCCGCGCGGCAGGAAGACCAGATGACCCAGATCGGCGCAGTCCAGGCAGCGCGGCGCCCCGCTCTCCATGACCAGCAGCGGCAGCGGCCCGCGACGGCAGACGGAGCAGTGACGTCGCCCGAGCGGCTGGTGCACGAGAAGTCCGGGGTGCGGCGGGGGAGTTGTGCGGGGTGCCATACCTGGTTCCTTCCCGTCGGCAGAGGGTGGCCCCACGTCCCGGACGCCGCGCGGCACTCCCTGGATGCTGACTCCCGGGGCGCCGCGCCGCATGCGCTGGCGCGGGCGCATCATGGGCCCTGTGCGACTCGAAGCGATCACCTGGGACCGGCTCGGCGACCTCCTCGCCGAGCGCTTGCTGGAACTGCCGACCGCCGACGGCGGCCCCTGGCTCCGTGTCGCCTTCGACGGAGCACCGGCCGCCCGACCGGGGGATCTCGCCTCCCGTGTCGCCGACGCGCTGCGCATACGCGGTCGCCGCTCCCTCGTCATCGGCACGGAAGGCTTCCTGCGGCCCGCCTCGCTCCGCCTCGAGCACGGCCACCAGGACGTGGAGTCCTACTACGACGGCTGGTACGACACCGGCGCCCTGTGGCGTGAGGTGTTCGGCCCCCTCGAACCCGGTGGCAGCGGTCGTGTCCTGCCCGATCTCCGCGATCCGGCCACCGACCGCGCCACCCGCAGCCCCTACGTCCAACTCCCGCCCGGCGGCGTCCTGTTGATGCATGGCCCCCTCCTGCTGCGTCATTGGTTCCCCTTCGATCTCAGCGTCCACCTCCTGCTCTCCCCGGGTGCCCTGCGCCGCCGCACCCCCGAGTCCGAGCACTGGACCCTCCCCGCCTTCGAGCGCTACGAGCAGGAGACCGACCCGGCCGGCACGGCCGATGTCCTGGTGCGAGCCGACGATCCCCGCCGCCCGGCGTGGCACGGCTGAGGAAGCTCTCGAACGCGAGCTCTCCCCCGGGTGCCTCGGCCGGCTCTCCGCTCCGGCTTCCCGACCTCGGCTCCTCGCCCCATGCGGCTGCCTGCCCCTGGCTCCCCGCTCTCCTGGCTCCCCGCTCTCCTGGCTCTCCGCTCTCCTGGCTCTCCGCCCTCCGGGTGCCGTCGGCCGGGCGCGCGGCGACAATGAGAGACGTCGGGACTCGCGGCGCGCTCCGCGCCGCGCCGGCCGTCCGGCAAGGGGAGGTACTTCATGACCACCGCCGGAGACATCATGCACCGCGGCGCCCAGTGGATCCCCGCCCACGAAACCCTCGACCGCGCGGCTCAGCTGATGCGCGAACTGAACGTGGGCGCCCTGCCCATCAGCGACGAGAACGAACGCCTGTGCGGCATCCTCACCGACCGCGACATCGTCGTCGGCTGTGTCGCCGTGGGCCACGACCCCGCACGGGTCACCGCGGGCGACATGGCCAAGGGCACACCCCGCTGGATCGACGCGGACGCCGACATCAGCGAGGTCCTCCAGGAGATGCAGACCCACAGGATCCGCCGGCTCCCCGTCGTCCAGAACAAGCGCCTCGTCGGCATGATCAGCGAGGCCGACCTGGCCCGGCACCTGACGGACAGCCAGATCGCCACATGGGCCGAGAACGTCTACGCCCGCACGACGGGCTGACATCCGCCCCGGCGCCGGCTGCCCCCAGAGGGCTCGGACGCCTCAGAGCCAGCGGCTGCGGCGGAACGCGCGGTACAGCAGCAGGCACGCCACGGATATGACGCCGATGACCATGCCGTAGCCGTATCGCCAGCGCAGCTCCGGCATGTGGTCGAAGTTCATGCCGTACACACCGCAGACCATCGTGGGCACCGCCACGATCGCGGCCCAGGCGGTGATCTTGCGCATGTCGGCGTTCTGCGCGACCGTCACCTGCGCGAGATGCGCCTGCAGGATCGAGTTCAGCAGTTCGTCGAAGGCCGCTGTCTGCTCCTTGGCCCGCTGCAGATGGTCCGCCACGTCACGGAAGTACGCCTGTATCTCCGGGGCGATCACCCGGGCCGGCCGCGTCGCGAGTTCCTCCAGCGGCCGGCTGAGCGGCACCACGGCCCGCTTCAGCTCGAGGAGTTCACGCTTGAGCTGGTAGATCCGCCCCGGATCGACCCGCGCCCCCTGCTCCGCGAAGACGTCCGTCTCGACATGGTCCATGTCGTGCTGCACGGAGTCGATGACGGTCAGATAGTCGTCCACCACATGGTCCGCGATCGCGTGCAGCACCGCGGACGGCCCCTTGGACAGCTGCTGGGGGTCGGACTCCAGATCCTCGCGCACCGGACCCAGCGAGCCGTGCCGCCCGTGCCGCACCGTGATCACGAAGTCCTCGCCGAGGAACACCATGATCTCCCCGGTGTTCACCACCTCGCTGGTGGCGGTGAGTTCCTCGTGCTCGACGTAACAGACCGTCTTGAACACCGCGAACAGCGTCTCTCCGTAGCGCTCCAGCTTGGGGCGCTGGTGCGCCTCGACCGCGTCCTCCACCGCCAGCGGGTGCAGATCGAACAGTTCGGCGATGCCCGCGAACTCCCGGTCCGTCGGCTCGTGCAGCCCCAGCCAGACGAAGCCCTCGCCGCTCTTGCGCACCTCCCGCACGGCGTCCACCAGTTCGCCGCGCGCCGTCCTGCGGACACCGTCCTGATACGTCACGCAGTTGACCACAGAGGAGCCCAGGGGTGACCGGGCAGGGTGACTCAGGTCCACGCGCGGGCGGCGCCGGGCCAGTCGGGCGACCCTGCGCAGACCGCCGACCCCGCCGAGACTCGTGACCTTCCGTAGATTTCCTGCCATGGACATCTGGCTCTCCTCGCGTGCTTCCCCCGCGCAGCTTCCGCTTCCCGCGCCTTGGCGAGCCAGTCTGCCAGCACTGTGAGAAACACGTGCGGGCCTGTGGAAAGGGTCGGTTCCGCTTTGTTCCCGGCTGTGGACGAACGGAGTTCGGCCCTGGTCGGGCCGCGTCGACCGGCCCCGACAAGCCGGGCAAATGGAATGATCGCATCATGATGCGAACCGACGGGAATCTGCTCGACCACCGGCAGACCGAGGCGACGGAGCGCCTCGACGCCTTCGCCGCCCTCTTCGACCCCACGACGTTCCGGCATCTCGAGGCGGTCGGGGTCGGCCCCGGCTGGCGCTGCTGGGAGATGGGTGCCGGTAGCCCCTCCGTGGTGTCCTGGCTCGCCAAGAAGGTCGGGCCGACCGGACGCGTCCTGGTGACCGCCACCGACACCGCCCGGCTCGCCCGCACCGCCCGGCCGCCGGTGGAGGTGCTCGACCACGACATCACCGCCGGGAGCCCGCCGGCCGAGGGCTTCGACCTGGTGCACGCCCGGCTCCCGCTCACCGGAGCGGCCGACCGCGAGCGGGCGGTCCGCACGATGGCCAAGGCCCTGCGCCCCGGCGGGCACCTCCTGGTCGAGGACACCGACCCCGAGCTCCAGCCCCTGCTCTGCCCCGACGAGTACGGCCCCGAGCAGCGCCTCGCCAACCGGCTGCGGCACGGCGTCCGCACGCTCCTCATCGACCTGGGCGAGGACCTCGCCCAGGGCCGCACGCTCCCGCGCCTGCTGCGACAGGCGGGACTCAGCGGCGTCCGGGCCGACGCGTACTTCCCGCTCGCCGCGCCGGCGTGCGCCGCGCTGGAGTCCGCGACCGTCCGCCTGGTCCGCGACCGGCTCGTCACCGCGGGCCTCGCCACCGGCCAGGAGATCGACGAGCACCTCGGCAACATCGCCTCGGGCCGCCTGGACCTGTCGACCGCTCCGCTGATCTCCGCGTGGGGGCGCAAGAGGTAGGGAGAGGCAGGGGAGCGGAGCTGGTCGAGTGCTGGTCGGCCGAGGCCGGCTCACGGCGTCGGGGGCCCGCCCTCGGGCCAGTGCCGGCGGTTCCCCGGCGGCAGCCGGGCCTCAGCCCGTGCGGGAGGCCGGCCTCCCACGTGTTCCACCGCCCGTGCGCCCGCCCTGCATCCTTCCGCCGCCGCCTGTTCCGGGTCCGCACCCGTGAGCAGGGTCGCCAGAAAGGCGCCCGTGAAGGCGTCGCCCGCGCCGGTGGTGTCCCGGGGAACGGCAGGCGCGGCCGGGACACGGGCGCACACCGCACCGGCCCGCGCCAGCAGCGCGCCCTGCGCACCCATTTTGGTCACCACCAAGGGAACGTGTCCGCTCAGCCGGGCAGTGGCATCGGCCGCATCGGACAGCCCCATGAGCAGGCACGCCTCGTCACGGCTCGGCAGCAGCACGTCCACGCCCTCGACCAGTGTCAGAAACCGGTCGGTACCCAGCTGCGCGAGGAACCCGGCCGACGCCGGATCCAGGCTCACCGGCACTCCCCGCGCGCGAGCCGACTTCACGGCCACCGCCACGAACTCCCGGCAGCTCTCGGCGAACAGCAGATAGCCCGACAGATGCAGCCGGGCCACTCCGTCCAGCAGCGCGTCCGACCAGTCGGCGGGTGCGAGCCGCAGCGAGGCACCGCTGTCGGTGAGGAAGGTGCGCTCGGCCCGCGCATCCTCGTCGACCAGGCAGATCACCGTCCCCGTGGGCGCCGCCTCGTCGACGACGAGAGTCGGGCGCACTCCGCACGTGGTGAGCTCCCGCTCGTGCCACCGCACCGCGTCCGCGCCCACCCGCCCGAGCAGCCGCACCTCGGCACCACCCCAACACGCCGCCCAGCAGGCCACATTGGCGCCCGCCCCGCCCGGCACCCGCCGGATCACCGCCGCCGTGTCCGTACCCGGAGCGAGCGGGCCCCGGTGCCGGGCCACGACATCCGTGATCACATCACCGACGACCAGCAACGCCCCCGCCCGGCCCGGCATCACCGTCACGCCCCGCCGGCCCAGGCCGCCGCGATCCGTGCCGCCAGACGCACATTGCCCCGCACCGCCGCGAGGTTGGCGGCGAGCGAGGCGCCATCGGTGTGGCGCACCAGATGGTCGAGCAGGAACGGAGTGACCGCCTGCCCGGTGATCCCCTCCCGCTCGCATGCCTGAAGCGCCTCGGCGAGCACCCGCGCGTGCATCTCGGGATCGAGCTGCTCCTCCTCCGGCACCGGATGGGCCACGATCAGCGCCGACTCGGGCCCGCCGAGCGCGTCCTGCGCCCGCATGACGTCAGCCACCTGCTCGGGGGCGTCCAGCCGCCAGTCCACGGGGTGCCCGGAGTCCGACAGATAGAAGCCCGGGAAACGGTCCGTGCCGTACCCGGCGACCGCGACCCCCAGCGTCTCCAGCCGCTGCAACGTCGCCGGCACATCCAGGATCGACTTCACGCCCGCGCACACCACCGTGATCCGCGTGTGCGCCAGCAGAGCGAGATCGGCCGACTCGTCCTGCGTCACCGTCCACTCGCGATGCACGCCGCCCAGCCCGCCGGTCGCGAACACCCGCACCCCCGCCCGGGCCGCCAGCAGCGCGGTCGCCGAGACCGTGGTGGCCCCGCTCGCCCCGGACGCCACCGCGAGCGGCAGATCCCGGTGGCCCAGCTTGCGTATCCCCTCCTCGTTGGCCACCCGCTCCAACTGCTCCTTGTCCAGGCCGACCCGCGGCCACCCGTCCAGCACCGCGATCGTCGCCGGAACCCCGCCCTCCTGCCGTACGGCGGCCTCCAGCTCCAGCGCCACCTGAAGATTGCGGGGCCGAGGCAGCCCATGGGCGATGATCGTGGACTCCAGGGCCACCACCGGCCGGCGCGCGGCGATCGCCTCCCGCACCTCTTCGGACACCATGAGCACCACGCGTCTGCCTCCTGTCTGTCGCCCTTCCCTCATCTCTGGCGGCCCGGCCGCCCGGCCAAACCCCTTGCCCCGCGTCACGGAGATCACGGAGCCTTGTCGACATGACCGACCACACGACGCACCACTCGGCACGTCTCGACCACATCGTCCTCTGGGTGCGCGACCCCGTCACCGCGGCCGGCTTCTACGAGAAGGCGGTCGGCCTCGAACCGGTGAGGCTCACCGACTACGCCGTGGGCGAGGCACCCTTCCCGTCGGTGCGCGTCAACGAAGAGACCATCCTCGACCTCATGCCGGTGGCCAAGGCGGAACGCATGAGCATGCTCCCCGGCGCCGCCGAGAGCTCCGGCCACCCCGTCAACCACGTCTGCCTGTCCCTGCCGGCCCACGACTTCGACGCCCTGCGCAGCCGCCTGGAGGAGCACGCCGTACCGCTGACGGACATCTCCCACGACTCGTTCGGCGCACGCGGCCTGGCCAAGCGCAGCTTCTACTTCCGCGACCCCGACGGCAACATCTTCGAGGCACGCCACTACGACTGACCGGCCTGCCGCGACCGGCCCTCCGGTCGTCCCGCGCCCGGTCGCGCCTTCCCGAGCCGTGCCGTCAGAACAGCGGCTCGGGCAGGACCCCTTCGAGCGCCAGCAGCCGCCGCTTCGTCTCCAGCCCGCCGCCGAACCCGCCGATGCCACCGCCGCTCTCCACGACCCGGTGGCAGGGCACCACCACCGGAAGCGGATTGGCGCCCATCGCCATGCCGACCGCCTGCGCGCCGCCGGGCTGGCCGACCCGTCCGGCCAGGTCGCCGTACCCGACCACCGTGCCGTACGGCACGCCGGAGGCCAGCTCTCGCAGCACCTCCCGGTTGAAGCCCGATATCAGCGACCAGTCCAGCGGCAGCTCGAAGTCCTTCCGCTCACCCGCGAAGTACGCCTCCACCTGACGTATCGCCTCGGCCAGCAGCGCGGAGCCGGGATCCTCGACGGGCTCGCTGCCGAGCCGCGACGCCAACCGCTCCAGCGCGCTGTCACGCACCGCTTCGGTGGCGTGGAAGACGACGTTGACCAGGCCCTCGCGGGTCGCCGCCAGCAGCAGCGGACCGATGGCGGTGTCCACGACGGCCCACACGACCCGCTGCTCGTCCTGCCCATGGCTGTCCATGCGCCCCACCGTACGACCCGCCACTGACAACGCGGGCCGAGGAGCGGCGGCGGTCAGCCCTCCACCGCGTCCCGCACGACATCGGGCGCGTTGGTGATGATCCCGTCGACCCCGAACCCGGCGACCCGGCGGGCGGCGGCCGCGTCGTCCACGGTCCAGGTGAAGACCTCCATCGGCCTGCCGTGCGGCCCCCGGAAGGCGTGGACGGCGGCGACGTAACCGGCGGTGAGCGAGCCGTGCGAGGGGTTGATCTGATCGGTGAAGCCCGCGTACGCGGCGAGGTCCGCGACGGGCGGCGTCCCGAGGAAGCCGGTCTTCACCGCCGGCTTCAGCTGGTGGACGGTCCGCACACTGTCCGCGCTGAAACTCTGCACGATCAGCCGGTTCCTGGTGTGGTCCCGGTCGAGCCAGCCCTCGTTGCTGAGCAGCTTGAGGGTCTCGCGCTCGATGCCCGGGTACAGCTGGGGATTCTTGATCTCCAGCAGCAGCTTCTGATGGTGCCGCTCCACCCGGTCCACGAACTGCTCCAGCGTCGGCACGCGCGCACCCGCGTACGCGGGAGCGAACCAGCTGCCCGCGTCCAGCCGGGCGATCTCGGCGGCGGTGAAGTCTTTCACCTTCCACGGCGCCCGGTCCGGGAACACCTCCTCGACGTCGGTGGTGCGCCGCAGACTGTCGTCGTGCAGCACCACCAGCTCACCGTCCTTGGTGCGCTGCACGTCGTTCTCCACCCACTCGATGCCCAGCTGGGCCGCCTTGTCGACGGCGGCCAGCGTGTTCTCGGGGGCGTACGCCGAAGCGCCTCGGTGAGCGATGACCACGGGACGTGCGCCGCCGTCACCGGCGGCCCGGACGGGGGTGGTGGACAGCAGAAGGGCACAGACTCCCAGGAGCGCGGTGGTCGAGGCGGCTACAGCGCGCGCGTGCATGCGTACTCCTCGCGTCGACGAGCGATCGGAATGTCACGGACAGCTCAACTCTGACAGCAGAGGGTCAACGCGAGGCGGGCGCAGGATGGCCACAGATTGAACGCCCTTCCCCAAAGTCCGCACACTGGTGCCGCACAAGTGAGGCAAGGGCGTGTTTCTTTGCCGGGAAAGTCGTTCGACCATTCCGGTGGGGGTCATACTCTCTGCGTCAACCCCGACCGCCGACGCGGTCCTGGGAGGGTGCTTCCATCGGAATTCCGGGACGCAAACGGCGGGAAGGGCAGCCGCGCATGCAGGGCACGGTCGACGGATTCAGCTACGGCCTGGTCACACCGCTGGTGGCCTACCTCATGGCCTGTCTCGGCGGCGCCCTCGGCCTGCGCTGCACCACCCGGTCCATGGCCGTCACCGGCGCCTGGCGACCCGGCTGGCTCGCGCTGGGCTCGGCCGCCATCGGCTCCGGCATATGGACGATGCACTTCATCGCGATGATGGGCTTCACCGTCGAGGGGACGCCGATCCACTACGACCGGTCGATGACCTTCGCGAGTCTGGCGCTCGCCGTCGCCATGGTGGGCGTCGGGATCTTCATCGTCGGCTACAAGGGCGCCTCCGGAGCCGCCCTGTTCACCGGCGGCACCATCACCGGCCTCGGCATCGCCTCGATGCACTACCTGGGCATGGCCAGCATGAGCCTCGACGGGGAGCTCAGGTACAACACCCTCACCGTCGCCGCCTCCGTGGTCATCGCCATGGCCGCCGCCACCGCCGCGCTCTGGGCGGCCGGACAGGTCAGGGGCTTCCTGTGGAGCGTGGGCGCGAGCCTCGTCATGGGGCTCGCGGTCACCGGCATGCACTACACGGGGATGGCCGCCCTCAGGGTCCACGTCCACGGCACGGCCGATCCCACCACCGGGGAGTCCGCCGCCGCGCTGCTCGCACCCATGATGATCGGCCCGCTGGCCTTCCTCGTCCTCGCCGGCGTCGTCGTGATGTTCGACCCGCTGATGATCACGGGCCGGGCCGCCGTCAAGCCGGCCGAGCACAAGCCGGGCATCCCCGCCCGCTCCGCGCCCCACCACGCCCCGACCCGGCGCCGCCTGCGCGCCCGCGGCCCCGTGGAACACCGCACCCGCACCCCGCAGAACCGCTGATCCGGCCCTGCGGTATCGCTGGTCCGAGCCCGCGGCACCGGTGATCCTCACCCCGCACATCCGCTGATCCGCGCCCGTTGTCAGTGGTGGGTCGTACGGTGGAACACATGCGGCCCGTTTCCCAGATCGAACGCACGGTGGCGCCCTTCGAGGTCGTCAGCCCCTACCAGCCGAGCGGTGACCAGCCGGCTGCCATCGCCGACCTCGCCCGGCGCATCCGAGCCGGTGAGAAGGACATCGTCCTGCTCGGCGCGACCGGCACCGGAAAATCCGCCACCACCGCGTGGATGATCGAGCAGGTCCAGCGCCCCACGCTCGTGATGGCGCCGAACAAGACCCTGGCCGCCCAGCTGGCCAACGAGTTCCGCGAACTGCTGCCGAACAACGCCGTCGAGTACTTCGTCTCGTACTACGACTACTACCAGCCCGAGGCCTACGTCCCGCAGTCGGACACCTACATCGAGAAGGACTCCTCGATCAACGAGGAGGTCGAGCGGCTGCGCCACTCCGCGACGAACTCCCTGCTCACGCGCCGCGACGTCGTGGTGGTCGCCTCCGTCTCCTGCATCTACGGCCTGGGCACCCCGCAGGAGTACGTGGACCGCATGGTCCCGCTGCGGGTCGGCGAGGAGATCGACCGGGACGAGCTGCTGCGCCGCTTCGTCGACATCCAGTACACGCGCAACGACATGGCCTTCACCCGCGGCACCTTCCGCGTTCGCGGCGACACCATCGAGATCTTCCCGGTGTACGAGGAGCTCGCTGTCCGCATCGAGATGTTCGGCGACGAGATCGAGGCCCTGTCCACGCTCCACCCGGTCACCGGCGAGATCATCAGCGACGACCAGCAGCTGTACGTCTTCCCCGCCTCGCACTACGTCGCCGGCCCCGAGCGCATGGAGCGCGCGGTCAACGACATCGAGAAGGAGCTGGCCGACCGCCTCGCCGAGCTGGAGAAGCAGGGCAAGCTCCTGGAGGCGCAGCGTTTGCGCATGCGCACCACCTACGACCTCGAGATGCTCCGCCAGATCGGCACCTGCTCCGGCGTGGAGAACTACTCGATGCACTTCGACGGACGCCTGCCCGGCTCCCCGCCGAACACCCTGCTGGACTACTTCCCGGAGGACTTCCTGCTCGTCATCGACGAGTCCCATGTCACGGTCCCGCAGATCGGCGCCATGTACGAGGGCGACGCCTCCCGCAAGCGCACGCTCGTCGATCACGGCTTCCGGCTCCCCTCCGCCCTGGACAACCGCCCGCTGAAGTGGGAGGAGTTCCAGGAGCGCATCGGCCAGGCCGTGTACCTGTCGGCCACCCCCGGCCCGTACGAGCTGTCCCGCTCGAAGGGCGTCGTGGAGCAGATCATCCGCCCCACCGGCCTCGTCGACCCGGAGGTCGTCGTCAAGCCGACCGAGGGCCAGATCGACGACCTGGTGCACGAGATCCGCACGCGCGTCGAGAAGGACGAGCGCGTCCTGGTCACCACGCTCACCAAGAAGATGGCCGAGGACCTGACCGACTACTTCCTCGAACTCGGCATCCAGGTGCGCTATCTGCACAGCGACGTCGACACCCTGCGCCGGGTGGAGCTGCTGCGCGAGCTGAGAAGCGGCGAGTACGACGTCCTGGTCGGCATCAACCTGCTGCGTGAGGGCCTCGACCTGCCCGAGGTGTCCCTGGTGGCCATCCTCGACGCCGACAAGGAGGGCTTCCTGCGCTCCGGCACGTCCCTGATCCAGACCATCGGCCGCGCGGCGCGCAACGTCTCCGGCCAGGTCCACATGTACGCCGACAAGATCACCCCGGCGATGGCGAAGGCCATCGACGAGACCAACCGCCGCCGGGAGAAGCAGATCGCCTACAACCAGGCGAACGGCATCGACCCCCAGCCGCTGCGCAAGAAGATCAACGACATCGTGGCGCAGATCGCCCGCGAGGACATCGACACCGAGCAACTGCTCGGCTCGGGCTACCGCAAGGCGAGGAAGGACGGCGGCGGCACCAAGGCACCCGTGCCCTCCCTGGGCAAGGCGGCGAAGGGCACGAAGGCGGCCAAGGGCGCCAAGGGCAAGGCGGCCGAGACGGTGCCGACCGACCGCCCCGCGGCCGAACTGGCCGAACAGATCGAGGAACTCACCGCGCGCATGCGGGCCGCCGCCGCCGACCTGCAGTTCGAGATCGCGGCCCGGCTGCGCGACGAGGTCTCGGAGATGAAGAAGGAGCTGCGCCAGATGCAGGAGGCCGGCCTGTCCTGACCAGCACCTCGGAAGGACTCAGCAACCCCGCACCGCACGGACTGTGTTGCAAGACCGACACAAAGTGCGGACCTGGGTACGTCACTGTCAGTGCCCCTGCGTAGGGTTCTCGTCAACCGCGGCTCCGCGGCAACAGGGGAAGTTCGAGAGGGGAATCAGCGCGTGACCGTCAACATGACCAAGGGTCAGGCCATCAGTCTGCAGAAGAACGACGGCGGCAGCCTGACCGCGGTCCGTATGGGTCTCGGCTGGCAGGCGGCTCCCCGTCGCGGCCTGTTCGGCTCGCGTACCCGGGAGATCGACCTGGACGCCTCGGCCGTGCTCTTCGCGGACAAGCAGCCGGTCGACGTCGTCTTCTTCCGCCACCTGGTGAGCGACGACGGCTCGGTCCGTCACACCGGTGACAACCTCGTCGGCGGTGTCGGCCAGGGCGGCGACGACGAGGCCATCCTCGTCGACCTGTCCCGCGTCCCGGTCCACATCGACCAGATCGTCTTCACCGTGAACTCCTTCACGGGCCAGACGTTCCAGGAGGTGCAGAACGCGTTCTGCCGCCTGGTCGACGAGACCAACGGCCAGGAGCTCGCCCGCTACACGCTGGCCGGCGGCGGCGCCTACACCGCCCAGATCATGGCGAAGGTGCACCGCTCGGGCACCGGCTGGACGATGACGGCCCTCGGCAACCCGGCCAACGGCCGCACCTTCCAGGACCTGATGCCGGCCATCCTGCCGGTTCTCTAGCCACGGCGAAACCGGCCGAGCGGGCGGGCCGGCGAGCGGCACACGACACTGCACACGCGACCACGTGATCACGCGACACAGGGGGACAGGGCGATGACGGCCGAGCTGGTGCGGGGACAGAACCACCCGCTCTCTCAGTCCCGTCTGGAGATCCGGATCTCGGCCGGCACTCCGATCGTGGCCGCGGCCGCGCTCGGGGACGAGGCCGGGCGGATCCACGGGGTGGAGTGGGTGGCCCACCCGGGCGCACCCACCCAGCCCGGCCTGGAGGTGTCGCGGCAGGCGGCCGCCGATCACCGCCTCGCGGTGGACCTGGACGCCATGACGGACGCGGTCCATCGCGTCAGCGTGCTGCTCGCCCTGCCCGCTCCGGGCGGTGGCGCCGGCCCCGTCCGCTTCGGTTCCGTGGCGGCCCCCTTCGTCGCCGTCACCGGCCTGGACGGCGAGGAGGTCGCCAGCTACACCATCACCGGCCTGGAGGCCGAGTCGGCCGTCGTCGCCCTGGAGCTCTACCGGCGGCAGGGCGCATGGAAGGTGCGCGCCGTCGGACAGGGATACGCCGGCGGCCTGGCCGACCTCTTCGCCGACCAGGGGCTGCCCCAGGCCCAGCAGCTCGCGGGCAGCATCCACGACGCCGTGGCCCGGGGTCTCGCCCGCTCCGTGCAGGCGCCCCCGCCCCGCACCGCCGAAGGCGACCGCTCCCGCCAGACCGCGGCCCCGGCGCTCGGCCCGGACCA
>NZ_JAOCQE010000177.1 GCF_025290915.1 Streptomyces sp. 15-116A | reverse complement strand
GCCCCGACGGCCGGGGCGCGGGCCGCAACGCCCCGCTGTTCCGGGCCGCCGAACGGCTCCCCGTCCGGCAGCTGACCGGCAGCGACGCCGTCCGCGTGGCCGCGCCGATCGAGGTCGCCGACGAGGATCTCGTCGTACGCCGGCTGCACGGGCTGTCGCCGATCCAGGGCACCGGCGTCGACGCGCTGCTGCGCAACCTCGGGTGCCGCACGTTGATCGTCACCGGCGTCTCGGCGAACGTGGCCGTGCCCAACGCCGTGTTCGACGCGGTGAACCGCGGCTACACCGTGGTCGTCCCCACGGACGCCGTCGCGGGCGTGCCCGCCGACTACACCCGCGCCCTGATCCGCCACACCCTCGCCCTGGTCGCCACCCTCGCGACCAGTGACGAGGTGCTGGCCCACCTGGGCCGACAGCGCCGTACGGTCCGGCGCTGACGGCTCACGCGAGCGTGATGGAGTCCCCGCTGACGGTGATCTCCATGGCGGGCAGCGGCTTCTTGGCGGGCCCGCTCTGCACGCTGCCGTCGGCGATCGAGAAGTTGCTGTTGTGACAGGGGCAGTTGATGACCCCGTCGGCGACGCTCTTCACCGCGCAGCCCTGATGCGTGCAGGTCGCCGAGAACGCCTTGAACTCGCCCGCGGTCGGCTGGGTCACCACCACCTTCTGGTCGGCGAACACCTTGCCGCCGCCCTCCGGGATGTCCGCGGTGGAGGCCAGCGCGGCACCGCCCGCGGCGTCGTCGCCCCCGCCCGAACCCCCGCTGCCCTGCTGTCCGTCGTCCTGCGCTCCGGCGCCGGTGTCCACGGAGGTCGAGCCGCCGTCGTCCGAGCCGGAACACGCGGTCAGCGCGACGGCGAGACCCGCCGCCCCGGCCGCCGCCACGACGGTTCGACGCGCCGGTCCCGATGCGGGCTGAAGCGATGCGCTGGTCATGCCGGTGAGTTCCTTCCGGAGAGGATGCGTGATCTGCTCAGAGGTACGGCCGACGGGCCCGCGCCGTTCAGGACCTGCTGAGGGAGGCGCCCACGTGCCCTCGGGTGGCCGCCGTCGTCCTCCGCGCAGGCGTGATCGGTGCCGCGGATCTACGGTGGTCGAAGGGGGTGCCGACGAGCCGAGCCGCCGTAGCGGAGGAGACCGCGATGCAGGAGCACTTTGTCTGGGTGACCACGCGCCGCATCCGGCCGGGCGCACTGGAGGAATTCGAGGAGGCGTGGCGGCCTGCGACCCAGCCGCAGGGGATGCACCGGGCCTTCGCCTACTGGTCCGAGGACGGGCAGGAGATCACCGGGGTGTCGTTCTGGGACTCCGAGGAGGCCTGCGCGTCCTGGCGGTCCTCCGAACCGGAGACCCAGCGGCGGGCCGCGATGGCCCCGTACGTCCTGGAGGAGCGAGAGGGCTTCTACCGCGGACGCGAACTCGCCATCCCCGGCGGAAGCTCCGGCTGAGAGGGCCGCCGACCAGGGGCCCGACACGGAGGCCGCGATGGAGCTGGTCGAGGAACGTGCCTTCCGCTACCGCATCGAGCCGCACGACGGCATGCGGGTGCCCGGGGTCGTGTTCGCCTCCCGGGACCTGATCGCGGACGCCGAGCAGTCCCTGGAGCAGGTCGCCCACGTGGCCACGCTGCCCGGCATCGTCGCCGCCTCCTACGCCATGCCGGACATCCACTGGGGGTACGGGTTCCCCATCGGCGGCGTGGCCGCCACCGACATCGACGCGGGCGGGGTCGTCTCGCCGGGCGGGGTCGGCTTCGACATCTCCTGCGGGGTGCGCCTGCTGGCCGCCGACTGTGACGGCGACACGTTCCGGCCCGCACTCACCGCTGTGATGGACGGCCTGGACCGGGCGATTCCCCGGGGCGCCGGTCCCGGCGGCGTCTGGCGCCCGGACGGGCCGGGCGAACTGGAGCGGCTGCTGGCCGGTGGCTCGTGCTACGCCGTGGAACGCGGCCACGGCGAGGAACGGGACCTGCTGCGCTGCGAGGACGGGGGCGCGGTGGCCGACGCGGATGTCACGCAGGTCGGGCAGCGGGCCCGGGAGCGGGGCCTCGGCCAGGTGGGCAGCCTGGGCTCGGCCAACCACTTCCTGGAGGTCCAGCAGGTCACCGAGGTGTACGACGGTGCCGCGGCGGCCGTGTTCGGCATCCGGGCGGACCAGGTCTGCGTGATGATGCACTGCGGGTCCCGCGGCCTCGGACACCAGATCTGCTCGGACCACGTACGGCTCATGGACCGCGCCATGGCCCGCTACGGCATCTCGGTGCCCGACCGGCAGCTCGCCTGTACGCCGGTCGACTCGCCCGAGGGGCGGGACTATCTCGGTGCGATGGCCGCGGCCGCCAACTACGGGCGGGCGAACCGCCAGCTGCTGTCCGACGCCGCACGCGCGGTGTTCCAGCGCTCCGCCGGCGCCCGGCTGTCGCTGGTGTACGACGTCTCCCACAACCTCGCCAAGATCGAGACCCATGCGGTGGACGGCGAGCGGCGGCGGCTGTGCGTGCACCGCAAGGGCGCCACCCGCGCCTTCCCGCCGGGGCATCCTGAACTACCCGAGGACATAAGGGAGTTCGGGCAGCCGGTGCTGATCCCCGGCACGCTCGGGACGGCGTCGTACGTGCTGGCCGGTGTGGCCGGAGGCGACGCCTTCCACTCCACCTGCCACGGGGCCGGCCGCACGATGAGCCGCCACCAGGCCGCACGCAGCGTCACCGGCGCGGAGCTGAAAGCGCGCCTGCGCCGGGCCGGGATCGCCGCCCGCCCGAAGTCCTGGCGCGGCCTGACGGAGGAGACCCCGGAGGCGTACAAGGACGTCGACGCCGTGGTGGCGGCGAGCGAGGGCGCGGGGCTGTGCCGGAGGGTGGCCCGTCTGGTGCCGCTCGGGGTGGTGAAGGGATGAGGCGGGACGCCGTCACACGTCCACGATCACCGAGCAGGACCATCCGTACGGGTCGGGGCCCAAGCGCAGGCCCTGCCAGGAGACCCCCTTGGGGGCGGCGCCGGTGACCGTCGCCTGGGTGAGATCGGCGAGAGACAGACGCACCTCGAGACCGCCGCCGGACGGCTCGACCTCCACCTCGACCGGGATCCGGCCGGCCACCTCCACTCGGTAGATCACCTCGTCCAGGAGCGCGGTCAGCAGCTCCTCGTCACCACCGGGCCCGAGACGCACCCGTTCCACGCCGCTGGGATGTGCCTCCGACACGTCGGCGAACGCCTCGACCATCCCGCGGACGGCCTCGGCGAGACAGCGCTCCCGCGTGGTGCCCCAGGCCTGCACACGCGTGTCCGCGGTGTGCGGAACCGTCCGATGTCCGCTCTCTCCCTGGCGCCTCGCCCGGAGCTCGTCGCCGATGTCACCGACCATGGAGCAGCGATCCCTTCTCCGCGGCCTCGCACTGAGCACTCGTACCAGCAGTAGCGGGACCCGAGTACCCGCTGCCGGCCGAATCGTGTGTGTCATCGAGGTGCTCGGTCTGGAGGCGAAGCGGGGGGAGCGAAGGCCCCCGTCGTCTCGCGGTCAGCTCCCCGCGGACGCGCCAGTAACCTGGGGCGATGCTCAAGGAAGTCATCGCGACCCGCTACATCGCTCCGCTGCGAGAGGGCGGCTCGCTGCCGGGACTGATCGAGGCCGACGACCTCGGCACCTACGTCCTGAAGTTCACCGGCGCGGGACAGGGCCGCAAGACGCTCGTCGCCGAGGTGGTCTGCGCGGAGCTCGCCCGCCGGCTCGGGTTCCGGGTGCCGCGACTGGTGACCGTCGAGGTCGACCCCGTGCTCGGGCTCGGCGAACCCGACCAGGAGGTGCAGCACCTGCTGAAGTCCAGCGGCGGCACCAACCTCGGCATGGACTTCCTCTCCGGAGCGCTCGGCTTCGACTCGCTGGCCTTCGAGGTGAGCCCGGAGGAGGCCGGGCGGATCGTCTGGTTCGACGCCCTGGTGGGCAACGTGGACCGGTCCTGGCGCAACCCCAACCTGCTGCGCTGGCACCGCGAGCTGTGGCTCGTCGACCACGGCGCGACGATGATCTGGCACCACAACTGGCCCGGCGCCACCGCCTCCGCGGCCCGCCCCTACGACGCCGCCGACCACGCGCTGCGGCCCTTCGCCCCGGACGTGGCGTCCGCCGCCGCACAGCTCGCCCCCCTGGTCACCGAGGACCTGCTCGCCGAGGTCACCGCCGAGATCCCCGACGCCTGGCTGACCGGGGAGCCCGGCTTCGACACCCCGGACGATCTGCGAGCGGCCTACGCCCGGCCGCTGCTCGCCCGCGCGGCGACCGTCCACCAGCACATCCAGGGACTCGGGGGAGACCGATGAGCGACCGTCATGTCTACGAGTACGCCGTGCTGCGCGTGGTCCCGCGCGTCGAACGCGGCGAGTGCGTCAACGCCGGGGTGCTCGTCTACTGCCGTCCCCTCGGGTTCGTCGCCGCCCGCACGCATCTCGACGAGGCCCGGCTGCTGGCCCTCGACCCGGAGGTGGACCTGGAGGGGGTGCGGGCCGCGCTACGTGCCGTCGAGGGTGTGTGCGCGGGCGGCGACGGGGCAGGTCAGGCGGGGCAGGACGACGCCGGCCGGCGCTTCCGCTGGCTGATCGCGCCCCGCTCCACCATCGTCCAGCCCGGACCGGTGCACACCGGGCTCACCGCCGATCCGGCGGCGGAGACGGAGCGGCTGCTGGACGTGCTGGTGCGGTGAGAGACCGGTGAGAGGGGTCAGGAACGCCGGCGCCTGACGAGGTAACCGCCCGCCACGGCCGCGCTCACCACGAACGCCGCGCCGATCGCCACCTCCCAGTCGCTCGGCCCCGTGCGGGACGCGCCGCCCACGCCGCCCTCGACACCGCGCGGCGGCGAGGGCGAGGCCGACGTCGGGGGCACGACGGGTGCGCTGGTGGGGGCCGCGGACGCCGTGGTCGGGGTGACCGGGCTCAGGGTGCGGGTGGGGGTGGGCGTGGGCGATCCGGTCGGCGTCGGGCTGCCGGGCGCCGCCGAACTGGGCGCGATGGTGGTCGGAGCGGGCGTCGGTGTCTCGGGCCGGGGGCGGCTCGTGGAGGACGTGTCGCGCTCGCCGACCTCGCGCCGGGGGAGTGCCTCGCAGGCGATGCCGTCGTCGGGGCCCGCGTCCTCGTCCAGGCGGTGCGGATCACTGCGGTCCGCCTCGAACAGCAGCTGGGCGTCCTCCTGCCAGCGGAAGTCACCGCAGTCGAGGTCCTGGGCGTGAGCTGTCCCGGCCAGAGGCACGATCGCGGCGAGCGCGAACAGCGTGCCCAGGGCACCGGTGCGACGACGCATGACGCGCCTCCTTCGAATGGCTTTCCGGCCACGAATGGCTCGCGCTTCGACGCTAGGGGCGCCCCGGCGCCGGGGCGCGCAGCCGTAGGCCGATCGAGTGCCGGGAGCGTTCGGAGCGTCGTGTCACCGCCACGCGGGTGCGGCCCGGCTGAGGCTGAGCCGCACGGGGAATGGATCACACACGTACGGTGTGCCGTTGACACCGGGTGCCAGGGCTTCTAGCGTCACGTCTGCTGAAGGTACTAAGCGGTCGCTCACCGAACCGGGCGCGACCGCAGGAGCCGCATCCCAAGGGCGAGGAGAAGCAGCAATGTCCACCACTGAGCAGCGGGTCGCGGTCGTCACCGGCGCCGCGCGCGGCATCGGCGCCGCCACCGCCGTACGACTGGCCGCCGAGGGTCGCGCGGTCGCCGTGCTCGACCTCGACGAGGCCGCGTGCAAGGACACCGTCGAGAAGATCACCGCCGCCGGTGGCAAGGCCATCGCGGTCGGCTGCGACGTCTCCGACGAGGCGCAGGTCGAGGCCGCCGTCGCGCGGATCGTCGAGGAGCTCGGCGCCCCCACCATCCTGGTCAACAACGCGGGCGTGCTGCGGGACAACCTGCTGTTCAAGATGAGCGTCTCCGACTGGGACACCGTCATGAACGTGCACCTGCGCGGTGCCTTCCTGATGTCGAAGGCCTGCCAGAAGCACATGGTCGACGCGGGCTTCGGCCGGATCGTCAACCTGTCGTCCTCCTCCGCGCTCGGCAACCGCGGCCAGGTCAACTACTCGGCCGCCAAGGCCGGTCTGCAGGGCTTCACCAAGACCCTCGCCAAGGAGCTCGGCAAGTTCGGCGTCACCGCCAACGCCGTCGCCCCCGGCTTCATCGCCACCGAGATGACCAAGGCCACCGCGGAGCGCGTCGGCATGGGCTTCGAGGACTTCAAGGCCGCCGCCGCCACCCAGATCCCGGTGAACCGCGTCGGCGAGCCCGAGGACATCGCGAACGCGATCGCCTTCTTCACCGGCGAGGAGGCCGGCTTCGTCTCCGGCCAGGTGCTGTACGTCGCCGGCGGACCGCTCGACTAGGGACGACTGGGGACACAGGACATGACTGCAGTGGAACTCTCGGGCAAGGTCGCCCTGGTCACCGGCGCCAGCCGGGGCATCGGCTACGGCGTCGCCGAGGCGCTCGTCGCGCGCGGCGACCGCGTCTGCATCACCGGCCGCAACGAGGACGCCCTCAAGGAGGCCGTCGAACAGCTCGGCGCCGACCGCGCGATCTACGCCGTCGGCAAGGCGCACGACGAGGCCCACCAGGCCGCCGCCGTCGAGCGCACCATGGAAGCCTTCGGCCGGGTCGACTTCCTGGTCAACAACGCCGGGACCAACCCGGTGTTCGGGCCGATCGCCGACCTCGACCTCAACGTGGCCCGCAAGGTGTTCGAGACCAACGTGGTCTCGGCGCTCGGCTTCGCCCAGCGCACCTGGCACGCCTGGCAGAAGGACAACGGCGGCGCGATCGTCAACATCGCCTCCGTCGCGGGCCTCGCGCCCTCGCCGTTCATCGGCGCGTACGGCGTCAGCAAGGCCGCGCTGATCAACCTGACCATCCAGCTCGCGCACGAGTTCGCGCCCAAGGTGCGGGTCAACGCGATCGCCCCGGCCGTGGTGAAGACCAAGTTCGCCCAGGCGCTCTACGAGGGCCGCGAGGCGGAGGCGGCGGCGGCCTACCCGCTGGGCCGGCTCGGCGTGCCCTCCGACATCGGCGGCGCCGCGGCCTTCCTGACCTCGGAGCAGTCGGACTGGGTCACCGGTCAGACCCTCGTGGTCGACGGCGGCATCTTCCTGAACGCCGGTGTCGCCTGAGGCGAGCGACACCCCATGTGCTGACGCACGACGATCCCGGCACGGGCGCCCGTTGACGAAAACGGCGCCCGTGTCGGCGTATCCGGGCCGGACAGAGGCGTTGACAACGTAGTCATCGGACCTCCCGTCTCAAGGACCGTACGGAGTAGGGCCACCAGGCGGAACACTGCGGTATGGTCTGCCGACCCTTGGTATGGCAGATCGAGGAGCGTGCGCGTGTTCAACCGGAACCGATGCCTGCGGCGGGTGGCGGCCATCGCGTCCATATCGTCCCTGGTCGCCGGCTGCGGCGTCCTGTCGTCCGACAGTCCGGACGACGAGGGGCCGATCGTCGTGGGTACGACCAGCTCCCCCAGCACGCTGGATCCTGCCGCCTCCTGGGACGGTTCCTGGGAACTGTTCCGCAACATCTATCAGACGCTGCTGAGTTACCCGGTCGGCGCGACCACGCCCCAGCCGGACGCCGCCAAGAGCTGCGAGTTCTCCGACGCCTCCAACCAGGTCTACCGCTGCGAACTGCGCGAGGACCTGAAGTTCTCGGACGGCGGGGCACTGGACGCCAAGGCGGTCAAGCACTCGATCGACCGGATCCGCGAGATCAACGTCAGCGGAGGCCCGGCGGGTCTGCTCGGCAGCCTGGAGCGGGTGCAGGCGCCGAGCGACCGTGAGGTGGTCTTCTATCTCAACAAGCCCGACGCCACCTTCCCGTTCGTGCTGGCCACGCCCGCCATGTCGATCGTCGACCCGGACGCCTACCCGGCCGACGCCCTGCGCAAGGACACGAGCGTCGTCGGCTCCGGCCCGTACACCCTCGACTCCTACGAGGAGGGCAAGCAGGCCGAACTCGTCCGCAACGACCAGTACAAGGGATTCGCCGAGCGGAAGAACAGCGCGGTGACGATCCGCTACTTCCAGGACTCCGGCGCCATGGTCAAGGCGCTGCGCGACAAGGAGATCGACCTCACCTACCGCGGACTCGCCGCGAGCGACGTGGTGGACCTCCAGGGCAAGACCTCCAAGGAGGAGGAGATCCAGCTCGTCGACGGCACCGGGACCGACATCAACTACCTGGTGTTCAACCCGAAGGACCCGTGGGCCGGCAAGAAGGCCGTACGCCAGGCCATCGCGCAGCTCGTGGACCGCGGGGCGATCGCGCACAAGGTCTACAAGGACACCGTCGACCCGCTGTACTCCATGGTCCCCAAGGGCCTCACCGGCCACACCACCGGCTTCTTCGACGACTTCGGCGACCCCAGCGTCCCCAAGGCCCGGAAGATCCTCACCGACGCGGGCATCAACGGGCCGGTGCCGCTGACCCTCTGGTACACCACGGACCGCTACGGCTCCGAGACCGCGCTGGAGTTCAAGGAGCTGGAGCGCCAGCTGGAGGCCTCCAAGCTGTTCGACATCACGCTCAAGAGCCGTCCCTGGAAGACCTATGTCGAGGGCTACCAGAAGGGTGAGTACCCGGTGTTCGGGCGTGGCTGGTTCCCCGACTTCCCCGACGCGGACAACTTCATCGCCCCGTTCGTCGGCAAGCAGAACGCGCTCGGCACGCCGTACGAGGCCACCGAGATCACCGATGTGCTGCTGCCCCGGTCCCGCAGGGAGAGCGACCGCGGGAACGTGGTGAAGGACTTCGAGGAGGCCCAGCAGATCCTCGTCGACGACGCGCGGCTGCTGCCGCTGTGGCAGGGCCGGCAGTACGTGGCGGCCAGCCGGGACGTCTCGGGCGCGGAGCGGGCGCTGGATCCGTCGACGATCATGATGGTGTGGGAGCTGTCGCGGAAGACCAGCTGGTAGGAGTCGGGCGGGGCGGTCCTCACGGGCATCGGTGACCCCGTTGTCAGTGGTCACCGGTAGGTTCTCAATTCCAGGAAGATCCTGGAAGTGACCGCGATCGTGAGGACGTTGACGTGACCGACATCGCCATGCTGCCCGAGTCCTGGCGTGGGGTTCTGGGTGACGAGCTGCAGCAGCCCTACTTCAAGGAGCTGACCGAGTTCGTCGAGGAGGAGCGGGCGAGGGGTCCCGTCTACCCGCCCCGCGAGGAGGTCTTCGCGGCGCTGGACGCCACGCCGTACGACAAGGTGAAGGTCCTGATCCTCGGACAGGACCCGTACCACGGCGAGGGCCAGGGGCACGGCCTGTGCTTCTCGGTCCGGCCGGGGGTGAGGATCCCGCCGTCGCTGCGGAACATCTACAAGGAGATGCACGCCGAGCTGGGCACGCCGATCCCGGACAACGGCTATCTGATGCCCTGGGCCGAGCAGGGCGTGCTGCTGCTCAACGCGGTGCTCACGGTGCGCGCGGGCGAGGCCAACTCGCACAAGGGGCGCGGCTGGGAGAGGTTCACCGACGCGGTGATCCGCGCGGTGGCCTCCCGGCCCGACCCGGCGGTCTTCGTGCTGTGGGGCAACTACGCGCAGAAGAAGCTGCCGCTGATCGACGAGACCCGGCACGCGGTGGTCAAGGGCGCCCATCCCTCACCCCTGTCGGCGAAGAAGTTCTTCGGCTCCCGCCCCTTCACGCAGATCAACGAGGCGGTGGCGGCCCAGGGCCACACCCCGATCGACTGGACCATCCCGAACCTGGGCTGATTCCGATCCCCGGTGCGGTGCCGCGGCCCGCGCCCGGGCTGCTTCCGGACTTGGGCGGCTTGTATACCCGGGCTGCGCTCCAGGCCCGGGTTGCATCCCGGACCGGGGCGTTCCCGTGCTCGGGGCGCTTTCCGGACCCGAGCCGCTTCCGCACCCGGGCTGCCGCCCCTACTCGTACTGCCTTCGGGACCCGCGGCTTCGGGCTGCGCTTCGGCCCGCGCCGCGCTCCGGGCCCGGGCCCGTGCCACGCTCTGTACCCGGTGGCGCGGTGGACCCGGGCTGTCTCCAGGGTATCCGGGCGCTGTCGTAGCCGTCGGCGGGCCGGCCGTCCCGGTCCCGCCGACTTCCGGCCCGCCCTGCCTGCCGGGGGCGCCTTCTGTCCCTGGGGAGGGTTCCGGACCCGGGCCGTGCTCCGGATTCGGGCCGCGCTTTGGATCCGAGCCGCTCCCGACACCCGGGGCTGCGCTCCGGACCCAGGCTGCTCCCGCACCCGGGGCGCCCATCGCCGGGGCCGGGTGAGCGCCCGGCCTCCTCATGCGCCCGTGGTCCGCTCAGGCGTGTGCCGCCGCATCGCCTGGAGACGGTGGCTCTCCGACGGCGGGCGCCTTCATGCCTCAGCCGCGCTCGATGGTCCTGTCGGGTTGCCCTTGGCGTCTCGCCCCGGCCCTCTGTGACGTGAGCCGGTGTGTCGGCACGGCCTCTCCGTCATGTGCAGCCTCGTTCGGCGTTGCCGGGTGTCGCGGGGTGACCTGGGCCCTATTCGGGTCGGGGGCGGTTAGCGTTCGGCGTGGGGGCTGGGCCAGGAGTGCGGAGGGTGCCGTGGGCGAGCGACCGGGGCAGGCGGTGCCGGATGCCGTGTGGGCGCGGATCGGGCCGGTGGTGATGTTGCACCATGCCGGGGACCGGGAGGAGGCCCGGCACCGGCTGCTCGGTCTGTGGGCGGAGATCGGTGAGCACGGCGACCCGCTGCACCGCTGCACCCTGGCCCACTACCTGGCCGACACCCAGGACGACCCCGAGGTCGAACTGGCCTGGGACCTGCGGGCCCTGACGGCGGCCGAGGAGGTCGCCGGTGACCGCACGGCCGGATACGAGGGAGCCCCCGCCGTCCGCGCGCTCTACCCCTCCCTGCACCTCAACCTCGCCGCCGACTACGCCCGCCTCGGCCGCCCCGACGCCGCCCGCACCCACCTCCACCGCGCCCGGGGAGCGGCCGGCACCCTCGCCGACGACACCTACGGCGAGGGCGTGCGCAGCGCGATCCGGCGCCTGGAGAGCCGGCTCGGCGAGGGAGATGAGCCCACCGGACCGCCCAGGCAAGGTCCGTAAGGCACCAGGTCGGTCATCTTCCGTACGCGTCCTTGCAGATGGTCGCCTCCGGGCTGTCCGCGCGCCAGCCGCCGTACCGCCTGCCCAGGCCGCAGACGTCCGGCGTGCTACGCAGGTCGCGGCGGACGGAGTCCGGGACTGCGGAGAGGTCCACGGGCGGGCGACGAGGAGTCCCCGTGCGGTCGGGGGTGGTGGGACGGGGCCGGCTGCCGCGGTCGCCGGGCCGTGGCGTGTCCTGCGGTGCGGGTGCCGTGGGGGTGGCGCGGTGTGAGGGGGACGCCGCCGGCGTCTCCGTGGGCCGGGACGGGTCGACCATCTCCAGGGCCTCGCGCGCCGGCGCCTGCACGATCTGTGTCTCGGCCTGCCCGTCCGGGCGGGGGACCGGCGGCTGGGACGGAGCCGGCGGCGGGCCGGGCGCGAGCGGACGCTGAACCGTCAC
Organism: Streptomyces sp. 15-116A; assembly: GCF_025290915.1. Taxonomy (GTDB): domain Bacteria; phylum Actinomycetota; class Actinomycetes; order Streptomycetales; family Streptomycetaceae; genus Streptomyces. The sequence continues at coordinate 1,682 of NZ_JAOCQE010000177.1, read as the reverse complement.
ACAGCCCGTCAGGGCCGACACGGCCACCGTCACCAGAAGCGTTGCTGCGGTCGTCGTTCGATGCACCCGCGCCACTCTGCTGGCTCCGGCCGCCCGGTGAACGGCGGACAGGCACAGGATGCCCCGCACGGGTGATCTCCCGCCCCGTACGGGGGCCGCGCGCACCGCCGGGGTGACGATCAGTCGCCGGTGGCGCCGTCGAGCTGCTCGCGGACCAGGTCGGCGTGGCCGTTGTGACGCGCGTACTCCTCGATCATGTGGGTGTAGATCCAGCGCAGGCTGAACGGCTCGCCCGACTGCCTGCTGCGGCCCTTGGACAGGTCGTCCAGCGCGAAGCCCGCCGCGTTGCGCCGCGCGATGTCGATCTCCTCCTGCCAGGTCGCGTACGCCTCCTGCCAGGTGTCCGCCTCGGTGAGGTGGAACTCGCCGTCCGGATCCGCGTCGCTGCAGTAGATCGGGCCCGGGTCCTCGCCCAGCAGCACGCTGCGGAACCAGCCCCGCTCCACCTCCGCCATGTGCCGCACCAGCCCCAGCAGGGACAGCTCGGACGGCGGCACCGACGCGGTGCGCAGCTGCGCGTCGGTCAGGCCCTCGCACTTCCAGGCGAGGGTGCTGCGGTGGTAGTCCAGCCAGCCCTCCAGCATGGTGCGTTCGTCGGCGTTGTTGGCGGGTTCGCGGCGCTCGGTCGTCGTCATCTGGGCATCCTCGCTCAGTCGTACGCCGCGCCACCAGGTGTTTTCAGCCAATGATCATCCCGTCCAGCACCTCGCGCAGACTCTCCCGCACCGCCGCCAGGTCCGGCACCCGGGCGCTGAACGACCCGGCCACGCACGAGAACATCAGCCCGTCCGCCCAGGCGATCAGCGTCAGCGCGTGCCGCTCCGGGGCCGTGGATCCCAGTGCCGTGACGAGCGCGGTGAGCTGGTCGCGGAAGCGGGCGCCGGCCGCGTCGAAGTGGGCGCGCAGCTCCGGGCGGCGGGTTGCCTCCAGGGCGAGTTCGTAGCGGGCCAGGGTGAGGTCGCGGTTGCGGGTCAGGGCGCGGTGGGTGGCCAGTGCGAGGGCGTCCACCAGCGAATCCGTTCCGGCCGCCGGGTCCGGCATCTCGTGCAGCGCGAGCACCCGGGCCTCCCGGTCGGCGAGCCGGCGTACGGCCAGTTCCAGCAGGGCCTGACGGGTGCGGGCGAGGTTGGAGGTGGAGCCCTGGGGGAGTCCGGCCGCCTCGTCGACCGCCCGGTGGGTGAGCCCGCGCATCCCGCGCTCGGCGAGCAGGGCGAGAGCGGCATCGGCGACGAGATCGGCGCGGGCGGCGCCGGCGGTGCGTACGGACATGGTGGTCAACCTACCCGGCGCACTACGGCTGTAGTACAGTCGAGACGTACCGGCACTACAGATGTAGTGCGGCTGTCGCGAGGAGGCGTCATGGCAGACGTGAAGCGGGCCGTCGTGATCGGCGGAGGCATCGGAGGGCTCACCGCGGCGGCCGCCCTGCACCTGCGCGGGGTGAAGGTGACGGTCCTGGAGCGCGCCGGTTCGCTGGAACCGGTCGGCGCGGCCATCTCCCTGGCCCCGAACGCGCTGCGCGGGCTCGACGTCATCGGGCTCGGCGACCCCATTCGCGCCCTGTCCGCCTGGCAGGGCGACGGCGGGCTGCGCGCGCCGAGCGGACGCTGGCTGTCCCGGTC
>NZ_JAOCQE010000176.1 GCF_025290915.1 Streptomyces sp. 15-116A | reverse complement strand
GGGACCCCTCGGGAGCGGGGGCCGCCCGACGGTCCGATCCGCCCGCCCGGTCCGCACCACCCACTCGGTCCGCACCGCCCGCCCGGTCGGCTCCGCCCATCCGGTCCGCGCGCTCGTCCGGCGCCTCGCCCGCCGGGTCCGGCTGCGGTACGGATGCCCGGGCCTCGCGGCGGGTCTGGGACACGGCGAAGGCCCGGACGTCCACCGAGTCGGTGACCGCGTCCGGGTCGGGGGCGTCCTGCTCGCCGTCCTCGGCGGAGCGCGCCCGCAGGTCCTTGGCGTACCGGCGCTCCATGCCCGCCCGTCCGGACAGCAGTCGGATGGCGGTGCTGAAGCGTTCCGTCGGACGGGCCTCGTTCAGCTCGTCCTGCCTACGGAGCCACATCGGCACCAAGTAGGCGGCCCAGGCCCCGACAATGACTGCGTAGATGAGGCCGCTGCTGCTCACGCCTCACACGGTAGAGGGGTTTGCATGACGCCATCTGCCAATTGAGCCGGTGTGTCGCACGATCTGGCTGATATTTCGAACTTTTCTTGTGACCGATGCGATCAGCCGACCATCCGGGGTGGGAATTCTCCGCCTTGACTCGGTCGTGATCCGATCAATTTCGAACGTTTATTCAATTTCCGGGGTGGTGCCGGATCCCGGGGTCGTGCCGCTCGCTCCCCTGCCGCTCGCGCTCGTCGCGGGCCCGTGCGCGGTGCCAGCGGCTGAGCAGGCCCTCGGGCACTTCCTCCGCCGTGAGCGCGAAGACGAGATGGTCGCGCCAAGCCCCGTCGATGTGGAGATATCGCGGACGCAGTCCCTCTTCGCGGAATCCGAGTTTCTCGACGACTCGGCGGCTCGGCCCGTTCTCCGGGCGAATGCAGACCTCGATGCGGTGCAGTCCGACCGTGCGGAAACAGTGGTCCACCGCGAGCGCGACGGCCGTCGGCATCACCCCGCGCCCGGCCACCGCCTCGTCCACCCAGTAGCCGACGTGCCCGGAGCACATCGAGCCCCAGGTGATCCCGGCGACCGTCAACTGGCCGACCAGACGCCCCTGGTACTCGATGACGAACGGCAGCATCCGGCCCGCGTTCGCCTCCGAGCGCAGATGGCGGACCATCTGACGGTAGGTCGGCCGGTGCGCGACCGGACCGGACGGCGTGGGCGGCGGGATGGTCGCCTCCCAGGGCCGCAGCCAGTCGCGGTTGCGCCGGTTGACCTCGCGCCAGGCCCGCTGGTCGCGCAGCTTTATCGGCCGGAGGACGATGTCGCCGTCCACCAGTTCCACGGGCCAGGAGGGGCTGTTCAGCTCGCACCCCCGCCGTCCGCGCCGGGTCTGGGGTGGTCCCCGCCGCGCAGCTGGTCCACGGCGTGCTTCAGCAGGGGCTCCAGCACGGCGAGGCCGTCCTTCACGCCCCCGCTGGAGCCGGGCAGGTTCACGATCAGCGTGGTCCCCGCGACCCCGGCCAGGCCCCGGGACAGCGCGGCCGTCGGCACCTTGTCCCGGCCGTACGCGCGGATGGCCTCCGCGATGCCGGGGACCTCGTGGTCGATCACCCGGCGGGTGGCCTCGGGGGTGCGGTCGGTGGGCGAGATGCCGGTGCCGCCGGTGGTCACGATGACGTCGTACCCGGCGTCGGCGCCCGCGCGCAGGGCGGCCTCCACGGGGTCGCCGTCGGGGACGACCCGCGGGCCGTCCACGGCGAAGCCGAAGCGCTTGAGGCCGTCGGCGATCAGCGGGCCGCCCTTGTCCTCGTAGACACCGGCCGCGGCACGGTTGGAGGCGGTGATCACAAGGGCCCGATAGCTCATGCCCTGCTCCAGTCGCCCGACTTCCCGCCCGTCTTCTCCTCCACCCGCACGTCCGTGATGACCGCCTTCTTGTCGACCGCCTTGACCATGTCGATCACCGTGAGCGCGGCGACCGAGACCGCGGTGAGGGCCTCCATCTCGACGCCCGTGCGGTCCGTCGTCTTCACCGTGGCCGCGATCTCCACCGCGTCGTCCGCGACCGACAGATCCAGTTTCACACCGGACACCGACAAGGGGTGACACAGCGGGATCAGATCGGGGGTGCGCTTGGCGCCCATGATGCCCGCGATACGGGCGGTGGCCAGGGCGTCGCCCTTGGGGACGCCCTCGCCGCGCAGCAGCTCGATCACGCGGGGCGAGACGAGGACGCGGCCACTCGCGCGGGCGGTGCGCGCGGTGACGTCCTTGCCGGACACGTCGACCATGCGGGCCGCGCCCGCCTCGTCGAGGTGCGTCAGGTGGTCCTGGCTGGGTCGGTCCTGCGTGCTCATGCTGCTGTGGCGCTCCCGGTCCGGGCCCGTCGCGGTGCGGCGCGCGGGCCTGCTGTGCGCGACACGGTACCCCGATGGAGGCGCGGTCAGCCGAGCAGGACCACCTCGACGTCCGTGCCGGGCCGGACGGACTCGACGTCCTCGGGGACGACGATCAGCGCGTTCGCCCGGGCGAGGGCGGCCACCAGGTGGGATCCGGCGCCGCCGACCGGGGTCACCTCGCCGTCGGCGTACCGGCCGCGCAGGAACTGGCGGCGGCCCTTCGGGGAGGTGAGCGGCTGGTCCGCGGTCAGTGCCGCGCGGGTTCTGGGGCGGTGGACGTCGGTGAGGCCCATCAGGGTGCGGATGGCGGGGCGGACGAACAGCTCGAAGGAGACGTAGGAGGAGACCGGGTTGCCGGGGAGGGCCAGCAGCGGGGTGTGGTCGGGGCCGATGGAGCCGAAGCCCTGGGGCTTGCCCGGCTGCATGGCGAGCTTGCGGAACTCGACGCCGCTGCCCGGCTCGTCCTCGTCGCCCGCGTACGACAGGGCCTCCTTGACGACGTCGTACGCCCCGACGCTCACGCCGCCGCTGGTGACCATCAGGTCGGCGCGGACCAGCTGGTCCTCGATGGCGTCGCGCAGGGTGTCGGCGTCGTCGGCGACCGCGCCCACGCGGTAGGCGATGGCGCCCGCGTCACGGGCGGCGGCGGTGAGGGCGAAGCTGTTGGAGTCGTAGATCTGACCCGGCCGCAGCTCCTCGTCGGGCTGGACGAGTTCGCTGCCGGTGGAGAGCACCACCACGCGCGGGCGCGGGCGTACACGTACGGTGCCGCGGCCGATGGCGGCGAGCAGGGAGATCTGGGGCGGGCCGAGCACGGTGCCGGCCCGGAGCGCGCGGTCGCCGGCCTTCACGTCGCTGCCCTTGGCGCGCACATGCGCGCGTGCCTCGGCCGGGCGGAACACCAGCACCTGGCCGCCGGCCGCCTCGGGGGCGAGGGCACGGGCGCGCATCCCGGTGGCGGGGCCCTCGCCGAGGCCGCCGTCGGTCCACTCCACGGGGACGACCGTCTCGGCGCCGGGCGGCAGCGGGGCGCCGGTCATGATGCGGGCGGCCTGTCCGGGGCCCACGTGCAGCAGCTCGGACTGGCCGGCCGCGACGTCCCCGACGACCTCCAGGGCCGCCGGGTAGCGCTCGCTCGCGCCCGCGATGTCCGCGACCCGCACCGCGTACCCGTCCATCGAGCTGTTGTCGAAGGGGGGCAGGGAGACCGGGACCGTGACGTCCTCGACCAGGACGCAGCCCTGGGCGTCGAGGAGGTGCAGTTCGATGGGTTCGAGCGGGCGGACGGTGCTGAGGATGTCGTCCAGGTGCTCGTCCACCGACCAGAGGTGGTCCGGGCCTGCGGTGCGGGGCGCGGCAGTGCTCAACTTTGCTGCATCTCCTCGGTGACATAACGGTGGAGCCAGGTCCGGAAGTCCGGGCCCAGGTCTTCACGTTCGCACGCGAGTCTGACAATGGCACGGAGGTAGTCGCCGCGGTCGCCGGTGTCATAGCGGCGGCCCTTGAAGACGACGCCGTGCACCGGGCCGCCGATCTTCTCGTCGGCCGCGAGCTTCTGGAGCGCGTCGGTGAGCTGGATCTCGCCGCCGCGGCCGGGCTCGGTCTGCCGCAGTATCTCGAAGACGGCCGGGTCGAGGACGTAACGGCCGATGATGGCGAGGTTGGACGGGGCGTCGGCGGGGTCGGGCTTCTCGACGAGACCGCCGACGCGGACGACATCGGCGTCCTCGGTGGTCTCGACGGCGGCGGAGCCGTAGAGGTGGATCTGCTCGCGGGCCACCTCCATCAGCGCGATGACGCTGCCGCCGTACTGCGCCTGCACCTCGATCATCCGCTGGAGCAGGGGGTCGCGCGGGTCGATCAGGTCGTCGCCGAGGAGCACCGCGAAGGGCTCGTCGCCGACGTGCGGGGCGGCGCACAGGACGGCGTGGCCGAGACCCTTGGGGTCGCCCTGGCGGACGTAGTGCATGGTCGCGAGGTCGCTGGACTCCTGGACCTTGGCGAGGCGTTCGGCGTCGCCCTTCTTCTCGAGGGCGGACTCCAGTTCGTAGTTGCGGTCGAAGTGGTCCTCCAGGGGGCGCTTGTTGCGGCCCGTGACCATGAGGACGTCGTCGAGGCCGGCGGTGACCGCCTCTTCGACCACGTACTGGATCGCCGGCTTGTCGACGACCGGCAGCATTTCCTTGGGGGTGGCCTTGGTGGCCGGCAGGAACCGGGTGCCCAGGCCTGCTGCGGGGATGACAGCCTTGCTGATCCGAGGGTGCGACTGAATCATGCCCGACACCATATCCGGTGCGATTGCAGGGAATCTGCCGCTCCGGTTACATCCCGCTCATATGAGCTGTTTGGAACAGTACGGGGACAATCTTGAGACACAACGACGGTTCCGACGAGGCTGACAAGCGCGCGTTGCGGCGGCACATCGCCACGGTGAGGCGCGGGTTGACGGCGGATGACGTGCAGGTGGCGGCGGGGGCGCTGGCCGAGCGGGCGCTCGCCCTGCCCGAACTGGCGCACGCGCGCACGGTGGCGGCGTACGTCTCCGTGGGGAGCGAGCCCGGCACGCGCGCGCTGCTGGACGCGCTGCGCGCGCGGGGGGTGCGGGTGCTGCTGCCCTCGCTGCTCCCCGACAACGACCTGGACTGGGGTCTGTACGCGGGCGAGGACTCCCTGGCGTCCGTCAGGCACGGCGGGAAGATGCATCTTCTGGAGCCCGGCGGGGCGCCGCTCGGTCCTGACGCCGTCCTGGACGCGGACGTCGTGCTGCTGCCGGGCCTCGCCGTCGACGCGCGCGGGATGCGGCTGGGGCGCGGCGGCGGCTCCTACGACCGGGTCCTCGCCCGTCTCGAACGCGCGGGCGCGCACCCGGCGCTGGTGGTGCTGCTGTACGACACGGAGGTCGTCGAGCACGTCCCCGAGGAGCCGCACGACCGGCCGGTGCACGCGGTGGTGACGCCGGGGGGAGTACGGCGGTTCGGCTAGACGTCGTGGACAGCGAAGAGGCGAAAGGGGCCGCCACGCGTGCGTGGCGGCCCCTTTCGTGTGCGTGCCGGGCGGGCTGCGGCCTTACGGCTTGAGCAGCAGCGTGTCGCTGGTGCTGTCCTCGACCGCCTTGTCCGTGAACGACCACTCCAGCAGTTCGCCCTCGGCCCACTTGTCCGTCTGGTCGACGTAGTGGGCGCTGTAGGCGTGCCCGGAGGCGCCGGTGAGGTTGATCCAGCGGGACTTGTCGAGGTCGCCGAGGTTGACCACCATCCGCATCGACGGCACCCAGACGACGCCGTAGCCGCCTGCCGCGTTCCAGCCGGTCGCGTTGACGGTGGCCTCGCCGCCGCCGAGCTTCCACGGGCCCCGGTTGAGGACCCGCTGCAGGAAGCCGGGGCCCTCGGTGCCCAGGGTCTGGTTCTTCAGGAACAGGCGGTGCAGCCGGCCCCAGCTCCAGGTGTCGACGTCCTTGCCGAGCTTGGCGGTCAGCTCCCAGCGGGCGTCGATCATGGCCCGCTTGAACAGCTGGTCACGGTTCTCCGCGGCGGGACGGGTGCCCGCCTTGGAAGTCTTCCACCAGTCGCTGTCCTCGTCGTCCATCAGGCTGCGGACCACCTCGAACCAGCGGTCGCCGCCGTCGGGCTGCGCCTGGTCCGGCTCGCGCTGTCCGCACTCGCGCACCTTGTCCACCTCGTCGGCGGGCCCGGTGGTGTTGACCGGGTCGACCCACAGGCACTGGCCCTCGACGCGCAGCTCCTTGGGCAGCTTGTTGCCGAAGGCGAGCTTGAGGATGTTGCGCCACACCGAGTTGAAGTACGCGGCGGCGGCCGAGTCGGCGTCCTGGGTGTAGTCCCAGCCCTCCAGCAGCTTCTGCGCCTCGCGGACGTCCTTGTCACCGGTGTCGATCTTGAGCAGCTCGGGCACCAGCAGCTTGGCGATGGAGCTCTGGTTGTCCAGCTGCATCTGCCGCATGTCGTCGGTGGAGATCTTCCCGCCGTCCTTGATCTTCGACTGGATCAGGTCGGTGATGCGCTGGCTGCGGGCGCCGTAGCCCCAGTCCGTGGTCAGCGTGTACGGGTAGTCCTCGCCGACGACGGCCTGGTTGGCGGTGACGATGTAGCCGCGCTCCGGGTCGTACTCGTAGGGCAGCGCCTCCTGGTCGATCCAGCCGGTCCAGCGGTAGTCCGAGTCCCAGCCGGGGGCGGGGATCGAGCCGTCGTGGCCCTTCGCGCGCGTGGGGATCTTTCCGGGCAGCGTGTAGCCGATGTGGCCGTCGGTGTCCGCGTAGATCAGATTCTGCGAGGGCACCTCGAAGAGGGTGGCCGCCTCGCGGAAGTCGTCCCAGTCCTTCGCGCGGTTCATGGCGAAGACGGAGTCCATGGTGCGGCCGGGGTCCAGGGCGGTCCAGCGCAGGGCGACTCCGTAGCCGTCGCCGCGGTCGGGGGCGGCGCTGTCGACAGTGGCCTTCTTGCCCGTCCTCACCAGCTCGTCGCTGCGGTCGGAGAGCAGGGGGCCGTTGTCCGTCTCCCGGACGACGATCTTCTCGGAGGGGCCGCCGGCGACCTTGATGGTCTCCTCGCGCGTCCTGAACGGCTTGATCTTTCCGTCGACCTGGTAGCCGTCGCCGGTGACCTTCTCCAGGTAGAGGTCGGTGACGTCGACGCCGGAGTTGGTCAGGCCCCAGGCGACGTCCTGGTTGTGGCCGATGACCACGCCGGGCATGCCCGCGAAGGTGTAGCCGGCGACGTCATACTGGCACTTGGCCGAGACGCTGCGGCAGTGCAGGCCCATCTGGTACCAGACGGACGGCAGCGAGGCGGACAGGTGCGGGTCGTTGGCGAGCAGCGGCTTGCCGGTGATGGTGTGCTCCCCGGCGACCACCCAGGAGTTGGAGCCGATGCCGTCGCCGTTGATGCCGACGGCGGTGGGGAGGTCCTCCAGGACCTGCTGGAGGCCGGTGAGCTGGCTCTCCAGCGCGGATCCGCCGGAGCCGGAGCCGGTGCCGGTGCCTGTACCGGTGCCGGTGCCTGTACCGGTTCCGGTTCCGGTTCCGGTTCCGGTGCCTGTTCCCGTGCCCGTACCGGTTCCGGTGCCCGTCCCGGTGCCCGTGCCGCTCGCCGAGTCACCCTGCTCGTACGCCCCGGTCAGCTCGTTGTACTGGCCCTCCTGGATGACCGGCTTGTTCCGGCTGTACGGGTACTCCGGGTACAGGTCGGCGATCTGCTGGGGGCCGAGGCGGCTGGTCATCAGGGCGCGGTCGATCTCGTCCTGCATGTTGCCGCGCAGGTCCCACGCCATCGCCTTCAGCCAGGCCACGGAGTCGACCGGCGTCCACTTGCCCGGCTTGTAGTCGTTCTCGAAGCCCAGCGCCGCGTACTCCAGGGAGATCTCCTCGCCCTCCTTGCCCTCGAGGTAGGCGTTGACCCCCTTGGCGTACGCCTGGAGGTACTTCTTGGTCTCCGGGGAGAGCTTCTTGTCGTACTCCTCCTGCGCGATCCGGTGCCAGCCGAGCGTGCGCAGGAACTCGTCGTTGTCGATCTGGCCCTTGCCGAACATCTCCGACAGGCGCCCGGCGGTCATGTGCCGGCGGACGTCCATCTCGTAGAACCGGTCCTGCGCCTGGACATAGCCCTGCGCCATGAACAGGTCCTCGTCGGAGGAGGCGTAGATCTGCGGGATGCCGTAGCCGTCGCGCTTGACGTCGACGGTGCCGCTGAGGCCCTGCAGGGTGATCGAGCCCTTGGTCTGCGGGAAGGAGGCGCGCACGGTGCTGATGGACCAGTACGCCCCGTAGGCCACACCACCGATCAGGGCCAGCACCAGGACGAGCACGATCAGACGGACCTTGCGGCCCCTTTTCCCGCTTTTCCCGCCTTTTCTGCTCTTCCTGCCGGACGTGCCGGGCTGCTGACCCGTGGAGGCGGTGGTGTCGGTGGGCATCGCTGTCCTTGCTGTCCTAACGCGAGCGGCAGGTCGGGCTGTGCTTTTAACTGAGCGCTGGAGCAACGATAGGCGCAGGGCCTCGCGCCCCTGGACGGGGAGTCGGGAACCGGCCCGCACCGGCGTTCGACGACGCCCGTGCGAGCGTCAAGAAATCGTCAAGAGTTAGGTAAGGTAACGAAGTAGTTTGCCAGGGAAGGGAACGGCCGCTGACTGTCCACCACCTCAACCAGCTCCTGCTCGTCTGCTCGCTCGTCCTGCTCGTCGCCGTCGCAGCGGTCCGGATCTCCTCGCGCAGCGGGCTCCCCAGCCTGCTCGTCTACCTGGGCATCGGCATCGCCATGGGCCAGGACGGCATCGGCGACATCCACTTCGACAACGCCGAGCTGACGCAGGTCATCGGGTACGCGGCCCTGGTCGTGATCCTGGCCGAAGGTGGTCTGGGCACCAAGTGGAAGGAGATCAGGCCCGCCCTGCCCGCGGCCTCCGCGCTGGCCCTGGCCGGTGTGGCCGTCAGCGTCGGGATCACGGCGACGGCCGCGCACTATCTGATCGGTCTGGAGTGGCGGCAGGCGCTCATCATCGGCGCGGTGGTGTCCTCGACCGACGCCGCGGCCGTCTTCTCGGTGCTGCGCAGAATCCCCCTCCCCGCGCGCGTGACGGGCACGCTGGAGGCCGAGTCCGGCTTCAACGACGCGCCCGTGGTCATCCTGGTGGTCTCCTTCTCCACGGCCGGACCCATCGACCACTGGTACGTGCTGCTCGGCGTGATCCTGCTGGAACTGGCCATCGGGGCGGCCATCGGCCTCGCGGTCGGCTGGCTCGGCGCCTGGGGCCTGCGGCGCGTGGCCCTGCCCGCGTCCGGCCTGTACCCCATCGCCGTGATGGCCATCGCCGTCGGCGCCTACGCGGCCGGCGCCATCGCCCACGGCAGCGGATTCCTCGCCGTCTATCTCGCCTCGATGGTGCTGGGCAACGCCCGGCTGCCGCACTGGCCGGCCACCCGCGGCTTCGCCGAGGGGCTCGGCTGGATCGCCCAGATCGGCATGTTCGTCCTGCTCGGCCTGCTGGTCACGCCGAGCGAACTGGGCGACGACATCGTGCCCGCGCTGGTCATCGGGCTGGTGCTGACCATGGCGGCCCGCCCGCTCAGCGTCGTGCTGTGCCTGATGCCGTTCCGGGTGCCCTGGCGGGAGCAGACGCTGATGTCCTGGGCGGGGCTGCGCGGGGCCGTGCCCATCATCCTGGCGACGATCCCGATGGTGGAGGGCGTCGCCGCCAGCCGGAAGATCTTCAACATCGTCTTCGTCCTGGTCGTCGTCTACACCCTCATCCAGGGGCCGACGCTGCCGTGGCTGGCCCGCAAGCTGCATCTGGGCCAGGAGGACGAGGCCGCCGACCTCGGCATCGAGTCCGCGCCCCTGGAGCGGCTGCGCGGGCATCTGCTGTCGGTGACCATCCCCAAGGGGTCGAGGATGCACGGCGTGGAGGTGGCCGAGCTGCGCCTGCCGGCCGGGGCCGCCGTCACCCTCGTCGTCCGCGACGGGAAGTCCTTCGTGCCGCTGCCGACGACCGTGCTGCGGCGCGGCGACGAGCTCCTGGTAGTCGCCACCGACCCGGTGCGCGACGCCGCCGAGCGGCGGCTGCGCGCGGTGGGCCACGGCGGCAAGCTGGCCGGCTGGCTGGGGACGGACGGCGGGGACGACGGGCGGAGCCCTTGACGCCCGGTGATCCCTGTACCATGCAGAGGAACCCAGATCGAACCAACTCTGCCTGACGCAGAGCTGGCGCGACCGTATGGCGGCCGGCACGCCCCGAGCTGTGGCACCGGTATCTACCGCAGTCAGCGCAAGAGGACAGCTCTCGGCGCGCCCGCACAACGGGCCTGCGCTACCAGGCGGCAGAAAGGCACGGGCCGTGGCATCCACGGTCACCACGTCGAAGAACTCGGCTGCTGCCACCTCACGCCCGGGATACGGCCGGCTGCTGCGCACGCGCGGCGCCTGGACGTTCCTGATCCCCGGCTTCGCGGCACGCCAGCCGTTCGCGATGCTGACCCTCTCCATCGTGCTGCTGGTGCAGCACACCACCGGCTCCTACGGCGCGGCAGGCGCCGTCGCGGCCGCCACCGGCGTCTCCATGGCGCTGTTCGCCCCCTACGGCGGCCGGCTCGCCGACCGGTACGGGCAGCGGGCCGTCCTGATCCCCGGGGTCCTGGTGCACACCGCCGCGGGCCTCACCCTGACCGCGCTCGCGCTGGCCGACGCGCCCCTGTGGGCGCTGTTCGCCGCCGCCGTGCCCACGGGCGCCTCGGTGCCGCAGATCGGGCCCATGGTGCGCGCCCGCTGGGGCGTCACTCTCAAGGGCTCCCGGCTGATGACCACGGCGGCGGCCTTCGAGTCCGTCACGGACGAGCTGACCTTCGTCGTGGGCCCGCTGCTGGCCACCGCCCTGTGCACGGCCGTCGACCCGGCCGCCGGCCTGGTCACCGAGGCCGCGCTGACGCTGGTCGGCGGTCTGCTGTTCGCCGCGCAGAAGGGCACCCAGCCGCCGGTCCGCCTCGACGGGCACGCGCGCGTGGAGCACGTCTCCGCCCTGCGCGTCCCCGGGGTGCGCGTGCTGATCGTGACCTTCCTCGGCATCGGGTCCGTCTTCGGCGGCATGCAGGTGTCGCTGGCCGCGTTCACCGAGTCGATCGGCGAGCCCGGACTCAACGGCGTGCTGTACGGCGTCTTCGCCGCCGGAAACATGCTCTCCGGGATCGCCTGCGGCGCCATCGCCTGGAAGGTGGCCCCGCAGCGGCGCCTGATCCTCGGCTACGCGGCGCTCGCGCTGACCGCATCCGCCCTGTGGACCGCGCACTCGGCGCTGCTGCTCGCCGGGCTCGGCCTGCTGGTCGGCATGTGCATCGCGCCCGCCCTGATCACCGGCTACACGATCGTCGAGGACCTGGTGCCGGCCGGGGCCCGCACCGAGGCGTTCACCTGGCTCACCGGAGCGGTCGCACTCGGCCAGGCCGCCGCCGTCACCCTCGCCGGGCAGCTGGAGGACCGGCTGTGGGGCGGCGCCGGGTTCCTGGTGCCGATGGGCGGGACCCTGCTGGCGCTGGTGACCCTGCTGGCGCTGCGGTCACGGCTGACGCCGGCGCCGCGCGGACGCACCGTCGCACGTGGCGTCGGTCACCGCTCGCCCGTCGCAGTGGACTGAACGCAGGGAATGAGTCACTATGGTTCGTCGTTAGCACTCATCGAGTGAGAGTGCCAGGAGGAAGACAGTGCCCACCTATCAGTACCAGTGCACCGAGTGCGGCGAGGGCCTCGAGGCGGTGCAGAAGTTCACCGACGACGCCCTGACCGAGTGCCCCAGCTGCAAGGGCCGCCTGAAGAAGGTGTTCTCGGCGGTCGGCATTGTCTTCAAGGGCTCCGGCTTCTACCGCAACGACAGCCGCGGCTCGTCCTCGAGCAGCTCCCCGGCGGCGAAGTCGTCGAGCTCCTCGACGTCGTCCTCGTCGTCCTCGGACTCCGGGTCGAGCTCGTCGTCGTCCTCGGCCTCGTCGAGCAGCTCCACCAGCACCACCGCCGCGTAAGGCCGTACACCTACGGGACCCTGTCGTCGTACGACCACGACGACGGGGTCTTCGGCGTTCGCGGGGGCGGCTGGGGGTGCTTGCGGGGGCGGTTAGGGTGCGGAGCATGGCGAACACGGCGAACGCTTCCGTGCCGGCGGCCGAGATCGGTGTGATCGGCGGCTCCGGCTTCTACTCCTTCCTCGACGACGTGACCGAGGTCCAGGTGGACACCCCCTACGGGGCGCCCAGCGACTCCCTCTTCCTCGGCGAGGTGGCCGACCGGCGGGTCGCCTTCCTGCCCCGGCACGGGCGCGGCCACCATCTGCCGCCGCACCGGATCAACTACCGGGCCAACCTGTGGGCGCTGCGCTCGGTGGGCGTGCGCCAGGTGCTCGGGCCGTGCGCGGTGGGCGGGCTGCGCCCCGAGTACGGGCCGGGCACGCTGCTGGTGCCGGACCAGCTGGTGGACCGTACGAAGTCCCGGGTCGGCACGTACTTCGACGGGCTGCCGCTGCCCGACGGCACCGTGCCGAACGTCGTGCACGTGTCGCTGGCCGACCCCTATTGCCCGGCCGGGCGGGCAGCGGCGCTGAAGGCGGCGCGCGGGCGCGACTGGGAGGCGGTCGACGGGGGCACGCTGGTCGTGGTCGAGGGGCCGCGCTTCTCCACCCGTGCGGAATCGTTGTGGCACCAGGCGCAGGGCTGGTCGGTGGTGGGCATGACCGGCCACCCCGAGGCGGCGCTCGCCCGTGAGCTGGAGCTCTGCTACACCTCCCTGACCCTGGTCACCGATCTCGACGCGGGCGCGGAGACCGGCGAGGGCGTCTCGCACGACGAGGTGCTGCGGGTGTTCGCGGCGAACGTGGACCGGCTGCGGGGGGTGCTGTTCGACGCGGTGGCGGCGCTGCCCGGCAATGAGGAGCGGGACTGTCTGTGTAGGGGGGCGCTCGGGGGGATGGATCCGGGGTTCGTGCTGCCGTAACGGCGTGGCTGAGGGGCAGTGACGGCGGGCCCGGGGTCAGGTGGAGCCTCTCGTTCGGGTGAGCGGGTTTTCCACAGGTCCGGGTGCGTCCACAGGGCCCGGCGGGGAGCGGCGGAAGGCCTCATCGTGGGGGTCGCAAGCCGATCTCTCGTCGCCAGGTGGTGGTCCCCGTGTCGCTTCGTTCCTCCTCGCCCCGCTCCTCCGCTCCCGCGCGCTTCGCGCCGCCCTCGCCCGCGGATCTCGCGTCCGGCCCGCCCGGCGCGGACGTTCCTCCTCCGTGCGAGGTGCCGCACTTCGCTCCGGTGCGCGTACGCGCCGGTCTGCTGCGCTCGCCACGGCTGGTACGGCACCGGAGGCGGGCCGTGGCGGTGGGCCTCGCGGTGACGGCGGCGGCGCTCGTCGCGGCG
>NZ_JAOCQE010000175.1 GCF_025290915.1 Streptomyces sp. 15-116A | reverse complement strand
CGGTGCGTCCACTGGGCACGCTGGTCCTCGTCGAAGAGCTCCACCCACCGCGAGCCGGCCTTCGGGTTCTGCGGCAGGACGTGTTCGACGGTGATGAGCGGGTGGTCGTACGTCACCCCCTGCCCGCAGGCCCGCATCACGTCGTCGGTCGTACGAGGTCACGTCGCGTCGGAACATTCGATCGCAGAACATCACAGTCGCTCTCCCGGGGCAGGCAGCCGCAGTACGGGCAGTCGGGGTACGGGCTCCGGAGCAGTCGCTCTTCGCCGCGACCACCGTCGCATCACCACCCCCGTGCGGCCCGTCGCCGCACGCCGTTCGGGTGGCCCTGGTGGCGGGGCCGGGTCGGCGGCACGACGCTGGCGGACATGACGATTCAGACCACCCGCCTCAGCGACCCGGCCGTCCGTGCCTTCGTCACCGCCGTCAACAACCACGACCGCGAGGGCTTCATGGCGCTGCTCGCCCCCGGCGCCACCATGGCCGACGACGGCACCGACCGGGACCTCGCCGAGTGGGTCGACCGCGAGATCTTCTCCTCCAACGGCCACATGGACGTCGACCGGGAGTCCGACCAGGGCCGCACCCTCGTCGCCCGCTACCGCAACGACACCTGGGGGGAGATGCGCACCCGCTGGACCTTCGACGTGGCGGACGACGGCAGGATCTCCCGCTTCGAGACGGGCCAGGCCTGACACGGCAGCCGTTCCACGCCCCGGTGCGTCCCCGCGGTCCCGCGCGGGTCCACCCCCACCCGGTGGCGTGGAACGGCTGCCGCCTCCCCCCTGGATGTGGCCCAAGTGTGAAGCTTCTGTGGAGAGAAGTTGAGCATAAGGCCTTCACCGGGCGCAATGGTGCGGAAAATCAAATTCCGGTTGTGTGAGGGAGTAGAAGGGGCCGGTCGGTCCTCAACCCCGCCCCACATACGGCATCGTCGTCGCCAGCACCGTCGCGAACTGCACGTTCGCCTCCAGCGGCAGCTCCGCCATGTGCCGCACCGTGCGCGCCACATCGGCGACGTCCATCACCGGCTCCGGCACGACCTCCCCGCTCGCCTGCAACGCCCCCGACTCCATCGCCTTGGTCATGTCCGTCGCCGCGTTGCCGATGTCGATCTGGCCCACCGCGATCCGGTACGGCCGCCCGTCCAGCGACAGCGACTTGGTCAGGCCGGTCAGCGCGTGCTTGGTGGCCGTGTAGGCGACCGAGTGCGGGCGCGGGGCGTGGGCCGAGATCGAGCCGTTGTTGATGATCCGGCCGCCCTGCGGGTCCTGCGCCTTCATCTGCCGGTACGCCGCCTGCGCGCACAGGAACGCCCCGTTGAGGTTGGTGTCCACCACGTGCCGCCACGCGTCGTACGGCAGGTCCTCCACCGGCACCCCGCCCGGCCCGAACGTCCCCGCGTTGTTGAAGAGCAGGTCCACGCGCCCGAAGCGCTCCACCGTCGCCGCGAACAGTGCCGCGACGTCCTCCGGGTCGGTCACATCCGTGCGGACGGTCAGCGCCGTACCGTCGGGCGCGAGCGCGGCCGTCTCCTCCAGTGTCTCGGTGCGGCGGCCGGCCAGTGCCAGTGACCAGCCCGACCGCAGCAGTTCCACGGCCACCGCGCGGCCGATGCCCGACCCCGCGCCCGTGACGACGCCGATGCGCTGTTCCTCAGTTGTCCTGCCTGCCCTGCCGGTCGTCACGCGCGTCCGCTCCTCGGTGGCTCAGTAGTTCTCGCACTGTTCATGGCTCCGCAGCGTACGTGTGCCACCCGGAACGGAACTCATCATTCCGCCGTGAGCTAGTCATGTCCGCGCCAACACGCGGTCGTCCCGTGCCATTCGAATGCTCCCCGCAGTCACCGCACAGGGGAGGAACGGATGACACCCGCACGCCCTCAGCCCACCCACGCCCCCGAACTCCGCACCGCCGCCCGCCACTTCGGTCGCCGACGCTTCCTGACCGTCACCGGCGCCGCCGCCGCGCTCGCCTTCTCGGTCGACCTGCCCGCCGCCGGCGCCGCGAGCGCCGCCGAACTCGACGCCGCCCGGCTCACCGAGGACCCCTTCACGGCGTCGCCTCCGGCGACCCGCACCCCGACTCGGTCCTGTTGTGGACCCGCCTGGCCCCCACCCCGTACCAGGCCGACGGCGGACTGCCCGCCCAGCGCGTCACCGTCGGCTGGGAGGTGGCCCTCGACGAGCGCTTCCGGCGCGTCGTCAGACGCGGTACGGCCACCGCCCACCCCGAGTTCCACCACACCGTGCACGTCGAGGCCGGCCACCTCGCCCCCGGCCACGTCTACTACTACCGCTTCCGCGCCGGCCGCTTCGTCAGCCCCGTCGGCCGCACTCGCACCGCTCCCGCCGAACGCGCCCGCGCCTCCGCGCTCACCTTCGCGCTCGCCTCCTGCCAGCGCTACGACCAGGGCTACTACACCGCGTACAAGTACCTCGCCGAGGACGACGTGGACGTCGTCGTCCACCTCGGCGACTACCTCTACGAGTACGCCGTCAACTCCTCCGGCGGCTCCCGCGCCTACCCGGCCGGCACCCTGCCCGACCTGTTCAACCACGAGACCGTGACCCTGGAGGACTACCGCCTGCGCTACGCCCTCTACAAGAGCGACCCCGACCTGAGGGCCGCGCACGCCGCGCACCCCTTCGTCGTCACCTGGGACGACCACGAGACCGAGAACAACTACGCCGGCGACACCCCCGAGAACAGCGTCCCGCCGGAGGAGTTCCTGCTGCGCCGCGCCGCCGCCTACCGGGCCTACTGGGAGAACATGCCGCTGCGCCGCCCCCAGCTCCCCGACGGCCCCGACCTCCAGCTCTACCGCCGGCTGCACTGGGGCAGGCTGGCCCAGTTCGACGTCCTCGACACCCGCCAGTACCGCACCGACCAGGCCTACGGCGACGGCTGGCAGTTCCCCGGCCCCGAGTCCGAGGACCCGAGCCGCACCCTCACCGGCGAGGCGCAGGAGCGCTGGCTGATCGGCGGCTGGCACCGGTCGGACGCCGTGTGGAACGTCGTACCGCAGCAGGTCACCTTCTCCCGCCGGTACAACTCCACCGCCCTGCCGTCCAAGGTCTCCATGGACTCCTGGGACGGCTACCCGGCCTCCCGCGAGCGGGTGCTGGCCGGCGCGCAGGCCGCCGGGATCCGGAACCTGATGGTCCTCACCGGCGACGTGCACGTCCACTACGGCTTCGACATCAAGCGGGACTTCGACGACCCCGACTCGCCGACCCTCGGAACGGAGATCGTCACCACGTCCGTCACCAGTGGCGGCAACGGCTCCGAGAAGCCGGCCAACTGGGAGACGTACATGGCCGCCAACCCGCACCTGCGGTTCTACAACGGGCAGCGCGGCTACACCACGGTCTCCCTCGGGCGGGAGCTGGCGCGGGTCGACTACAAGACCGTCCCGCACGTGACCACGCAGGGCGCGCCGCTCACCACCGCCGCGTCCTTCGTCACCGAGGCGGGCGACCCGGGCCTCAAGCCGGCGTAGCCACCGGTTCGGCGGAATCATCCACAACGCCCTCGCCCGGGTAGCGGACGCCGATACGGTCCCTGATCGCGTCGAGCGTCCGCATCACCGCGAGCGTGCCGTCGAGCGGGACGAGCGGGGACTCCGTCTCGCCCGCCCGCAGCGCGCGCATCACCTCCGCCGCCTCGTGCCGCAGGCTGGCGCGCGGCCCGTCGGCCGGGTCGGCCGTGAACTCCTCGGCCTCCCGGCCGTCCCGGTGCAGCACAAAGCGGTCCGGGAAGAAGAAGCCGTACGGAAGGTCGATCCGGCCCTCGGAGCCGGTCACGGACGCCGACGTCGCCGTACCGCCCACGATGGAACAGTGCACCGAGGCGAGGGCGCCGCTGTCGTAGGAGAGCAGCGCCCCCGTCTGGAGGTCGACGCCCTCCGGCGACAGCTGGGCCCGCGCCACGACGTCGGACGGCTCCCCGAGCAGCAGCTGCGCGAACGACACCGGATACACGCCGAGATCGAGCAGCGAGCCCCCGCCCAGCTCCGGGTCCCGCAGCCGGTGCGAGGGCGGGAAGGGTCCCGCCAGCCCGAAGTCCGCCTGGACACTGCGTACTTCACCGATCGCCCCGTCGTCGACCAGCGCCTTCATCCGCCGGATCAGGGGATTGCAGTACATCCACATCGCCTCCATCAGGAAGCGCCCGTTCCCCCGTGCCAGCGCGACCAGTTCCTCCGCCTCGCGCACGTTCAGCGTGAACGGCTTCTCGCACAGCACGTTCCGCCCGGCCTCCAGACAGATCCCGGCCGCCGCCCGGTGCGCGGTGTGCGGGGTGGCGACGTACACGACGTCGACGTCCTCGTCCCGCGCCAGCGACGCCCAGTCGCCGTACGCCCGCTCGATGCCGAACCGCTCGGCGAACGCCTCGGCCGGCTCCCGCGAGCGCGACGCCACCGCCACGACCTCCGCGTCGGGAAGATCGACCAGATCCGCCGTGAACGTCGCGGCGATCCCCCCGGTCGCGAGGATTCCCCAGCGCACCTTCTGCTCCGCCATCCGTCCCACCCCTGCTCGTGTCATCGACCACGCGTACGAGCTGAGAGCATAGGGACCGGATGATTCGGAGAGGGAGGGGTCACATGCCCGAGGGTGGGGCGTCCATAACGAACTCGACAACCGACTCGACGGCGGCAACCGACTCGACGGCGGCACCGAAGACGCCGAGGACGGCCGGGGGCTCCGCGCGCCGCGTCGGCCTGCTCGTCACGCTCATCCTGGGCGGCCTGACCGCGACACCCCCGCTGGCGATGGACATGTACCTCCCCGCCCTCCCGGAGGTCACCCGGTCCCTGCACGCGCCCGCCGCCACCGTCCAGCTCACCCTCACCGCCTGCCTCGCCGGCATGGCGCTCGGGCAGCTGGTCGTCGGCCCGATGAGCGACCGCTGGGGGCGCCGCCGCCCGCTGCTCACCGGCCTCGCGGTGTACGTCGTCGCCACCGCCCTGTGCGCGTTCGCGCCCACCGTCGAGGCGCTGGTCGCCTTCCGGCTGGCGCAGGGACTCGCGGGCGCGGCCGGCATCGTCATCGCCCGGGCCGTGGTCCGTGACCTGTACGACGGCGTGGCCATGGCCCGCTTCTTCTCCACGCTCATGCTGATCTCCGGCGTCGCGCCGATCGTGGCGCCGCTGATCGGCGGGCAGATCCTGCGGGTGACGGACTGGCGGGGCGTGTTCGTCGTCCTCACGGTGGTCGGGGCGCTGCTCGCGGTCGTCGTCTGGGCGAAGCTCCCGGAGACGCTGGCGCCCGCCGACCGCCACGCCGGCGGGGTCGGCGAGGCGCTCGGCTCGATGCGCCGCCTGCTCGCCGACCGCTCCTTCGCCGGCTACCTGCTCAGCGGCGGCTTCGCCTTCGCCGCGCTCTTCGCCTACATCGCCGCGTCGCCGTTCGTCGTCCAGGAGATCTACGGAGCCTCCCCGCAGACCTTCAGCCTGCTGTTCGGGATCAACTCGGTCGGGCTGGTGATCGTGGGCCAGATCAACGGCAAGGTCCTGGTCGGCCGGGTCCGCCTGGAGCGCGTGCTCGCCGTGGGCCTCGCCGTCGTCATCGTCGCCGCGACCGCGCTGCTGCTGATGGCGCTGGGCGCGTTCGGCGAGGTGGGTCTCGCGCCGGTGGCCGTCGCGCTGTTCGTGCTGATGTCCGCCATGGGCATCACCCTGCCCAACACCCAGGCGCTGGCCCTGATGCGCGTCAAGCACGCGGCGGGCTCCGCGTCCGCGCTGCTCGGCACGTCGTCCTTCCTCATCGGCGCGATCGCCTCCCCGCTGGTCGGGATCGCGGGAGAGGACACGGCCGTCCCGATGGCCGTCGTCCAGCTCGCCGCCGCGCTGGTGGCGCTGGCCTGCTTCCTGGGCCTGTGCCGCCCCTGGGGCACGCGGGAAGACGGCACGAAGGACGACAGCGTGCGGGACGACACAGTGAGGGAAGACAGCTGAGCGCCCAGAGACTGCGCCACGGCTCACCGGAACGGGCCGGGCTCGACGCCACGCATCTGCGCCGCCTCGTCGACGACGTGCGCGCCCTCACCGCCGGGGAGCAGCCCTGGGCGGCGGGCGCAGTCGTGGTCGCCGGCCGCGGCCCCGTCATCGCCGTGGAGGAGGCGGCGGGCTGGGCCGTGCGCTACGCGGCGTGGGACGAGCGGACCGGCACGGCGGTGGAACTCCCGCCGGCCGAACGCGTCCCGGCCACCGTCGACACGCCCTTCGACCTCGCGTCCCTCACCAAGCTCTTCACCTCGGTCGCCGCCGTGCAGCAGATCGAGCGGGGCACCCTCGGCATCGACGCGCGCGTGGGCGCGTATCTGCCGGACTTCACGGCCGCCGCCCAGCACGGCGTCACCGTACGGCAGTTGCTCACCCACACCTCGGGGCTGCGCCCCGAACTCCCGCTGTACGACTGCGCCGACGACACCGAACGCCTGGAGCTGCTGCGCGCCGAGGAACCGGTGACGGCCCCCGGCACCTACCGCTATTCCGACCTGAACATGCTGCTGCTCCAGCACGTCCTGGAACGCATCACCGGCCGCACCCTGGACACCCTGATCCACGACGGCATCACCCGCCCCCTCGGCATGACGGCCACCGACTTCGGCCCCTGCCCCGGCGCGGCGGCCACGGAGGACCAGCGGCGGCCGTGGGCCAAGGCGGACCGGGGGATGCTGCGGGGCGAGGTGTACGACGAGAACGCCTGGGCGCTGGGCGGCGTCGCGGGACACGCCGGACTGTTCTCCACGGCCCGCGACCTCGCGGTGTTCTGCCGCACCCTGCTGGCCGGGGGCTCCTACGGCCCCGCCCGCATCCTGGGCCCCGACTTCGTGGACCTCCTGCTGACGCCGCCGGGCCTGGGCTTCGCCCTGGACCAGCCCTGGTTCATGGGCGAGCTGGCCGGCCACGGAGCAGCGGGCCATACGGGCTTCACGGGCACGTCCCTGGTCCTGGACCGTGCCACCGACACGTTCCTGATCCTGCTGGCCACCACGGTCCACCCCCGCCGCAGGCCCCCCGACAGCGGCCCGAGAGCAGCCGCCGCGACGACCCTCGCCCGCGCGGTCCTCCCCGGCCGCGGCCACGAACGCGCTACGGCCCGCTCACCCTTCTGAGCACCATCGCCGGCGGCCCGTCCGGATCACCGTGGAACGCCACCGTGTCCTCGCCGGTCGTGTAGAGCTGGACGCCGCCGGTCCTGCCGAGCCCGCCGTCCTCGACCGACAGGTAGACGAAGTCGGTGGTCGTCCCGCTGTCGTGGAACTCCCAGCTGCCATGGAAGTCGGCCGGCCCGGAGGCGTCGTCCGTCTCCACATCGGTCGCGGAGAACGAACCGTCGGCATCGAGCCGGACCTCGCCGCCGGTGTCGTCATCGCGGTACACACCGGGCAACTCGTCGGGGTCGACGGATCCCGCGCACCCCGAGCCGAGAACCGCGGAGGAAACGGCCAGCAGGGCAACGAGCCACCGTCGCCCAGGTGTTCTCTCGCTGATCACCGCCCCAGCGTATCGGTGCGCGAAACGTCGACGCCGGGCGGTGACGGGGCACCCTCTCGACCACCGAGCCGGGTGGCAGGGTGGGCACAGGCCGGGTCTGGGACGGCGCCCTCTCTACCCACCGAGCCGGGCGGCAGGATGGGCGAGGCCCGGGGGGCTGGCGACGGAGCCTCCAGGCGACAGTCACCTAGAATCTCCGGGTGAACGCCGCCGACGCCCTCCGCTCCGCCCTCGCCGGCCTCCTCGACGGGCTCCCGCCCCGCCAGGCCGCCCAAGCCGTCGAGCGGCTGATCGCCACCTACCGCGGCGCCACCCCCACCCACGCCCCCATCCTCCGCGACCGCGCCGACGTCGCTGCCTACGCGGCGTACCGCATGCCCGCGACCTTCGAGGCCGTCCACAGCGCCCTCACTGCCTTCGCCGAGACCCTGCCGGACTGGACCCCGGCGAGCCACACCGACCTCGGCGGCGGTACCGGCGCCGCCGCCTGGGCCGTCACCGCGACCTGGCCCGGCGCGCGTCCCGTCACCGTCCTCGACTGGGCCGAACCCGCCCTCGCCCTCGGCCGTGAGCTCGCCACCGCCCACCCGGACCTCGGCAAAGCCGACTGGCACCGCACCCGCATCGGCCCGGCCCTCACCCTCGACCCCACGGACCTGGTCACCATCTCCTACGTCCTCAACGAGCTGACCGCCCCCGACCGCGCCGCCCTCGTCGACACCGCCGCCGGCGCCGCCCGGGCCGTCGTGATCGTCGAGCCCGGCACCCCCGACGGCTACGCCCGGATCATCGAGGCCCGCGACCGCCTGATCACGGCCGGTTTCCACATCGCCGCCCCCTGCCCGCACAGCGCCGCCTGCCCCATCGTGCCCGGCACGGACTGGTGCCACTTCTCCGCCCGGGTCAGCCGTTCCTCGCTGCACCGCCAGATCAAGGGCGGCTCGCTCGCCTACGAGGACGAGAAGTTCAGCTACGTCGCCGCCACCCGGCACCCGGTCACCCCGGCCCCCTCCCGCGTCGTCCGCAAGCCGCAGATCCGCAAGGGCCAGGTCCTGCTCGACCTGTGCGAGAAGGACCCCGCCCTGAACCGCACCACGATCACCAAGCGCCACGGCGACCTGTACCGGGCGGCCAGGGACACCACCTGGGGCGACCCCTGGCCCCCCGCCGGGAACTGACCACCCCGGTCGCTGGCGAGACGCGCCGTCTTGCCAACCTGCTAAATTCGGGCCCATGGCCAGCAAGCAGTCCACCCCCGACGCCTCCCGCCGCAGCGAGCGCTCCCGCCGCAAGATCTACGACGCCGCCCTCGCCCTCGTCGCGGAGGTCGGCTATCCGAAGACCACCATCGAGGGCATCGCTGCCCGCGCCGGCGTGGGCAAACAGACCATCTACCGGTGGTGGCCGTCCAAGGCCGACGTCCTGCTCGAAGCCTTCCTCGACCTGGGCGACCAGGCCGCCGAGGCCGCGGGGCAGGTGCCGTACGCCATCCCGGACACCGGCGATCTCGCCGCCGACCTCAAGGGCGTCCTGCGCGCCACGGTCGACGAGCTCAAGGACCCCGCCTTCGAGGCGCCCTCACGCGCCCTGGCCGCCGAGGGCGTGGTCAACGAGGAGCTCGGCCGCGAGTTCGTGGCCAAACTGCTCCTGCCCCAGCTGGAGCTCTACGTCGACCGGCTGCGCTCCGCCCAGCAGGCCGGCCAGGTCCGCCCCGACGTCGATCCGCGCATCGCCCTGGAACTCTTCGTCTCCCCGCTCGCCCAGCGCTGGCTGCAGTACACGGGCCCGATCACCTACGAGTACACGGACACCCTCGTCGACTACGCCCTGTACGGTCTGGCCCCCCGCTGAGGAATGACCCCCCTCGTCCCACCTGGGCGGATTGTGGGCTCCGGGCCCCCGATGCGCATGATGGTGGGACCATAGGGCATGCTGGAGCGCACGACGGCGAGGCGAGGGGATAGATGAGCGCGGACTTCTCAGGCCGGTCCGGCCGGCAGGGCAAACTCTCCCAGTGGCTGCGTGGACGCCGCCCGAAGGAGGCCGCCGACGACGGCGGCCGGGAGGCCCTGCTGCTCGCCACCGCCGCCGTGGGACTGCCGCTCGCACCCGCCGCCCACCCCGTCGGTTACCGCTGCTCCTGCGACCGTGTGGGCTGTCCCACCCCGGCCCGGCACCCGGTGTCGTTCGCCTGGCAGACGCAGTCGACCACCGACCGCGCCCAGATCGAGCGCTGGGCCCGCCATCAGCCGCAGGCCAACTTCATCACCGCGACCGGCATGGTGCACGACGTCCTCGACGTGCCCCTGGTGGCCGGTCGCGAGGCGCTCACCCGCCTGCTGGACGCCGGGGTCGAGGTCGGCCCGGTCGCCGAGAGCGACGACGGCCGCATGCTGTTCTTCACCCTCACCCGGGGCACCCCCGAGGACGAGGACGAGTGGTGGCCGTGCGAGCTGGACTGCCACCCGGAGACGATGGACGAACACCCGGGCCTGCGCTGGCACTGCCGAGGCAGCTACGTCCTCGTACCCCCCGCCCGCCTCCCGGGCGACGACGCCCCGTCGGTCCGCTGGCTCCGCGGCCCGGAGCACCAGCTCCCGGACCCGTTGACCCTCCTGGAAACCCTCACGGACGCCTGCGCCCGCCACGCAGACACCCACTCCGAGGCCACCACGTCCTGGTACCGCTGAAAGAACCTGTTCAGCAGCCAACCTAAAGGGGCGCGGGGAACTGCGCGACCAGCCCAAACGCACCCCGCACAGGCAAGACGACCCGCACCACCCCCCCACCCCGCCTACTCCCCCTTCGCAGACGTCAGCCCCTGAATCCGCCCAAGAATCTCAACCTCCCCTTCCGCCGGATCCAAAGCCACCTCGTTAGACACGAACTGCATCGTCAACGACTGCCGTATCTCCCCGGTCGTCAACGCCAGCACATCCTTGTTCGGCGCAGGCACAGACGCCCCCGCCGCAGCCGTCTGCTTCTCGAAGTGCCGCGTGGTGAAGAACACCAGCGCACCCCCGTCCTTCGTCCGCAGCGCCAGCGGCTGATAGTCCCCGTTCGTCATCGGCTCGTCGATGTACTGCGTCGCCAGCCCCGGCCGCTCCGACTTCTTCTTCCGCAGCGCCCGCCACGCACTCGTGTGCGGCCCCAGCGCGAACGCGCCCTTGCCGTCCTTCAGATACGTCGCGTACCCCTGGCTCAGCTCACCCGGCGGCACCGCCACATCCGTGGCGTTCGCCGGTACCGCCTCCGCCCAGCCGTCCCGGTCCGTCTTGAACTCCGGTATGTCGTCCGGGGCGACCAGCGTCAGGTACGCCACTTCCCACGTCTCGTCCAGCCCGCTGCGCGTGAACACCAGCAGCCAGCGCGCCTCGCCGCCCTTGTTGCCTGCCGCGTCCGCGAGGAACCACCGCGGCCAGCCGGCCTTCTTCGGGATGGTGAACTTCGCGTCGGTCAGCTTCAGCGGCGTGTGCGAGGGGTTGCCGTCGGGGTTGTTGGCCCGCCCGGCGGTCAGCCGGGCCTTGTCGATGTCGGCGAGCGCCCCGGTCGTGTGGCCGGCGTCCAGGGAACTGTCGTACGCCTCATCGGCCTTGTTGTACGCGGTGGTGAACTGCTGGAGCGCCTTCGCGGCCTCCGCGCGGGTGGTGGCCGGGAGCACCTCGCGCTCCCCGTGCACCACCACACAACCGCTCGCGGTCACCGACACGGCGGCCACCAGCAGCACGCACCTGTCGAACCCGCGGAGCCTACGGTGCCTGCTGCGGAGCCTTCGAAGGCCGAGATCCCTGCTCATCCGGTTCCTTCACCTTCCCCTTCCCGGAGGCGAACCCTACCGGGGCGAGGAAAAGGGCGAGCGTCGGGACCAGGTACAGCAGCCACACCGTGACCTGGAGGACGGTCGGGTCGGGCTGGAAATTGAACACGCCCTTCAGCAGCGTCCCGTACCAGCTGTCCGGCGGGATCGTGCCGCTGATGTCGAACGCGAGGTTCGTCAGCCCCGGCAGCCAGTCGGCCTCCTGGAGGTCGTGGAAGCCGTACGCCAGGACGCCCGCCGCGACGACGACCAGCATGCCGCCGGTCCAGGTGAAGAACTTCGCCAGGTTGATCCGGAGCGCGCCCCGGTAGAACAGCCAGCCCAGCAGCACCGCCGTGGCCAGCCCCAGCGCGACGCCGATCAGTGGGCGGGGGCTGCCGTCCCCGGCCGCGTGCACCGACGCCCACACGAACAGCGCCGTCTCCAGACCTTCCCGGCCCACGGCGAGGAACGCGGTGGCGACCAGCGCGCCCGTGCCCATGGCGAGCGCGGCGTCCAGCTTGCCGTGCAGCTCCGCCTTCAGATGGCGGGCGGTGCGGCGCATCCAGAACACCATCCACGTCACCAGGCACACGGCGAGGATCGACAGCGAACCGCCGAGCGCTTCCTGCGCCTCGAACGTCAGCTCCTGCGAGCCGAATTCGAGCGCGCAGCCGAAGCCGAGCGCCAGGGCGACGGCGACGCCGATGCCCGTCCACACCGGCTTCAGCGCGTCACGCCGGTCCGTCTTGACGAGGTAGGCGATCAGGATGCAGACGACGAGACTGGCCTCCAGGCCCTCGCGCAGACCGATCAGATAGTTGGAGAACACGCCTCACGCCTCCTCGGTGAACAGTCGACGGCCCCACCAGTCGTCCTTGTCGCGCACCCCGGGCGGGATCGCGAACACCGCCGAACCGACGTGCTGGATGTACTCGTTGAGCGCGTCGGCGGCCAGGCTGCGCTGGATCGGGATGAACCCGGTGCGCGGGTCGCGCTGGAAGGCGAGGAAGAACAGGCCCGCGTCCAGGCGGCCCAGCCCGTCGGTGCCGTCGGTGAAGGAGTAGCCGCGGCGCAGGATCGTCGCCCCGCCGTTGGTGTCGGGGTGGGCGAGCCGGACGTGCGCGTCGGGCTTCATCGCCTTCAGGAACGGCTCGTCGCGCTCCTTCGCCTTGCCGACCGGCGCGCCCTCGCCCTTGTCGCGGCCGAAGATGTCCTCCTGCTCCTGCAGTGAGGTCCGGTCCCAGGTCTCGATGTGCATGCGGATGCGCCGGGCGACCAGATACGACCCGCCGGTCATCCAGTCCGGGCCGTCCTTCGCGCCGACCCACACGAACTTCTCCAGCCGGTCCGTCTCGGTGCCGGAGATGTTGCGGGTGCCGTCCTTGAAGCCGAACAGGTTGCGGGGCGTCTGCGCGTCGGGCGTCGTCGAGGAGGTCTTGCCGAAGCCGAGCTGGGACCAGCGCACCACGACCTTGCCGAAGCCGATCCGGGCGAGATTGCGGATCGCGTGCACGGCGACCTGCGGGTCGTCCGCGCAGGCCTGCACACACAGATCCCCGCCGCTGCGGCCCGCGTCGAGGTTGTCCCCGGCGAACTTCGGCAGGTCCACCAGCGCCTCCGGACGCCGGTCGGCGAGACCGAACTTCCCGAACAGGGACGGGCCGAAGCCGATCGTCAGCGTCAGCCGCGACGGCTTGAGCCCCAGCGCCTCACCGGTGTCGTCCGGCGGGGCCTCCGGCAGACCGCCGTACGCGCCCTCGCCGACCGCCCGCCCGGCCGTCATCCGGCGAGCCGCCTCGGTCCACTCCTTCAGCAGCGCGACGAACTCGGCGCGGTCCGTCGTCGTCACGTCGAACGCGGCGAAGTGCAGCCTGTCCTGCACCGGTGTGGCGATGCCCGCCTGGTGCGGGCCGTGGAACTCCACCGCGGCCCCGGCACCGGACCCGGCCGGCTCCACGTCGTCACCGGTGCGCGCCATCGCCACCGCTCCGCCGGCCGCGGCGGC
>NZ_JAOCQE010000174.1 GCF_025290915.1 Streptomyces sp. 15-116A | reverse complement strand
TGTAGAAGGCGGTGGTCGCCGTGTCGCCGAGATGACCGTGACCTGCGATGTGGGCGACGTTCAGGGCGAGCCCGGCGCCCACCGCCGCGGCCGACGCGAAGACGACGTAGTGGCCGTAACCCCAGAACAGAGCGGTGCGCAGCGCGGTCAGCCGGCGGCGGGCGTCCTGCGAGAAGTACAGCCACCACAGCGCGAAGACGGTCAGCACACCCCCGACGGTGAGCCCCGCGACGTCGCCGAACGAGAGCTCCGTGTCCAGTGCCGAACGCACGGACACCGTCGCGGCCGTGATGGACTCGCCCAGCACGATGATGGTGAACAGGCCGTAGCGCTCGGCGATGTGATGCGGATGCCAGGGGGTCACGGCGGCGCGCTCGGCCCAGGCGGGGACGGAGAGTTCGGCCACGACCAGGACCAGGAAGCCCACGAGCCCGGCGTCCTCGGGCAGCGCCAGCCGGACCACCCAGCCCACCTGGACGACCGCGATCCCCACGGCGTAGCGCACACACGTGGCGCGCCGCTCGGGGTCGGCGTGCGCGGCGCGCAGCCACTGGGCGACCATGGCCAGCCGCATCACCACATAGCCCCAGGTGATCAGGGCGAAGTCGTAGTCCTCCAGCGCCTTGGCCGCACCGGCCGCCACGATGAGCGCGCCGGTGATCTGCACCAGCGTCAGCAGCCGGTACGGCACGTCGTCGGTGTCGTAGGCGGAGGCGAACCAGGTGAAGTTCATCCACGCCCACCAGATCGCGAAGAACACCATGGCATAGCCCAGGACGCCGTGACCGACGTGCCCGGCGGCGGCCTCGTGCTCCAGGGCGGCCGCCGCCTGGGCGACGGCGGTGACGAAGCACAGGTCGAAGAAGAGTTCCAGGACGGTGGCGCTGCGGTGCGGCTCCCCGGCCTGACGCGGCTTCATCGGCCGGTACCAGGCTCCGACGCCGCTGCTGGACTGAGACATGTTCGCCGTCCTGTGGGAGTGGGGTGCGATACGGCACGATGAGCGCCGCCGAGGGCGCTCATCGTAGGGGCGAAACGGGGCGTGACGCCCGAGGTGCCGGCTGCGCCTGCGCAGCATGCGGGTCAGGTGGCTCTGGCCGGCGAAGCCGAGGTCCAGCGCGATGTCCGCGATCGGCCCGTCGGTGCGCAGCAGCGAGCGCCGGGCCTGCTCCAGAGCTGCCGCATCACAGAGCGGTGCGGCGACTCCCCGGTCGAGACGCGGAACGCCTGGTGAAGTGCGAGGCGCTGAAGCCCGCCACCGCCGCGAGATCCTCCAGGGCGACCCGGGAGGCCACGTTCGCGTGGATGAAGTCCAGCACCTCGGCCAGCCGCCGCGGCGGCAGCCCGCCGTCCCGGACGGCCGCCGTCTCGCGTCCGGGGCTGCCACACGTGCGGATGACCAGGGCACAGACCGCCTGCAGCAGCGACTCCGCGTACAGCCGGTCCGCTCCCGAGGGCCGCTCGAACTCCGCCACCAGCCGTTCGACCAGCATCCGAGCACGGGGTCCTCGAAGTGGAACCGCGGCGCCAGTTCGCACCGGCCGCCCGCCCCGGCCTCCTCCGCCGGCTTCTCCAGCCACGCCGGGTCGATGCCCAGCAGCATCAGCTCCACGTCGTCCTGCCGGCGCGGCCGCGAGCCCAGCCGGCCGGGTTCACCAGCGCCTGCCCCTGATGGAACCGCTCTGACCCAGCAGATCACCGCTGCCGGAGAGCAACCTCAGATGCGGCTTGATACGCGAGACAGTCACCCCACCATCTTGCGTCAGTACTGGGACAAGGGCGTCGGCGTCGAGCTGACGGCGGCCCGCCCGGTCCGGTCAGGCGGACAGCGCCGCGAGTTCCGCCTCGGCGCGCCGGGTGACCAGGGTGAGGACGCGGCCGGCGGCGGCCAGGTCCTCAGTAGGTATCCCGCCCCAGATGCGGGCGCTGACCGGGGCGATCTCCGCGCCGACGGCGGCCATGAGGTCCCGCCCCGCGTGCGTGGGGCGCAGGTGCGTGCCGTCCGCGGTGAGCAATTCCCGTGTGACGAGTTCGTCGACGGTGGTGCGAATGCCGGCCGGATCGGTCTTGAGGGAGGCGCGGACCTGGGCCACGAGGTCGTCCGGTGTCAGCGGGTCGTGCGCGGTGACGGCCGCGCGCAGGGTGATCTGCTGCTCGAAGGTGAGTCCGTGCCGGGCCAGCACGTGCTCCAGCACGCCTCGTGCGGCGTAGTGGGCCAGCCCGAGCGCACGGGCGTCGGCGAGGGGCGCCGTGGTGTCCGATGCGTTTGCGGTCATGGTGATGTCCCCTTGGTTCTCTCGTCGTTCGGTACGGGAGGTGCGAGAGGTGCGTCGAGCAAGGTCGTCAGCTCGTCGCTGAACGCGCGGGTGCGCGGCGCGTCGAGACCGCCGAGCGGCTCCAGCAGTTGCCGGAGCAGATCGTGAACCACGTCGATGGCGTGCCGTGTGACGTCCAGGCCCTGCTCGGTGAGCGCGAGTTGTACGGCACGCGGGTCACGGGGATCGCGGGCGCGCTCGATCAGACCGGCCGACTCCAGCGTGCGCGCCAGCTTCGAGACGTACAGCGCCTCCAGGCCGGTGTGGTCGGCGAGCCGGCGCTGGCTGGGCCGCTCACCGGCGCGCTGCATGCCGTACAGCGACGCGACCAGCGAGTACTGGGCGTGGGTGAGCCCCAGCGGCGCCACCGCGCGATCGACCGCGACCCGCCACTTGTTGGCGAGCCGCCACACCAGAAATCCGGGGGTGGGGCCCGGCGAACCCTTGCTCATGCCCGATAGCATACATGGCTACTATGTACATGGCTACTATGTTCCCGAGGGGGCTCCCCGTTGCGTCTGCCCGGCCCCGCCCGCCCCGCCGGCGCATGGCCGGCCGGGGCGGGCACCGGGACTCAGTGCACCGGCTGCGCGGAGCGGGCCGGGGCCCTGTTCGGGGGCCTGACCGCGTACGCCTCCGCGGAGAGGTACGTGGTGATGCGGGGCGGGTGGTTCTGCTGGTGGGCGAGGGCCAGATAGGCGATCAGGCCCACGCCGTCCTCCGGGCGCCGGGAGGTGAGTGCCGCGAGAGCGTCGGGCAGGACGCCGGCGTCGATGCCGTACCGGCGCAGCACCTCCGTCGCGCGGGCCAGGGCCTCCCCGTCGTGCTCGGCGTAGTCGCGGACGGGGATGTGCAGGGTGAAGCCGCTCGGCCACGCGGACCCGGTGTCGGTGAACGAGTGACAGGTCAGCCCGGGGCGTCCGGTCAGCAGCGGCGCCTTAGGGCCCGCCGCGGCCCGGTGGAAGGCCGCGACCGAGGCCGGGTCCGGGCCGGGACGCATGCGGCAGAGATGTCCCGCCCCGGTCGCCGACAGGGCGTCATGGCGCAGGTAGACCTTCACCCGGGGGGCGTCCCAGTCGCCCAGGTCCAGGGCGAGGAACGGGTAGCCGTCGGCCTCGGGGAGGACGTCGAACGCCTGGTGGTGGCCGAGGCGCCGCAGTGCCTCCCGCACCGTCTGGGCGGAACGTTCCGCCCCGTTCGCGGCCGGGTCGAGGTACACCTTCACGCCGGGCACCCCGCCGGGGCGCAGCTCCAGGGCGCACCACAGGGCGAGGGTGCCCTGCGGCTCCGGGGGCAGGAACAGGTCCTCGAGCGCGTCGAGGGCGTCGGTGGCGAAGTCCCACCGCTGCGTCATCGCCCGTACCGTCTCGAGCCCGGTACGGCCGCTGCGGGCCAGGCTCCCCGCGCCGCACCCCGGCTCCACCAGCACCCGCACGGCGGGAGCCGAGCCGGGCCGGAAGGAGAGCGAGTACTCCACCGGGGTGTGGTCGTCGGACAGGAAGGTGCGGGACGGGGGTGGCAGGTCCAGAGGCCGCCCGGCGACCGGGCCGAGGGCGTCGGACAGCACCTGCGCGTACGTGTCCGCGTCGGCCTCGGACAGACCGGCGACCGCGCACAGCCGGCGCAACTGGCCGCCGGTGAAGGCGCCGAGGGTGGGCGTGCCGGGACCGACGCCGCCGCCGGCCCGTGCGGCGCTCACCAGGTCCCCCCGCGCCGCACAGGAAGATACCCGCCTCGGGAGGCGGGTATCGGCGATCTCAGCAGAAATGCGGCGTCCATGGATATGTGGTCCACGGCACCTCCTTTGCAGGGAAGCAACTCGAATGCCGCGTTGCTCACTACCCCTGCCGTTCAACCATCATGCGAGGGAGGTGTGTTGGACCGGTGTTACCCATGTCACCTTGTGAGCCAGTTGAGGAACTGGCTCCACATGCCGGTGCGTTCGGCCCGGCGGGCCGTGCCCGCACTCCGGTCCTGCGCGGGCGCGGTGGCCGTGGGAGCGGGTGCGGACCGTCCTGCCGCGTGAACCGGCGTGAACCGGGCCGGCAGGGCCGTGAGCGCGCGGTGGAAGGGGCCCGGCCGCCAGGTGAGGCTGTCCTCGGGGACGGCCAGATGCAGGTCGGGCAGCTGGTTGAACAGATCCTCGACGGCGGTGACCGTGATGTGCCGGGCCGGCTCCTTCGACGGGCAGGCGTGCGGGCCCGCGCTCCACGCGAGGTGGGCGCGGTTGCTGCCGGACCGGCGCGCGGCCGTCTGCGCGGGACCGGTGTTGGCGGCGGCGAAACTCACCAGCACCAGGTCACCCGCCTGGAGCCGCTGACCGGCGAACTCCATGTCGGAGGCCGGGTAGTGCGGCGCGTAGTTCGCCATGGGCGGGTTCTCCCACAGCGTGTCGTCGAGGGCCTCGTCGATCAGACCGCCCTCGCGCGCGTACCGCTCGTGGGTCAGCAGCCGGTGCAGCGTGTTGCCGATCAGATTGCGCAGCGGCTCGGCCCCGGCTCCCAGCAGCAGCGCGAGCTGGTGCACCATCTCCTCGTCGTCCAGGCGTGCCTGATGCTGCATCAGCCAGGAGGTGACGTCGTCGCCGGGCTTGTTCCGCTTGAGCGCGACGAGTTCGCCCACCGCCTGGACCATCACCTCGGTCGCCTTGTCGGCGTTGATGCCGTCGAACATCCCCGAGAAGCCGAACAGCACCCGGTCGCCGATCTCCGCCGGGCAGCCGAACAGGTCGTTGAACACGAACAGCGGCAGCTGCCTCGCGTAGTCGGCGAGCAGGTCGGCCGAGCCGCGCTCCGCGAACTGCGCGACGAGATAGCGGGAGGCCTGCTCCGTGCTGCGGGTCAGCCGGCGGGTGTCCACCCGGGCCATGGAGTCGGTGACCGCCTGACGCAGCCTCAAGTGATCGGCGCCGTCGGCGAACATGCAGTTGGGCCGGTACGCCAGCAGCGGTGCGACCGGGCTGTCCGGGCCGACCTTGCCCTCGTTGAAGGCCCGCCAGCGCCGCGCGTCCTTGCGGAACGAGCCCGAGTCCTGCAGCAGTTGCAGCGCCGCCGCGTAGTCGGTGACCAGCGTGGCCTCCACACCGGGGGCGAGTTCGACGGGCGCCGCGGGCCCGTAGTGCCGCAGGAAGTCGTAGTACGCCTGCGGGGCGGCGGCGAACTCCGGCCCGTACAGCGGGACCCGGCCGCCCGAGCCGTGGGCCGGGCAACCCGGCGGAGGGACCGGGGCGTTGTCGTGAGCGTCCATGTCTGCTCTCAGTTCACTGTCGAGCGCGGTCTCGGGAGACCGTCACCTGTCCGGATCATGAAGGGTCGGGCGCGCGGTCTAGTGAGCGGTCTGGTGCGCCGCCTGCCGCACCGTCTGCTGCGCGCGGCCCAGCAGATAGCGCACCAGCGTGGTGAGCGCGGCGGCCGAGGACTTCTCGTCGCGCGCGTCGCAGGTGACGACCGGGGTGTCGTCGAGCAGGTCCAGCGCCTCCCGCAGCGCCCGCTCGTCCCGCGGCGGCGCCCCGTCGAAGTGGTTGACCGCGATGGCGTAGTCGAGGCCGTAGCTCTCGATGAGGTCGATCACCGGGAAGGAGTCCGCCAGCCGCTCGGGATCGACCAGCACCAGCGCGCCGAGGGCACCGCGCGCCATGTCCTCCCACATCTGCACGAACCGCTGCTGGCCCGGCGTGCCGAACAGATACAGCACCACACGGTCGCTGATGGTCAGCCGGCCGAAGTCCATGGCGACCGTGGTGGTCGTCTTGCCCTGGACCCCCTTGAGGTCGTCGACCGACTCGGCGGCCTGCGTCATCGTCTCCTCGGTGGACAGCGGCTCGATCTCGGAGATCGACCCGATGAACGTCGTCTTGCCCACCGCGAAGTGGCCGACGACGAGGATCTTCACCGCGGTCTGGGTCGCCCCGCCGCGAACGTAGGCCTGCTCAGCCAAACTTGGCGCGGAGACCATTGAGTACCTCCTCGAGGATCTCCCGGTCCGCGAGCCGGGCGGGCGCGACCGGCGGGCGGGTGATCAGATGGCCGCCCTCGGTGAGCGAGGCCAGCAGGATCCGGACGACACCCAGCGGCAGCCGGGTGTGGCCGGCGATCTCGGCGACCGAGAGATAGCCGGCGGAGCACAGGTCGAGCAGCGTCTGCTCCTCGGGGGAGAGCCGCAACGGCCGCTGCGCGTGACCGGGGGCCGCCGTCACCAGGGTGATCAGCGACAGCTGCTGCTCGTCGGGCAGTTCACGCCCTTTGGTGATGACGTACGCCCGTACTAATTCGGTGGCCTCGGGGTCCCAGCCGTCGTGCCCCGTCATGAGCGGGCACCGAGGTTCTCGCGCGGCGGCGTCGTGAGCTCCTTGCCGAGCCGGGAGACGAGCTGCTGCATCCGGAAGGTGATGTCGGCCATGTCGACGTCCGCGGTGGCGGACACCCCCAGGTAGGCGCCCTCCCCGGCGGAGATCACGAAGACCCAGCCGCCGTCGAACTCGACCAGCGTCTGCCGCCACCGCTGGCTCGGGTCCTCACAGAAGAACCCCAGGGTGCGGCTGAGGGACTGCACGCCGCTCATCGCCGCGGCGACCCGGTCCGCGTCGTCCCGGCCGAAGTCCTTCGTACGGGCCATCAGCAGACCGTCGGCGGATATCAGGACGGCGTGCAGGGCCCCCGGAATCTCCAGAGCGCTGTCGAGCATCCATGACAGATCGTTCACGAGACCTCATGTCCTTCGCTGCTTGCACCGGGTGTGCTGCTCGTCGGGTCCGCCTGGTCCGGCTCCGCGGCCCGCCCGGACCGCGTGCCACGCTGGAAGGCGCCCATGATCCGCGCCTGCTCGGCGTCCGAGCGGCCCGGGCGGGGGGCCGGTTCGCCGTCGGACTGCGGCACGATCGCCATCGGCCGTTTGCGGCGGCGCCGGGGCAGACCGTCCGCGGTCGACGCCGGGGCGAGCGCCGGCTCGGGCCCGCCGTCCTGGCCGGACCGTACGGCCGGACGGGCGGCGGCGGTGTGGGCGGCGGCCGGAGCCGGTGTCCTCTTCTCCGGCATCGCGGTGAGCAGGTCGTGCGGCAGCAGCACCACCGCGCGCACACCGCCGTAGGGGGAGGAGGAGTCCACGGACACCTCGAACCCGAACCGCTCGCACAGCAGGCCGATCACCGCGAACCCGAACTGGGGCGGATTGCCGAGGCTCGCCACGCCCGAGGCGCGCTCGCTGCTCAGCAGCTTCGCGGCGCGGACGCGCTCCTCCTCGCTCATGCCGACACCGGCGTCGTCGACGACGATGCAGATGCCCTTGGGCACGGTCCGGATGTTGATCTCGACGACGGTGTCCGGGCTGGAGTAGCTGGTGGCGTTGTCCAGCAGCTCGGCGAGGGCCAGGGCGACGGGCTCGACGGCGCGGCTGGTGATGCCGAAGTCGACCTGGGAGAGGATCTCCACGCGGCGGAAGTGCCGGATGCGGCCCTGGGCGCTGCGCACCACGTCGTAGACGGAGGCGGTGTCGCGGCGGCCGCCCAGCCAGCCGTCGCACAGCACCGCGATGGACTGGGCGCGCCGGCCGAACTGCGAGTTGGTGTGGTCGATCTCCAGCAGGTCCTGGAGGATCGCCGAGTCGCCGTATTTGCTCTGCAGCCGGGACAGCACGAGCTGCTGCTCGGCGGCGAGGCCCTGAAGGGTCCGCATCGCGGATTTCAGAACCGTCTTCGTCTCTTCCTCGGCCTGTTCCTGAGCCGCCTGCACGGATTTCGCGTAATCGTTCTCCAATTGCGCGTAGTGCTCTTTGAGTGCGTGCGTCTCCTGCCGCGCGGCACGCGCCGCCCGGCGCTGGCGGACGATCACGGTGAGGGCGGCAGCGAGGGCGGCGGCCAGAGCCCAGAACACGGGGCTCGCTGCGTATGGCGTCATAGGACTCTCTTCAGGCGACTGACGGCCGGCGGTGCCGGCGAGGTGTCGGCGTCCATGGCAGGCGGTCCGCGCCCGCTTCGAAAACGCGGTGATCGTATCACCGGCCGAACACATGAACTGACGTCAAGACCCTTGCCAACACCACGGGTTGTCCAC
This sequence comes from Streptomyces sp. 15-116A, assembly GCF_025290915.1. Taxonomy (GTDB): domain Bacteria; phylum Actinomycetota; class Actinomycetes; order Streptomycetales; family Streptomycetaceae; genus Streptomyces. The sequence continues at coordinate 5,037 of NZ_JAOCQE010000174.1, read as the reverse complement.
ATGTCGGGCAAGGTGACGCGAGCAAGTGACAGGCCCCACAACGCGGTTGGTCTGGCGCTCGCATCCCCCACCGGAAGGGACCGCTCCCATGCCCCTCTCATTCCCCGAATCCCACACGGCCCCGCCCCCGAGCCTCCTCGCCGTCTTCGCCCACCCCGACGACGAATCCCTCTTCGCGGGCGGCACCCTCGCCCGCTACGCAACGACCGGCGCCCGCACCGCCGTCGTCACCGCCACCTGGACCCCGGACACCCACCGCGCCGCGGAACTAGCCGAGGCGCTCCGCATCCTCGGCACCACCGGCCCCGACCTGCTGGGCTACGCCGACGCCCGCGTGCCGGAGTCGGCCCCCGGCAGACCGCGGCTGTGCGACGCCCCGCTCGACGAGACGGTGAGGCGGCTGGTGCGTCGGCTGCGGGGGTTCCGGCCCGACATCGTGGTCACGCATGATCCCTACGGGAACGTGACCGGGCACCCCGATCATGTGCACACCCACCGGGTGACCGTCCTCGCTGTGCAGGCCGCCGGACTGGAGGGGCTGTATCCGGACGCGGGCGAACCGTGGAGTCCGGGTGCGTTGTATCTCGCCACGCATCCGCACTCTGCCGCCGCGAGCCTCGGTGAGCTGGCCCGTGCGGGTACCACCCTGTACACAGTCCCGGACGACTGCGTCGGTGCGGTCCTCGATGTGCGTCCGTGGCTGGAGCGGAAGTGGGCCGCCGTGCTCGCTCACCGCAGTGAGGTGGAGCGGGGAGCGGCGCCCGGGCGGCTGGCCGGGCTGCCGGCCGCTGTGCGGGAGGAGATCCTCGGCACCGAGTGGTACATCCGGTACGACACCGGGCCTGGGTCTCTCTCCGGAGCCGGACTGAGGCTCCTCCTGGATCCGGTCAGGCCCGGTCGTCCATCCCGATGAACGTGGTCAGTGCCCAGATGGTGAGGAGGCCGAGCGTCATCACGCTGATCGACCGCAGGGGGTAGGAGGGAACCCTGCCTCAGTGCGACCGCAGGAGGTCGTACGGGCGACGGACCGGGCGACGGAAGGGTTGCGCGCACCGTGTCACGCCTGCCCGCGCACCACGACGACGGAACTGTGCGCATGGTGCAGCAGCGCCTGGCTCACCGATCCCAGCAGCAGACCCGTGAACCCACCGCGCCCCCGGGCACCGACGACCACGAGCTGGGCGCTCCTGCTCTTCTCGATCAGCACCTCCCGGGCTTCGCCACTCGCCACCTCGCGCCTGACCGTGACATCGGGATGCCTCTCCGCGTGCCCGGCGAGCGCCTGGGCCAGCAGCCGCTCCGGGCCCTCGACGCCGGTACCGGCGGGTGCGTAGTCCGGCAGCCACACATGCACGGCGTCGATCTCGGCCCCGCGCAGCGCCGCCTCGGCGAAGGCGAACTCGATCGCCCTCTCACCGGCGGGGGAGCCGTCGACACACAGCATGATCGGCCCGGTGTCGGCCGACCCCTCGCGGGTCACCATCACCGGGCACTGACTGTGGGCCGTCACGGACGCGGCCGTCGAGCCCAGCAGCAGGCCCAGGAAGCCGCCCGCACCGCGGGCACCCAGCACCAGCAGCTCCGCCGTCCGCGACTCCGCCTCCAGCACGGACACCGTGTCGCCCGGCACCATGGCCTCGGTGACGGCCACCTCGGGGGCGACGCTCCGCGCACGGTCGGCGGCCTCGGCGAGCAGCCGGTCGAGCGGTGTGGTGTCCAGCGGCGCGTACATGGGTCTGACCGGCCAGTTCAGCGCGTACACCACCCGCAGTTCCGCACGCCGGCGCAGGGCCTCCCTGGCGGCCGTCTCCACCGCGGCACGACTCGACGACGAGCCGTCCGTTCCCACCACCACCCGGTTGCCCATCACTCCTCCACGGGGTTCGTCGGCCCTCATCCAGTGTTCCGCGCTGGGTGAGCCGGACACGATTCGGCTTGGGCCGTTCGGCGGCGACACACCGAGCCGGATCAAGAGCTCACCGAACCTGAGTCGGGGCTTGTCAAGTTTCCTCTCCGGAGCTATATAAGAAGACGTCCGTAGAGCATCGCACCGGACGCGACAGCCAACGAGAGGAGTGGACTGTGATGCTCATGCGTACCGACCCCTTCCGTGACTTCGACCGGCTCGCGCAGCAGGTCTTCGGGACCGCCGCCCGCCCGTCGGCGATGCCGATGGACGCCTACCGGTCGGGGGACGAGTTCGTCGTCCACTTCGATCTCCCCGGCATCGACCCCGAGACGATCGAGCTGGACGTCGAGCGCAACGTCCTCAACGTGCGCGCCGAGCGCCGCTCCCCGGCCCCCGAGAACGCGGAGCTGATCGTCGCCGAACGGCCCACCGGCACCTTCACCCGGCAGCTGTTCCTCGGCGACACCCTCGACACCGAACGCATCGACGCCTCGTACGACGCCGGTGTCCTGACCCTGCGCATCCCGGTGGCCGAGCAGGCCAAGCCGCGCCGCATCCAGATCACCGGCGGCGACAGCCGCAAGCAGATCAGCAGCTGACAGCACTCACGCAGCGCGTCCCGCGGACCCGGCCGCCCGCGGGGCGCGTCCCCATGCCCCCCGCGTCCGCACGGGGGGAGCGACCGGAGGCCCCGGAGGAGGAGAGGAACCCACATGACCACGCTGACGCCGCACGAGACCGTGATGCCGAGCCCGCAGACGGTGATCCCGGCCCCGAACCGGGACCGCCGCGCCGCCCCCGTCCCGCACTCCGACGAGGTCGGCTGGCAGCATCTGGTCGACGCGGTGCGGGAGTCCGGTCAGTACCGGACGCGAGCGGAGGCGGACAGCGTCACCCGCATCGTCCTCTCCGCCCTCGGCGGCCATGTCGTCGGCGACGAACGCGTCGACCTGGCCCGCGCGCTGCCCGAGGAGGCGGCACGGGTGGTCGCCTCCCAGATCCCGGCCACGCGCGAGCTGACCGCGGCGGAGTTCGTCGACTCGGTCGCCGCCCGGATCGAGGGCTCGACCCCGGCGACGGCCCGCTGGGACGTCAGCTCGGTCCTGAGCGTCCTGCCCTCCCTGGTGGGCGACGCCCTGATCACCCGCATCCTCGCCCAACTGCCCCCGGGCTACGCCCTCCTGTTCGGCCGAGCGGAACTCACGCCGGCGGAGTGACGAGCGCTTCCGCTGAGCATGCCGAAGGGGCCCCGCTCCGGACCGCCGCGCCCTTGGCCGCGGGCGGGGACGGGGCCCGTGCTGCGCGGTCGTACCGATCCGGCCACATCCTCCGACCCGAACGGGAGCCTGTGCCACGGGCCTTCGGAGCCCGCAGTCCCGGAAGATCAAGGCAGCCGTGAGCCGTCGGCCGCCGAGCGGCGCCCGACGGAAACGGACGAAATACCGTCGGGCCCCCTATGCGGTTCCCTCTGGAGGGGCGACCATCCCGCAGCATGGACATCCTGCTCGTCGCCAGTGCGTTCAACAGCCTCGCCCAGCGCGTGTACGCCGAACTCGCCGACCACGGACACCGCGTGGACGTCGTCCTCGCCTCGCACGGAGCCGAAGCGATCCGCGAAGCGGTACGGCAGACGCGTCCCGAGCTGATCATCGCGCCCATGCTGAAGACGGCGCTGCCCGACGACGTGTGGCAGCACCACACCTGTCTCATCGTGCACCCCGGCCCGCCCGGCGATCGCGGCCCCTCCTCCCTCGACTGGGCCCTCGCCGAGCGCGCTCCGCGCTGGGCGGTGACGGTCCTTCAGGCCGAGGCGGCGATGGACGCAGGGCCCGTCTGGGCGTCGGTGCCGTTCGACGTACCGCCGGTGGGCAAGAGCGACCTGTACCGGGGCGAGGTCTCCGACGCCGCCGTGGCCGCCGTCCTGCTGGCCGTACGGCGTTACGCAGGCGGGGCGTTCAAACCGCAGCCGCAGTCCGACCCCTCGATCCGTGTGGTGTGGCGGGACTACTTCCGTCAGGAGCGGCGCCGGATCGACTGGGCGAGCGACAGCACCGACACGGTGCTGCGCACGCTCCGCGCCGCGGACTCCCAGCCCGGTGTCCTGGACGAACTCCTCGGCCGGGAAGTGTTCCTGCACGGCGGTCACCCGGAGGACGAACTGCGGGGACGGCCCGGCGAGTTGCTCGCCACCCGGGCGGGCGCGGTGTGCCGGGCGACCCGGGACGGCGCGGTGTGGATCCCGGAGCTGCGCCCGCGCCGCGCCTCGGGTGACCGGGCACCGTTCCGGCGCCCCGCGGCGTCCGTCCTCGCGTCCCCGGCATCGGCCTGCCCGGCCCTGCGGGAAGTCCCCGCCCCGCTGGAGCTCCCGCCCGGCCGGCGCACCTGGACCGACATCCGTTACCGGCAGCGCGGCGACGTCGGTTTCCTGACGTTCTCGTTCCCCGGCGGCGCGATGAGCACCGGCCAGTGCCGCAGGCTCCTGGCCGCGTACCGCTACGCGCTCGCCCGCCCCACCTCGGTCCTGGTGCTCGGCGGCAGCCGCGACTTCTTCTCCAACGGCATCCACCTCAACGTCATCGAAGCGGCCCCCGACCCCGCGGCCGAGGCCTGGACCAACCTTCAGGCCATCGACGACCTGGTGGAGGCCGTGCTGCGCACCACCGACCGGCTGGTCGTCGCGGCGCTCGGCGGCAACGCGGCGGCCGGCGGCGTGATGCTCGCGCTCGCCGCCGACGAGGTGTGGTGCCGTGCGGGTGCCGTCCTGAACCCGCACTACCGGCGGATGGGCCTCTACGGCTCCGAGTACTGGACGTACACCCTCCCGCGCCGCGTCGGCACCGAGACCGCCGAGCGGCTGACGAGCGAGGCGCTGCCGGTCAGCGCCACGTCCGCCGCCGGCCTGGGTCTGGTCGACCGGCTTCTGCCGGTCGCGCCGCAGGAGTTCGCCGGCGAGGTGGAGCGCGAAGCGGCCGGTCTCGCCGCCGTACCGGACCTGTCCCGGCGGATCGCCGCGAAGCAGGCCGCGCGGGCCCGGGACGAGTCGGCCCGGCCGCTCGCGCGCTACCGCGAGACGGAACTCGCCCGCATGGCCGCCATCCTCTTCGACGCCGGGTCCCCTCACCACACCC
>NZ_JAOCQE010000173.1 GCF_025290915.1 Streptomyces sp. 15-116A | reverse complement strand
CAGGGGCCCGGCCAGGGCCGGGTGGGCAGTGTGTGGCTGTTGGGGGCGCTGGCGGCTGCGAGCCTGCTGGGGGAGGGGGCGGCAGCCGACTGGGCCGCAGTGCACCTGCATACGCTGCACGCCACAACCGCCCTCGGCGCGACAGCGTTTGCCCTCTACAGCGCGGGCATGGCGATCGGCCGGCTCACCGGCGACCGGCTCACCGCCGCGATCGGCGCCCCTGCCGTGGTCCGCACCGGCGCGGCGCTCGCCGCCGTCGGACTGGCCACCGGCGTCCTGGTCGACAGCGTGCCTGCGGCGCTGGCCGGTTGGGCGGTCTTCGGACTCGGCCTGTCCGGCACCGTCCCCTCCCTGATCACCGCCGCTGGCAGACACGGCCCTAGAGCCGTCGCCACGGTCTCCGTCACCGGCTACCTCGGCCTCCTCGCCGGCCCCGCCGTCATCGGCGCCCTCGCCAGCGCCACCACCCTGTCCATGGCCCTGCTGCTGCCCGCCCTCCTCGCAGCCGCTCTCGCCGCCCTCACCCGCCGAGCCCTGGAGAACACCGCCCCTTGACCCGCACTACCGGCCCCGACGCCGTCATCCTCGACTACAACGGCGTCATCGGCCTGCAGCCCACCCGCGCCCAGTGGCTACGGCTGGCCCGTATCGCTTCGTGGCCTGAAGATGATCTCGCAGCGTTCCAGCGCGCCTTTTGGAACGCCCGCGACCTCTATGACGCCGGCCAGCTCAGCGACCTGGCGTATTGGGCCCGCGTCCTCGGCGCCCACCCCGGCCCCCGCCTGCTGCGCGAACTCCTGGCCGCAGACACCGACATGTGGACCGCGACCGACGCTGGCGTCGTGTCCGTCCTGCGCCGCGCCCATGCCACCGGAGTGCCGATGGTGCTGTTGTCCAATGCACCCTCCCACCTCAGTACGGTGCTCGACACCCACGACTGGCGCCGCATGATGGCCCAGGCGCTCTACTCGGCCCGCCTGCAGCTGTGCAAGCCCGCCCCAGCCATTTACCAGCAGGCGCTGCAGGCCACCGCGGTCCGTGATCCACGACGCGTGCTGTTCGTGGACGACCGCCTCGACAACTGCCAGGCCGCCGCCCGCTTGGGCCTGCGCACGCTGCACTACACCGGCTCTACCGACGGCCTCCGAACAGCTTTGCTGCCCGCTGACTGACTCATCCGCCCGTGCCGCCACTCAGGAACCCGTGTCCCTTCACGACGACCTTCACGCCCTAGACGGAGACGTCTTCATTTCTCCGCGCCACCTCGCCTCCACGACCGGCACCGGCGACGCAGCCCTCACCCCGCTCCTCGACCTCGGCTGGGACCTCCAGCACGACGACCTCGGCAACGTGTACGTGAATGCCCCCGACCGCCGCGTGCGCCTGGGCTACCTGCCCGAAGGCGAGGACGACGGACTCTGGCGCATCAATGCCTACAAGGACCCATTCGGACCGCCGACATGGGGCGTCTGTTTCAACGACCGCGTCCCCACCGAGTTCGTCCAAGCGTTCACCACCGCCCTCGCCACCGCATACGAACAGGGGCCGGACGCCTACCTCGCCCGGCCGGTCTCGGGAACCGATGAGCACGATCCCTTCCTCGCCGTCGTGCCTCTCCTACAGCAGGGATGGGAGATCGACCGTCCCCGCTGGGGCGTCTTCGCCGTCCAGGCCCCGGACGGCCTCGCCGGTCTGGAGTTCACCACCGGGGACCTCGATCCGGAAGCCGAGCTGACCACCCGTGACGCCCGCTGGCAGCTGTGGGCGGGAAAATCCATCGACCGGCCCGTCTGGTACGCGACGGCCAGCACCGACACCCCCGTCGCCCTGCTCACCGCAGTCACCCGATGCGTCGCCGATCCGACCCCGCTGCCCCGGTGGCGTCAGGACACCCTCAGCTACATCGAGGGCATGGCCCGGCTCCACCCCGTCATCCCGCCGCAGCCGCAGGCCCCAACCCCGCTTGACGTGCAGCGGGCTGCCGCATCCCGCCGTCCGGCCGGGCTCCCTGCGGCCAGCGTCCCGCGCTGGAGCACCACCAGCCGGCAGGCCCTGCCCGGCCCGCGCCGATAGCGCCGGCCCATCCCCGACCGGAGATCCCTCTTGTCCCTGCAGGCCGCCGAGTTCTTCGCCGAGCTGTGCCTCCCCTTCCACGACCACGCCGTCGTGGGCGCCACCTACTTCGCCGCCCCGGTCTCGGGCGCACCGCTGCGGCTGCGGATCGAGTTCACCGCCACCATCCACGCGGACACCTATGGCGGTCTGCGGGTGGCGGTCATCCACCCGGACCGCGGTGAAATCGACGCGGTCGCCCTCAGCTTCCTCGATCACGGCACCTTCCACCGCCGCGACGAAGTCAACAACACCCGGCCGAACACCAAGCAGTACGGCACGTTCAGCACCTACCACCACCTCGGCCGACCACCGTGGGCGGGAGCCGTCACCACGGGGCTGCGCGACGCCATCGAGCAGTACACCGCCGTCTGGTTCCCCGGCGCCTGGGCCGCGTCCACGCCCAACCGCGCGGCGAGCCGTTCCGCGCACCGGGCGCCCGGCCCGCCGTCCACCCGCAGCCAAGCCCGCACTCGCTGAGTCCTCGTCCCGATCCCCATGCGGTGACCGATCTTCCACTGTCTGATCAAGGAGCCCCAGTCCTCATGCACGCTCGCTTCCTCCGTGGCGCCGTCCGATCCGCCGCCGTCGCCGCCGCGGTGACCGGCACCCTTACCTGGGCGCCGACCGCGAACGCCCAACCCTTCGAACCGACTCCCCTGGCGTCGACTGCCCCTGCCGAGACACCGGTCCCGGACGCGGGCAGCATCGAGATCACCGCGAAGGACACGGCTGGAGACGTGCTTCCCGGCGCCGCGTTCCTGCTGCTCGACTCCGCCGGACAGGAGGCCGGACGTGGGAACACCGACGCGCAGGGGAAGCTGACCTTCCCCGACCTCGCGCCGGGCGTCTACCGGCTCAAGGAGACGGCCTCCGGCAGCCCGCTCCACGAGGTCGTCGCCGACCAGGACGTCATCATCACCCCCGGAGCGACCACGCGGCTGACGATCACCGACTCGTTCAAGGCCGCCAGGGTCCTCCTGCAGGCCAAGGACGACAAGAGCGGCAAGCTCCTGCCCGGCGCGACCGTGAACATCGGCACCGGCACCTCGACGCTGCTCACCCTGACGACCGGGGCCAAGGGCACGGCCTCCGGCGAGCTGCCGGTGTCGAGCCAGACGACGCAGTTCTGGGTCAAGCAGGTCAAGGCGCCCGCCGGATATGACCTCTACAAGCCGTCCAAGACGTTCACCGCGGGCCCCGGCGCACCGGTGACTGTGACCGTCACCAACACCAAGACCGCGACCAATCCGACGCCCGACCCCTCGGACAAGCCGACGCACAAGCCCACCGGTGCCCCGTCCACACATGCGGACAAGCCGGGCAGTGAGACCGGCGGGGCCAAGCCCTCCGCGCCGGGCGCCGGCACGCCGGATGCCAAACCCACCTCCACCGCAGTCGCGATCCCGGACGGCGACTCCACGTCGGCGACCCCGGCAGGCTCCCTCGCCCACACCGGCGCCGGTGCCACCCCCTGGATCGCCGCAGGCGCGGGGATCCTTGTCGTTGCAGGCGCCGTCACCCTGGTCGCTGTCCGCCGTCGCACGACTACCGAGTCCGAACCGCACGACAACAGCGAGACCAACTAGCCGAACATCAACCACCGCCAGCAGGCCCCCGGAAGGTGCATCCGGGGGCCTGCTGGCATCTGTCGACGCCGAACCGCTGCCCCTCCAGCACCCGCACACGCGAGGCGGTGTCACCTGCTCAGGGCGGCCTCCGCGTCGGCGAGGGTGTCGAAGACGTGCAGAACTGAGGTCAAGCGGACTCCGCGAGGAACAGGCTCCTTCGGCGCGCTTCTTCAGGTAGAAGTCGCGGTTCGGTCCCTGGCGGTGATGCTGGTCTGCGCGGACAGGTAGAAGGTGCGTCGCAGGCGGCTGCTGCAGTGGATGGGACGGTGCAGGTTGCCGGTGCGGCGACCGGAGTCGCGCGGGACGAGCCCCAGCCGGCTGCCGAGGCCAGGTGACCGGCGTCCGCGAAGGCGCTCAGGTCGCCGAGAGCCACGACGAACTCCGCTCCCAGCAACAGACCAAAGCGCTAAGGGTGACTGCTCTGGCGACGGGCGGTGATGTCATTTCGGGCAGCAGTTCGCCGGGGGCAGACAGGAAACATCGCGGGAAGACTGGCCAACGGGCGCGAGAGCATGTCAACGTAGACGACCTTGCAAGAAACCCCAGGTCAGAGAGGTGATTGCCCGTGACCGTGGCTCCCGTCGGCCCTGGATTCTCCACCACTGTCGAAGCCTTGCGGCGGCGCGAGTGGCAGCTGGGTCCTGGCCAGCCCACGCTCGTCATGGACCAGTTCTGCGCTGAGGACTTCAACCTCATCGTGGACGACCGTGCGGACGTGCACGTCAGCTCCAAGGACGGCCGGTTCTACCTCGGCTGGTTCCCGCTCGGTCGTCCCGGCACCGACGGCGAGGGATGGAAGATCGCCGTCACGGGCACGGCCAAGGTTCGCGGCTACCAGATGTCGTTCGACACCGAGACGCCGGCCGACATCGTCGCTGCGGCCGTGGCACGCGTGCTGGAAACCTCACGTCGCGCATGACAGTGCAGGCGCCTGCGGGTTGTCCTCGCTGGGAGGGTGGCCGGCTGACTGCCAGGCCGCCGGCTGATTCCACCGCTCACCGTTTCCCTCACCCAAGGAGGCCGTTCATGACGACGTCCACGGAGATGACCGTCGGCGATCTCATCGACCTGCTGTCCGGTTGCGACCGCAGTGCACCGGTCCGCCAGGCCATGAACCCGTTCTTTCCGATGGCACACCGCTTGGCGCAGGTCGTGCAGTCCGTGGACGAGACCGGCCAGACCGTCGTCTACCTCGCCGAAGGCCGGGACGAGGGCTCACAGCTCGGCCATCTGCCGCCCGAGGTCGCCGTCGCCCTGACCTGGCAGGGCGACGTCCAGGCACCCCCGCGCCGCCCCCGCCGCCGTGCCGGCGGCAACTAGACCCGCACCGAGCCCCTTGGAGGCGCCCCTGTACCCCGAATGTCCGCCCGACCCGTCCACTCCACGTGGCGGCCAGCCCGCGTTCTGGGTCGGCCCCCGGCATCTGGCCGGTGACGATGGGCGCCTCTACGACGCCGTCGCCGACACGCTCGTCGGCCTGGGCTGGACGAGCCTGACGATCGTCCGCGGACGGCACGAGCCGGACGAGGCACCCGAGGACCGCCAGGTCCTGCGCAGCACCGTCCTGCACATCAGCCCCGACGCCCTGCGCTGGGCCCAGTGGAGCCTGGCGGACGAACCGTTCCACCTGGGGGACCTGCCGATCGCCTGGCAGATCTCCGCCCGCGCGGACACGAGCAGCCCGCTCGCCCAGTGGTCGGCCTACTTCACCCCCGACGTCCCCGGCGAGGCCGTAGCCGACTTCCTCGTCGCGCTCGACGCACGCGAAGAGCCCGCCCTGCCGCTTGCCGGACCCGAGCTGGTCCTGGACGCCGTCGCCGCACACGGATGGCTCCGCGACATCGACCAGCCCCAGGCGGCAGCGACAGACCCGACGTTCACCTCGCACCTCAGCCTCGGCGAGGTGCCGCCTCTCATCCAGGACGGCGACCCGCGCGCCCTGATCACCGAAGACGACGAGGCGGGGCTGGCCGGGTGGCAAGCGTGGGCCGAGCCCGCGCTCGGCGCACCGTGCCTGTGGGCGGCCTCCTTCTCCGCCAGCGTCCCGCACGACCTTGTGGCCGCCTTCGCCGCCTCCCTCAGCTCGACGGCACCGGTCCTGCGGCGGGTGCTGCCCGAGGCCACCCGGGAGCGTCTCCTGCGCGCGCCGGCCATCTAACGGCCCGACGTTGCATTTTCCCCCAAACGCACAGCCCGGCCTCTTCCGACATGGAGGGCCGGGCTTCTTGTTTCTCGGGCCGGCAGTTACGTGCGCACAAACGCGCTGCTGCCTGCCGGGACGGAACCCGGTCGCCAGAGGCGCAGTCGCTGACACTGCCCCTCGTTGTCCCCGAAGGCTTTGCCACCCTGTGACGTAAGTTGCAGGATGCAGCAATGTAACTCAGCCCCGGCGTCCTTCTTGCCCTCGTCCTCGGCGTCGCCGTGATCGTCGCGCTGAAGGTGCGTTCACACCGCAAGCGCATGGCCGCCCTCGCAGCACAGTGGCAGGCGTTCCAACAGCACAGGAATGCAGGCCGAGGAGATCTTCTTCAGATCACGCGGGTCTACCAGCGCGGACGCCGCGGGTCGAAGGCCGTTGTGACCTGGTGCGACACCGGTCGGCAACAGGACGCCTGGTTCTGGAACTGGCACGTTCCCGCGGGCGCGTACTTGCTCGTCAATGCCTCCAGCGGCTATGGGCCCCACAGCCACAATCCGAACGTGCTCTACGTACAGCCCGGCCAGGTCCAAGCCTGGGTCCCCGCCCAGGCGGCGCGCGCTGCCCAGCGCGTCGGCTGACGCGTTGCTGCCCCCGACCACCATGGTCGGGGGCAGCACATGACCGAGCAGGTCAGCCAGTTGCTGTGGCCTTGGCGAGGGCCTTGCCGAGGTGGCGGTCGACGAGGGCCGGAGCGCCGGAGACGATCAGCAGCAGATTGCCGTCGCGGATCGCGGTCTGCTTCACCACGGTGCTGCGCGCGGCGGTGGAGAACGTCAGGAGCTGGCTCCACTGCTGATCCCCGAGTCGTCGGGGCGCGGGAAGCTTCTGCGTGGTTATGTTGATCGGGGTGCCGCCCGCGACGACCTGATAGGTGGGGCAGCCGGTCATGGCGTCGAAGATCCGTCTGATGCCAGTGGACAGCTTGTTCGCCGTGTCGCTGTACAGCTCCTCGGAGATCTCCGAGGAGCTGTAGCCGTAGGTGAAGGCCGCCTTCGCCTTATGCGGGAAGGTGAGCGTGCCGCCGGTTGCCGCGTCGCCGCCCAGCTGGCTCAGGGCCTGGCAGCCGATGACGGTGACGTCGTCGTGCTGGGCAGGACGCTTCGGGTTGGGCAGGTAGCCGCTGCCGAGGTCGCTCTGGTCGAGCAGGCGGGACTCGAGCGCGGCCGACGGGAGCGCGGCCGGCTTGTGGACCGCATCGGAAGGCTTTCCGGTCCGGGCGGAGAAGGGCGTCTGGTGCTTGGCCTCGGTGGTGTCGGTGGAACAGGCAGGCAGGGCGAGGAGGGCGGCGGTGATGCCGAGGGCGGTGGTGGCGAGGCGAACGCGCATGACGGAACTGACCCCTTGGTGCTAGGCGACGGATGGTCAGTGCGGGCCCGAGGGCCCGGTGGGGTCGTAGGAGTGGTGGTCAGTGCCCGAGGTGGCGCAGGCAGTCCTCGAACGTGGCGTGCGTCGCGTCCGCCGGTCCGCTGTTCCGGTTGAACCACGCCGTGTCGAGGCGAATCTCCTGCTGCTGGTGGCCTGCTCGGCAGCGCAGCCAGATCTCGCCGCGGGTGGAGAGGATGAGCCAGTCTCGGTAGGCGCCGCACTCGACGCAGGCGGCCATCTCGCCGTCGAGGACGAGGGGCTGCTTCCACGGCATCATCTTGCCGTCGACCTGGTCGTGGCTCGGCACGCGGAGCTCCGGCGGAAGGAAGTCGTCCACGACGACGGCTGGCTCGACGGGTTCCGGTTCGGCCGCCGGCACCCCAATGCCCGGCGGGACCTGGCCCTGCATCCGCGCGTGCAGCTCGGCGAACTGCCTTTGAGCTTCGTTCGGCTCCTTGGCCCGGCGGCGTATCCGGTGAAACACCCTGGCGCCCTCCTCTAGTTCGTCACCTCGTCCTGCGCGCTTCAAGATCGTGCCCCACGCCCCCGGCGGTTGCAATTCACAAAGTCCACAGCCGCCTTCGGCCAGGTCATCTGGGGTGCTCCGGCTTCTCGGTTGCCGGGATGACGAGTTGGCGACCTGGTCTGTCTTCGTGCGGCGAGATGCCGTTGTCACGGTGTGCCCGATCACACGTCGCCGTTTCCCTCGACCGCCCAACTTCGCGACGTCTACTGGCTCGACTCGCCTCATCTACGTCATGCTCGCCTGTCCTGTAGGTGCGCGGATTCCGACGGCCTCCACATCGAAGCTGGTCGTCACCGAGGTTCGATGTGGCGTACGGCCATGCTGTGGGTTGCGGGCGGAAGCGGTGGTGCTCTCCCTTCTTTCGGTGATGCGCTGAGACCGCGTGCCAGCGCCCGGCGCGCTCATCGGGTCTTACGCGATGCCTCCTCTCCGTTGCGCCGCCTGTCGGCCGCGGAGGTTTTGGTCGTCGTCCCGCGCGTTGCGGACCGGCCTGCTACGGGGCTGTGCTCGGGCACGTGGGAGGCGTCGGCGGGCAGGTCGGCCGTCCGCCGCATCCGCCACACGAGCACGTCGCTGACGGAGTTCGCGGTGCCGAGTTCGCGGCGTTCGGCTACGTCGGACAGGAGGGCGGCCGGGTCGTGGCCGGCGGCTTTGGCCTCCGCGATTGTCGCCGCCAGGGCGTACCAGCCGGGCTCGGCGAGGATCTGCTCGGCCAGCTCCGGCAGCGCCTCGCGCAGCAGCACGGTCTGCCGCTGGAGCATCGGTCGGCTCATACGCCGGCCTCGTTGGTAGAGCACACTGAGGGGCTGTGCGGCGGCGGCCTGGTAGGCGGTACGCAGGTGCTCGGCGGCCCGGGCGGCGGCTTCGGCCTGCTGGGCGTGACCCTTTCTGGCGTGCCAGTGCGCGCCGGCGGTGATGAGGAAGAACAGCATGTCGATGGCCATCGCCGTGGTGGCGCCGTCTTCCCCGCGGCCGAGGGCCGGGCCGCCGTGGACGAGGTCGCGGGCGGCCTGCCGCAGGGCTCGGTCGTGCCCGCGTACGGCGCGGACATGGGAGCGCGTGGCCCGCTCGAAGGCCGCAGCCGCGTCCCGTAGTTCGCGGCGGGTGAGGGCGGCGGACGTCTTCGCGAGGGCGTCCAGGACCTCGCCGGCCGCGGCGATGTGGGCGGCGGCGACCCCATCGTCGCCGTGCTCGACGACGAGGACGGCCTGCCACGCGGCCGATGCCGTGCTGCGGCGTGCGGAGGCCGGAGCGCCCGGTCCCGTACGGGGTGCTTGCTGTTGCCGGGCAGCTGGGTTGTCGTGGGCGTCGCCGGACCAGCGCTCTCGGATGCGGGGCAGCGAGAGATCGGGGGCGAGGCGCGCGCCGGGGTAGAAGACCGGCTCGCCGTCCTTGTTGAGGTCGTCGGGCAGAGCGACCTTGTATCCGAGGAGGTCGCCTGAGGGCGCGGCACGCTTGCGGATCAGGAGACCTGCGGCGGCGAGTCGGTCGAAGAACTCCTCGTCGCTCCTCGCGCCGGTCACCGCGCGCCGTACCGTTTCCCGCAGTTCCTCGCGGGCGGTGCGCTCGCGGCCCTGGCGCTCGGCCTTGTGGCGCTCAGCGCTGGTGGGGCGCTTCGCGCCGGTGCCGTCGCCCTTGTTCAGGCGGCGCAGGCCGAGTTCGACTTCGAGGGCGCGGGCCTGGGCCTGGACCCGGGCGGCGTCGTGGTCGAGGTCGGGCTTGAACCCGTCCTCGCGCACGAGGGTGGCGATGATGTGGATGTGGTCGTCGGCGTGCCGGACCGCCGCCCATCGGCAGCCGGCGCCCTCCTCGGGGTCGTCGATGCCGGCGGCGGCCACCATGCGCCGGGCGACCTCGCCCCATTCCTCGTCACTCAAAGTCCGGTCTTCTTCGGCATTGCGGACCGAGAGGTGCCACACATGCTTCTTGGGCCGGTCGGCCTGCTCGACGTTCGCGACGGGCTGGTCGAGGAGCTGCTGGAGCTGTTTGAGCGTGGCGGACGGGTCACGGCCGGGGTCGGGGGCGTTGCCATCCCAGGAGGCGACCAGGTGCGGGTCGGTGTGCTCTTCGAACTTGCCGGGTCCGTAGAGGTAGGAGAGGAGGCCGATGGTGCGCTGTCCGCGCTTCTGGATCCTGGGGATCATGCCGTTGAGGGGGTCCTAGTCCTGGTGGAGGAGCCGGTCGGTGGCGTGCTGGACGCCCTGGACGGCGCGGTTGGTGGCGGCGATGACCACGTCGAGTTCGCCCGGGTGCCCTCCGGCGTTGACGGCTCGGGCGATCTGGTTCAAGTTGCTGCCGACATGGCCGAGATGCCGACGGGCGGCGAACAATTCGGCGATGACCTCACGCTCGCTGGCGACGGCACTCGCGGTCCGTTCAAGGTCGCGGGCGGCGGACAGGGCAGCGCGGGCGAGGAAGCCTGCGAGGGTGAGGCCGGCGGCGTTCGCGCCGGCGGCCACGAGGGCGAGTTCGTCGTCGCTGAATCGGGTGTTGCGGACGTGCGGACGCTGGCGACGCTGGTACTTGCGGCGGCGCGTGCGCGGCTGCTCACGTCCGTCCTGTATCCCCTCTGGCTGCGATCCGCCCTCGGTCGCAGCCTCCTCGTCTGGCGTCCCCCGGCGCCGGACGAGCCCCTGCCCCCCAGGGGCAGGGGAACCCTTGGATACTCCGCTCAAGGCGGAGTATCCAAGGGGATAACTTGCTCGCCCCGAGACCGAGTTGGAGTCGGGAGCAGGTTCGAGTGTGGTGCCGGTCTGGGTGGGGTTCGTCATCGGGATTCGGGCCTTGTAGAGCGGGTGTGGTGCTGGATGGTCGCGGCCAGCGCGAGGACGTCGGCCGGTCCCGTAAGGACGCGGACGGGTCCGTCGGGCTTGTCCTGGACGAGCCACTGGCTGGTCGGCGTGAGGACGGCCGCGTGCAGGAGCCGCCAGCGGACCAGGACGTCCGCCCAGGCGCTGGCCTCATCGACCGTGGGCTCGGATGAGCGAGCAGGACGCGCAATCACGGCGTGTCTCCTCAAGCGGGGCTGTGGCCCGGCACATGCCGGGCCACCGGGTGGGATTAGGGGCTTTGAGCTGGAGTTTTGCCGGTTCAGCCGCACTCGGGACAGCGACCGACGTGGCTGCTGAGCGCCCGTGCCATCCGTTGCTTCGCCGAGGCAGCCTGCTTTGCGCTGGACTTCGCCGCCGGCCTGCCCTCGTGCCGCTTGGAGTGGGCGAGCATGAAGCCGATCTCCCGCTCGTACTCCGCACGGACGGTGTCGAACTGGTGGCAGGTCTTCATGGGGCTGAACTCCTTGTCGTCGTGGTGGCGTCCCTCCGCAGTTCCTGGAGGACGAGGCTCAGTCGGTCGTTCCGGCCGCCTTTCAGGCCCTCGCGGCGGAGGATCTCCCGCAGCTGGACCCGGGTGACGGACTCGTTGCCGTCCCGTTCGAGCAGGGCAGGGACGTGCGGACGGACCTGCTGGACGAGCTGGTCCACCGACTGCTCCGGCTCGCGCGGTGGGCGCTGTGTCTGCGGGGTGCGGGACCGGGCGCGCTTCCCCTTGGTCTTCGTCCGTGGCTTCGTGGTCGTCTTCCTTCGCAGGGGCACCGTGTGTCCCCGGTCCCCGGTTGGCTCGGTCCCCGTGTCGGTGTCGGTCGGTCCCCGGTCCCCGGTTGGCTCGGTCCCCGTGTCGGTGTCGGTCGGTCCCCGGTCCCCGGTGGGCTCGGTCCCCGACTCAGCGACGGTCGGTCCCCGGCGCGAATCAGGGCCCTGAGCAGGCACTTCTCGCGTAAGGCGCTCGGTCTCCACGCCTCGGGTGTCCCCCTCCGCGACTTCCGGAGTGGCGGGCCCGGTCCCCGGGACCGGGCCTGCTTCTAGGGCCTCGGTCCCCACCTCGGTCCCCGCGTTCTCGCCTTCGGTCCCCGCGCCTGCCGACACCTTCGAGTCCGCAAGCTTGGGGACCGGTCCCCTCGGATCGCTCGGTCCCCGGTCCCCGTCCGACTCGTCGGGACCGTGGGGACCGGGGACGGGGACCGGCGCTTTCGAGGCCGACTGCGAGGGGACCGTGGCTGGTGTTGCGGTGCTCTGCGCCGGGGACCAGGGCGAGGGCAGCGGGACCGTGGCGAGCGCAAGTGCGTGCCGGCGCGCGGCGAGCTGGTCGAGCAGCTGTGCGCGCTGGCGGGCGTCGGTCCCGACTGAGGCCCTGCCAACCGCCTTCGACAGGCGCCGCGTCAGCCGCCGTCCGCGCCTGCTTCGCTGCTGCTCGGGTGTGCGCTCGGCAAGGCGGGCGGCGAGGGCGACTGCGCGGGCGGTGGCCCGGTCCCGGGTGATCTGCGCGGCGTCGCGGTCTCGAGCGGCGATCCCGAGGCGGGACAGCAGCCGTTCGCGTGCTTCCCTTCCCAGGACGGCGATCAGTCCGTGGGAGGCGGCACCGGGAGTGCGCAGGCGCAGCTCAATCCCCATGGCGAGGTGCCACAGCATCGCCGCCATGACCGGACCGACGAAGGCCCTCACCGTGCCACCGATAGGACCGCTCTCGGCATAGGCGGGGATGACCTGCACTCCGGTGATCACCCAGACCAGCGTGCCTGGCAGGCCGGGGGCGCCCTCGGTGGCCAGGTTCTGCCGTGCCATCAGCGCCGTCGCGAAGAGCGCCAGCTCGGCCGCGGCGAACATGCCGGCTCGCTCGGCGGCGCCGGCCATGTCGAGGTAGTCGGCGGCGAACCGCCAGCTCGTGTCCGCGGAGTAGCAAGTACAGCCGAGGGCGGCAAGGGCAGCGACCTTGACCGCCGGACCGCTGAGACGTTTCTGCGGGCGCGTGCTTCGGCGCCGGATCGTCCAGCCGGTCAGCACCAGCACGACGGCGGCGGGCACGACGGCGGCGAGGAGGAGAGGGAGGTCCGGAGCGGCGCTGAGGGACAGGAGTGGGTGGGTCATGCGGCCTTTCCGAGAGAGGCGTGCGCCGGAGTCGACGCTGCCGGGCGGGCTGCCGGCTGCTGTGTGCCGGGTGCGGCGGGCGCAGGGCCGCCTGCTGCTGGGGCGGTCTTCTTCCGCTTCTTCTTGGGCCGCGGCACGCCGTAGGTGCGGTCGCGGTCGAACACCTTGTTGGCCGCCTGCCGGAGCAGGTCACGGGCGTGCTTGTGGCTGATCTGCAGGGCGGTGGCGAGCCGGTCGGGCCGCCAGCCGCGTACGTAGGCGTGGTCGATGACGACCTGCCGCTCGGCCTCGGTCAGATGCACGTCGCGTCCCAGGAAGAAGGACGTGACGCGTCGGTAGTCGAGGCGCTGGTGCAGTCCGTCGTGCCAGGGACGCCGCTCGGCCTCGGTGAGGCCACCCCAGATGCCCTCCTTGAGAACGTTTTCCAGGGCGAAGTTGAGGCAGTCGCTGCGTACCGGGCACCAGCCGCACAGCTCCTTCGCCTCGGCTATGGCTTCGTGGTCCCGCGGGAGCGGGAAGAAGACGGCGTCAGCGTCCTCGACGTCCATGCCGTGGCACGCTCCCTGGGTGTGCCAGCTGGTGTCTCCGATACTGCGCAGGCCGGTGGCCGGCGCGTCGTGGGTGGTGATGTGACGCAAGGGTGGTCTCCGATGTGCTGCCGCGTCGGCCGGCTGGGCGGGCGCTGGGCGCGGCGTCGGGTGCCGGCTACGGCGCGCGGGCGTGCGCCGCATCCGGGGCGGAACGGTGATGTTGGGGTGGCGGTGCGCCGGGAGGCACGCGCCGATGCGCCGGTCAGGCCAGCGCGGGCTGCTGGACCTGCTCGCTC
>NZ_JAOCQE010000172.1 GCF_025290915.1 Streptomyces sp. 15-116A | reverse complement strand
ACTGCCGCTGCCGCTGCCGCCGCCGCTGTCGTCGCTGCCGCCGCTGCCGCCGCTGCAGCCGGTGAGCAGCAGACCGCTCGCCGCCGTGAGCGCCAGCAGCGCCTCGCCGAGCCTGCGTGTTCCGTGCCATGTCATCTTCGGTGCCCCCTGGGTGCGTTGGCCGACTTCTGTGACTGTGACGGCGGGGCACATCGGAACGTGCGATACGGAGCGTCACAGCTGCGTCTCGAAGCGGCCACGGCGAGGGGCCTCCGAGACCGGTGGGTGATCTTCCGTTGACCTGCGTCCTCGCGCTGCCGTCGGCGGAAGGGGGGCGGGCCAGGGCGGACGAGGCCGATGGCGGCGTTACGCGAGCTCCGCGGCGGGGGTGCCGGGCGTGACCCGACCGTCATGCGCTCGTCGACCCATGTGGGGACGCGCGCCGGTGAGCCGACCCGGCACGCGTCGCGCCCGAGGATGATGTTGGTGGACACTGGTGATGAGCAGAGAGGACGGCACCCCGATGAGCCACCAGAAGGTGCGCGACGTGATGAGCGACGCGGTCGTCCGTATCCAGGGCGGGACACCGTTCAAGGAGATCGCGCACCTGCTGCTCGAGTACGACATCACGGCCGTCCCCGTCGTGGACGCCGAGGACCGCCCGGTGGGGGTGGTCTCGCAGGCCGACCTGCTGCACAAGATGTGGGGGCGGCTGGAGGACGACACCGTCGACGCACCGGAGGCGGGGCGCCGGGCCGCCAAGGCCTGGGCCACCGACGCGGCCGGCCTGATGACCTCGCCGGCGGTGTGCGCGTCGCAGGACTGGGACGTGGTGGAGGCCGCCCGGGTGATGGCCCAGGAGGGCATCAAGCGGCTGCTGGTGGTCGACGCGGAGGGGCGTCTGATCGGTGTGGTGAGCCGGAGCGATCTGCTGCGGGTGTTCGTGCGCAAGGACCAGGCCATCCGCACGGAGATCGTGGAGGACGTGCTGGTCAAGGAGCTCGGCGAGTCCCCCTCGGCGGTGCACGTGGACGTGGCGCACGGCCATGTGGTGCTCAGCGGGCGGCTGTCCTCCGAGGCGAGGGCCCGGGAGCTGGAGAAGCTGTGCCGGAACGTGGACGGGGTGGTGGACGTGGAGTTCCGGCCGGTGCCGGACACCGCCTCCTGAGCGCCGCCCGTCCGACGGCGGCCCCGTCGCACGGGCGAGCGCGTCATGGCTGGTCAGGAGGCCGGGAAGTGGTCCGGGGTGCGGACGCGGTCGCGGATCCAGACCCCGGCCGGTTTCAGGGGCGCGGTGCCGGTCCAGGGGCCGCCGGCGTCGCAGGTGCCGGTCTTGAAGACGGCGCCTGTGCGGTGGTCGTCGGAGAAGTTCCAGTTGACCCAGCTGATCTTCTTGTCGGCCATCAGGTCCAGGTACCGCTGGGACATCGCGAAGTCGTTCGCGCCCTCGCCGGCGTAGTTCTGGGTGCCGAACTCGGTGACGAACACCGGGATCCGGTCGGCGGCGCGGGAGAGGGCCGCCAGATACGCGTCGCGGTGCGAGTCGGCGTAGAAGTGGAACGTGTACATGATGTTGGCGGCGCGCACCGGGTTGTTCACCACCTCGGACTCGTCGGCGCCCTCGGAGACGCCGAGCGAGGACCACGCGCGGGTGCCGACGAGGATCGACGCGTCGGGGTCGACGGCGCGGATGACCGGGATGATCTGCTCCGCGTAGCTCTTGATGCGCGACCAGCTCACGCCGCTGGGCTCGTTGGCGATCTCGTAGAGGATGTTGTTCTTGCCCTGGTTGCGCCGGGCGATCTCGGTGAAGAACGTCCGGGCCTTGGACAGGTTGGCGTGGGGGTCGCCCGGGTCGAGCATGTGCCAGTCGACGATCACGTACATGCCGCGGTCGGTGGCCTGCTGGATCAGTCTGTCGGCGAGGTCGGTGAAGTGCTCGGGGTCGGTCTCGTAGCCGCCTTCCTGGACGTAGGTGGACACGCGCAGGACGTCGGCCTTCCAGTCGCGTGCGAGGGCGTCGAGGGAACCGCCGGTCAGGCAGTGCGGGTACCACTGGGTGCCGTGGGTGCTCATGCCGCGCAGCTGGACGGGCTTGCCGTGCTCGTTGCACAGCTTGGTGCCGCAGACCTCGAGCTGCCCGTTGGCCTCGACGGGCGTGGCGGGCACGAACGGGTCCGCGGACGCCGCGGGGGCGGCGGGCGCGACCGGGGCGGCTGCAAGGGCGAGGAGGAGGCCGCCGAAGGCCGCCGTGACGGCGGCGAGGCGTCGTCGGTGAGTACGTGCCGGTCTCATGTGGGGGGCTCCGATCCGCAAAGTTAGGAAACTTTCCTAACCCGGCATGGAACAAGAGCCGGGACCGCTTGGCAAGGTTCACGGCACAGCCGTCGGAGAGCCTCTTCGTTTCGAGAGGGTGCAGAGCGGGTGCCGCTCTCAGCGGGCGGGGACCTCGGGGCGTATGCCCTCCGGCGAGGAGGGCGCCGTCTCCACGCGGCCGCCCGGGTGGCGCAGGGCGCACAGGAAGGCGAGGCCCAGGGCGATCGCCATGCCGTAGAACACCCACTGGTTCGCCTCGGCGAAATCCATCCGCACCGCCGTCATCACGTCCCGCATGGACTCGGCCGCCGCGCCGCCGCCTTCCGGCACGCGCGTGTCGCCGCTGCCGGTCACCGCCTCGGTGACCTGCCGCGCCACGTCCTCGGCCTCCTCCTGCGGCAGACCCCGGGACCGCAGGGTGCTCACCACCTTGTCGGTGGTGACGTGCGTGAGAACCGTGCCGTAGACGGCCAGCCCCACGCTCGCCGCGTAGTTGCGCACGGTCTGCGTGATGCCGGTGACCTCCCCGTAGGAGGCACCGATGGAGCGGTTGACGGCGTCCGTGGAGGCCGGGGCGAGGATGAAGCCGATGCCCGCGCCGGCCAGCGCCGCGTAGGGCCACTGGTAGTGCATCGACAGGTCGGTCATCTCGCCCGCCCACAGCGCGAAGCCGACGGCGCCGAGCACGGCCCCCAGTTTCAGCGCCGGACGCGCGCCGCGCCGGTCGAGGATCCGGCCGCCCCACTGCGACGCGAGGGCGAAGCCCGCGAAGAAGTACAGCAGGAACAGCGCGGCCTGGTTGGGCGAGGCGCTCAGCGACACCTGGGCGTAGACGGAGGCGAAGAAGAACAGCGGGACGAACGCGAGCATCGCGAAGAACAGCACGGCGACGTCCGCCGTGAACGCGGGATCGCGGAAGACCCGCAGGTTGACCAGCGGGTGCCGGACGCGCCGCTCGTAGCGGACGAATCCCGCCAGTACGGCCAGCCCGCCCACGACGCAGGCCCAGGTCGCCGGGCTGTCCCAGCCCCAGGCCCAGGCCTGCTGGAAGCCGAGCACGCTCAGGCCCATGCCGACGGCGATCAGGACGGCGCCGGGTACGTCCAGGGACTCCCGGCGCGGCCGGTCGGCGACCCGGGCCATGAGGGTCAGCACGATCGCGACGATCGCTACGGGGACGTTGACCCAGAAGATCGCGCGCCATGTCCACGCCGTGAGCCAGCCGCCGAGCAGCGGGCCGACGGCGGTCAGGGCGCCGGACAGGCCGAAGAACAGGGCGAGCGCGCGTCCGCGCCGCTCGACGGGGAAGACCGCGACGACCACGGCCAGGGCGGCCGGGAACAGCAGCGCGGCGCCGAGGCCCTGGGTGGCCCGGAAGACGATCAGCCAGGTCTGCGCGAGGTCCCCCTCGGGCACACAGCCGCACAGCACCGAGGAGATCACGAAGACCAGCGTCCCGGCGATCACCACACGTCTCGGTCCGAGGAGGTCGGCGAGCCGGCCGCCGAGGGCGAAGAACGCCGCCAGTGCCAGCAGGTAGGCGTTGACGACCCACTGCATGCCGGAGGTCGACAGGCCGAGTTCGTGGACGACGTCCGGGGCGGCGATGGCGACGATCGTCTGGTCGATGAAGGTCATGGCGACCGCGAACAGCATCGCGGCCAGTGCCAGGGACTGCCGCGGCGCCGCGGGAGGCCCCGACGCGGTCCGGCCGCGCTCGTCGATCGTGCCGCTCACCCGTTCAGTCTGCGACCGGGCGCCGGGAGGCGCATCTGGGCGTCACACAGGCAACTCGGGCACCGGCCGCCCCGTGCCGTCACGGTACGAAACCGTATGGCACCGGCCGCCCCGTCCCGGCTCAGCCGCGTCCCGGCGGCGGAGCCGTGCTGGCGCGGTGGACCAGCCGGGTCGGTACCAGGGTCGTGCCCCGCTCCGGGCCCTCCCGGCGCATCTTGCGCAGCACCGCCTCCACGCAGAGCCGTCCGACCTCCGCGAAGTCCTGGTGGACGGTGGTCAGCGGGGGCAGGAAGGAGGACGCCTCCGGTATGTCGTCGAAGCCGATGACGCTGACGTCCTCCGGAACCCGCCGGCCCCGCTCGTGCAGGGCGCGCAGCAGGCCGAGAGCCATCTGGTCGTTGGCGGCGAAGACGGCGGTGCAGTCCTCGCGGGCGGCGAGTTCGAGTCCGGCCCGGTAGCCGGACTCGGCGGACCAGTCGCCGCGCAGCAGCGGCGGGGGCGCACACCCGGCCTCGGTGAGCGCGGCCTGCCAGGCGTCGGTGCGGCGCTGGGCGGCGAAGGAGCCCTCGGGGCCGCCCAGGTGCCACACCGTGCGGTGGCCGAGGCCGAGCAGGTGCTCGACCGCGGCGCGGGTGCCGCCGGCCTGGTCGGTGTCGACGACCGTGTAGTGGTCGCCCGCGTCCGAGTCGACGACCACCACCTGGACGTGCGGCGGCAGTTGGATCGTCGCCGCGTCCAGCAGATGCACCTCCATGATGACGATCACCGCGTCGACGGCGAGTTCCTCGAGGCGGGTGAAGGCGCCGCGTACCTCGTCCTGGGTCGGGATGGCGACCGGCAGCAGCGTCACCGCGTAGCCCTCGCGGGCGGCGGAGGTGGCGATCGCCTCCAGAGTGCGCACATTGCCGGTGGTGGCGAGCGAGAAGGTGATGACGCCGATGGTGCGGAACTCGCCGCGCTTGAGGGCGCGGGCGGCGCTGTTGGGCCGGTAGCCGAGCTCCTTCATCGCGGCCAGCACCTGCCGGCGGGTCTCCTCGTTCACCCCGGCGTAGCCGTTGGAGACGCGGGAGACGGTCTGCGAGGAGACCCCCGCCAGCCGGGCCACGTCCGCCATGGAGGCGGTCGGCAGCCTGGCCCCGCGCCGGCGCCGCGTGCCCTCGTCCCGCGCGCCGGCGACTCCCTCAGCCGTGTCCACGTGCCGTCCGCCACCTCTCTGCCACCGCGGTCGCGCCCCGTCTCGAAGGACCCTTGACCGTCGTCCTCGGGGCAGTGTAGACATGCCGCCACCGCATGTTTACGTAAACATAACAGCCTCCGGCCTCTTCCCGGGCGCTCGATGTTTACGTAAACATGAGGGGACCTCCGGGACGTACGAGCGAGGAACGACATGACGACGCTGCAACCGCCGGTGGCCGCCGAGCCACGGTCGGCACCGCCTCCGGCGCGACGGGACCGCCGCTCCTGGACGGGGTGGGGGTTCATCGGTCCCTTCGTGGCGGTGTTCGCCCTGGTGTTCCTCGCGCCCATCGCCTACTCGCTCTACCTGAGCCTGTTCCGCGACCAGCTCATCGGCGGCACGGCCTTCGTCGGCCTGGACAACTACCAACAGGCCCTGAAGGACGACAACTTCTGGGCCGCGCTCGGCCGGGTCTCGCTGTTCCTCTGCGTCCAGGTGCCGGTCATGCTCGGCATCGCCCTGCTGGTGGCACTGGCGCTGGACAGCGGGCGGCTCTACGGCAAGAACTTCTTCCGCATCTCGATCTTCCTGCCGTACGCCGTGCCCGCCGTGGTGGCCACCCTGATGTGGGGCTTCATGTACGGCACCCGCTTCGGCCTCGTCGGCGACCTCGACGACGCGCTCGGCGTGTCGCTGCCCGACCCGCTCTCCCCCGACCTGGTGCTGACCGCCATCGGCAACATCGTCACCTGGGAGTTCGTCGGCTACAACATGCTGATCTTCTACTCGGCGCTGAGGGTCGTCCCGCACTCCCTGTACGAGGCGGCGGAGATCGACGGCGCCGGGCAGTGGCGCGTGATCACCGCCATCAAGCTGCCGGCGATCCGCGGCGCCCTCGTCATCGCGACGATCTTCTCGATCATCGGCAGCTTCCAGCTGTTCAACGAGCCCAGCGTGCTGCAGAAGCTCGCACCCAACGCCATCACCACCGACTACACCCCCAACTTCTACACGTACTCGCTGTCCTTCTCGGGCCAGCAGCACAACTACTCCGCGACGGTCGCCATCGTCATGGGCCTGATCACCATGGTCATCGCCTATGTCGTCCAGCTGCGCGGCATGCGCAAGGGAGTGTGAAGCAGCGATGACGACCACCGTCACCCCCGCCTCCGCCGGTTCCGCGGCGTCCACGGCCGGACGCGGATCCGTGCCGCGGCTGCGTACGCCCCGGCGCGGTCACTCCCCCGGCCGTCCCCGGCGCAGTGTGCTGCTGACCGTGCTCACCTCCCTGGTGCTGCTCTACAGCCTGGTGCCGCTGGTGTGGCTGGTCATCAGCGCCACCAAGTCCCAGGAGGGGCTGGCCCGTTCGTTCGGCCTGTGGTTCGACGGCGACTTCGCGCTGTGGGACAACATCGCCGAGACGTTCACCTACGACGACGGGGTGTTCACCCGCTGGCTGCTCAACACCCTGCTGTACGTGGTGCTGGGCGCCGGTGGTGCCACCTTCCTCGCCGTGCTGGGCGGTTACGCGCTGGCGAAGTTCGACTTCCCGGGGCGCCGGGCGGTGTTCGCCGTCGTCATCGGCGCCGTCGCGGTGCCGGGGACCGCGCTGGCGGTGCCGACGTTCCTGATGTTCAGCACCATGGGCCTGACCAACACCCCGTGGGCGGTGATCATCCCGTCGCTGATCTCGCCGTTCGGCCTGTATCTGATGTGGGTGTTCGCCGGTGAGGCGATCCCCACCGAGCTGCTCGAGGCGGCCCGGATCGACGGCGCCGGCGAGCTGCGCACCTTCTTCACGGTCGCGCTGCCGCTGCTCGCGCCGGGCATCGTCACCGTCTCGCTGTTCACCATGGTCGCGACGTGGAACAACTATTTCCTCCCGCTCATCATGATCAAGGATCCGGACTGGTATCCGCTCACCCTGGGCCTGAACAGCTGGAACGCCCAGGCCGCGACGGCCGGTGGCCAGCCGGTGTTCCACCTGGTCATCACCGGCTCACTGCTCACCATCGTGCCGCTCATCGCCGCGTTCCTGCTGCTGCAGAAGTACTGGCAGTCCGGGCTCGCCGCCGGAAGCGTCAAGGAATAGCCCCCTCTCCCCTCGACCACCCTCACCCGCCACCGTTTTCCCGACCACGACGAAGTGGAAGCTCGACCATGCCCAGATACTCCCGCCGCCTGCTGCGCGGCATCGGCCTCGTCTGCGCCCTCGCCCTGGGCGCCACCGCCTGCGGCGGCTCGGACGACTCGGACTCCGGCACCAAGGCGGTCTCCGAGGCGGACGTCCAGGCCGCGCTGAAGAAGGGCGGCACCCTCACCGTCTGGGCGTGGGAACCCACGCTCAAGCAGGTCGCCGCCGACTTCGAGAAGGCCCATCCCGGTGTCGAGGTGAACCTCGTCAACGCGGGTACCGGCAACGACCAGTACAAGGCGCTGCAGAACGCGATATCCGCCAAGAAGGGCGTCCCCGACGTCGCCCAGGTCGAGTACTACGCCATGGGCCAGTACGCGCTGACCGAGCAGCTCACCGACCTCAAGGGCTTCGGCGCGGACAAGCTCTCCGACCGGTTCTCCCCCGGCCCGTGGAACGGCGTGAAGGCCGGCGGCGAGGGCATCTACGGACTGCCCATGGACTCCGGCCCCATGGCGCTGTTCTACAACAAGAAGGTCTTCGACAAGCACAAGATCGCGGTGCCGACCACCTGGGACGAGTACGTCGACGCCGCCCGCAAGCTGCACAAGGCCGACCCGAAGGCGTACATCACCAACGACGCCGGTGACGCCGGCTTCACCACCAGCCTGCTGTGGCAGGCCGGTTCGCGGCCGTACACGGTCGACGGCACCAAGGTGAAGGTCGACTTCTCCGACGCGGGCGCCCAGAAGTTCACCGGCACCTGGCAGAAGCTCCTCGACGAGAAGCTGCTCGCGCCGGTCACCAGCTGGTCCGACGACTGGTACAAGGGCCTCGGCGACGGCACCATCGCCACGCTCGCCACCGGCGCCTGGATGCCGGCCAACCTCGTCTCCGGGGTGAAGGAAGCCGCCGGTGACTGGCGCGTCGCCCCGCTGCCCCAGTGGGAGGCGGGCGGCAAGGCGAGCGCCGAGAACGGCGGCAGCGCCCTGACGCTGCCCGAGCTCGGCAAGAACGAGGCGCTCGCGTACGCGTTCGTCGAGTACGCGAACGCCGGTGCCGGCGTGGACACCCGCGTGAAGAACGGCGCCTTCCCGGCGACCACGAAGCAGCTGAACTCCACGGAGTTCCAGGAGACGAAGTTCCCGTACTTCGGCGGGCAGCAGGCCAACGAGATCTTCGCCGAGTCGGCCGCGAACGTCGCCGACGACTGGTCGTACCTGCCGTACCAGGTGTACGCCAACTCGATCTTCAACGACACCGTCGGCAAGGCCTACGTCTCGGACACCACGCTGGCCGAGGGGCTGAAGTCCTGGCAGGACGCCTCGATCAAGTACGGCAGCGAGCAGGGCTTC
This sequence comes from Streptomyces sp. 15-116A, assembly GCF_025290915.1. Classification (GTDB taxonomy): domain Bacteria; phylum Actinomycetota; class Actinomycetes; order Streptomycetales; family Streptomycetaceae; genus Streptomyces. The sequence continues at coordinate 4,943 of NZ_JAOCQE010000172.1, read as the reverse complement.
ACCGTCGAGAAGTAGCACGCGCGGGCGGCGCGTACAGCCCGCGCGCCGCCCCGCCGCACTCCCCCATCCGGAAGGACATCCATGATCTCCACCCTCCTGTCCCGTCGCGGCGGGACGGACGGTGCCCCCGCCCGTCGTTTCGTCTACGGCGCCGATTACAACCCCGAGCAGTGGCCCCGCGACGTGTGGGAGGAAGACGTCCGGCTGATGCGCGAGGCCGGCGTGAACCTCGTGTCGCTGGGGATCTTCTCCTGGGCCCGGCTGCAACCGGCCGAGGACACCTGGGACTTCGCCTGGCTGGACGAGGTGATGGACCTGCTGCACGCGGGCGGCATCGGTGTCGACCTCGCCACCGCCACCGCCTCCCCGCCGCCCTGGCTCACCACCGCTCACCCGGAGATCCTCCCGGTCACGGCCACCGGCGAGACGCTGTGGCCGGGGGCGCGCCAGCACTGGCGGCCCACCTCGCCGGTCTTCCGCACCTACGCGCTGCGTCTGGTCCGGGAGCTGGCCACCCGCTACGCGGACCATCCCGCGCTGGTCGCCTGGCACGTCAACAACGAGCTGGGCTGCCACAACGTCTACGACTACTCCGACGACGCGGCCCGCGCGTTCCGCGACTGGCTGCGCGCCCGCTACACCACGCTGGACGCGCTCAACCACGCCTGGGGCACGGCCTTCTGGTCACAGCACTACACCGACTGGGAGCAGATCCTGCCGCCCCGGCTGGCCGCCTCGCACCCGAACCCGACGCAGCAGCTGGACTTCAAGCGGTTCTCGTCGGACGCGCTGAAGGACCATCTGCGCGCCGAGCGGGAGATCCTGCGGGAGCTCACCCCGGACGTGCCGGTCACCACCAACTTCATGGTGACGGGCAACACCAAGGGCATGAACTACGACGACTGGGCCACCGAGGTCGACTTCGTCGCCAACGACCACTACGTGCACCCCGGTCCGCAGGACCGCGACGAGCTGTCCTTCTCCGCCAACCTGACCAGCGGCATCGCGGGCGGGCGGCCGTGGTTCCTGATGGAGCACTCCACCAGCGCGGTCAACTGGCAGCCCGTCAACGTGCCGAAGCGGCCGGGTGAGCTGGCCCGCGACGCGCTGCTGCACGTGGCGCACGGCGCCGACGCGGTGTGCTTCTTCCAGTGGCGGCAGTCGGCGGCCGGCGCCGAGAAGTACCACTCGGCGATGGTGCCGCACGCCGGCGCGGACAGCGAACTCTTCCGTGCGGTGGTGGAACTCGGCGCCACGCTGCGGACGCTCGCGCCGGTCGCGGGCAGCGAGCGGGAGCCCGCCCGGGTCGGCATCCTCTTCGACTGGGACTCGTGGTGGGCCAGCGAGCAGGACTCCCACCCCACCTCTCTGCTGGAGTACCGGCAGGAGGCGCTGGACTGGTACTCGGCGCTGCTCGCCCTCGGCATCCGCGCCGACCTCGTCACCACCCGCGCCGATCTGCACCGCCACCAGGTGCTGATCGCGCCCGTGCTGCATGTCGTCCCCGCCGATCTCGCCAAGTCCCTCACCCGGTACGCCGAGCAGGGCGGCCATCTGATCACGACGTACTTCTCGGGCATCGTCGACGAGAACGACCACGTGTGGCTGGGCGGCTACCCGGGCGCCCTGCGGGAGCTGCTCGGCATCCGCATCGAGGAGTTCGGCCCGCTGCTCGCCGGTGACACGGTGGAGCTGGACGACGCCACGACCGGCAGCCTGTGGACCGACCGGATCGAGGTCACCTCCCCGGAGACCGAGGTCCTGGCCCGCTACCGCACCGGCGAGCACACCGGGCGGCCCGCGGTCACCCGGCGGGCGACGAACGGCGGTTCGGCCGCGTACGTCTCCACCCGTCTCGGCGTCGACGGGCTCACCGTGCTGCTGCCGCGGCTGCTGGGACCGGCCGGGGTGGAGAGCGAACTGCCCGCCGCCGCCCGCGGATCGGTCGAGCTCACCGTGCGCAGCCGGGACAGCGAGCGGTTCCTGTTTCTCGTGAACCGCACCGACCGCACCGTCGAGGTGCCCGGCCTGCCCGGTGACGTCCTGCTCGGCGGCACCGGCGCCGACGGCACGCTCGTTCTCGGCCCGAGGGCCGTCGCCGTACTGCGTCAGCCGGCCGGCTAGAGGCACCCGGCACTGTCCGAGAGGCACCCCCACAGCTCCCCGGACCCGGCACGCACCCGCTGTCCGGGGCCATCCCCTTTCGTCCTGCCGCCCCGCCCCACGACACGGCGGCAGGGCCGGAGGGACCACCAGAGCGCGACCACACCTTCCATGTTGGGAGCAACACTGATGGCACGCCGCACCCGCAGCAGACGGCTCCTCACAGCCGCGGGCCTCACCGCCCTGGCCACCGGGGCAGCCCTGCTCTCCGCCCCCGCCTCCAACGCGCAGCCGGAGGCGGACACCCCGTCCCTCACCGTCCGTCCCGACCCCTCCTACCAGCAGGAGCAGTTCGAGGGCTGGGGCACCAGCCTCGTCTGGTTCGCCAACGCCACCGGCGACTATCCGCCCGAGATCCGCGAGAGGCTCGCCCAGCTGCTGTTCGGCGACGACGGTCTCGCCCTGAACATCGCCCGCTACAACATCGGCGGCGGCAACGCCCCCGACGTGAAGGACTACTTGCGCGCCGGCGGAGCCGTCGAGGGCTGGTGGAAGGCGCCCGAGGGCACCACCCGGGAGGACACCGGCTGGTGGGACGCCGACGACCCCGCCGACTGGAACCCCGAGGCGGACGCGACCCAGCGCTGGTGGGTGGACCGCATCAAGAAGGACATCACCCACTGGGAGACCTTCAGCAACTCCCCGCCCTGGTTCATGACCGTCAGCGGCTATGTCTCCGGCGGCTTCGACGCGAACGCCGACCAGCTGAAGACCGAGTCCGTGGACGACTTCGCCGCCTATGTCGCGGGCGCCACCAAGCGGCTGGAGAAGGCGCACGGCATCACGGTGGACACCGTCGACCCCTTCAACGAGCCGAACACCGACTACTGGAGCACCCGTCTCGGCCCGGACGGCGAACCCGTCGGCGGCCGCCAGGAGGGCGCCCACATGGGCCCCGAGCTCCAGGAGAAGGTGCTGCGCGCGCTCGCCCCGGCGCTGAGGAAGGCGAGGACCGGGGCGAAGATCTCCGCCATGGACGAGACCAACCCCTCGATCTTCGCCCGCAACTGGAACACCTACTCCCCCGAGGCCCGCGCCCTCGTCGGCCAGATGAACGTCCACACCTACGGCACCGGACAGCGCACCACCGTGCGCGATCTGTCGAAGGCCGGGGACAAGCGGCTGTGGATGAGCGAGGTCGAGGGCGACTGGGGCGACGGGCAGAGCTTCACCGACATGCGCCCGGGGCTGGGGCTCGCCCAGCGCATCGTCGACGATCTGCGCGAACTGGAGCCGCGGGCCTGGGTGTTCTGGCAGCCGGTCGAGGACTACGACAACATGAGGCCTGGTGGCGAGTCGGCGAAGGGCGGCAACTGGGGAGAGATCCAGCTTCCGTTCAGCTGCACCTCCGAGGACACCCTCGAGACCTGCCCGATCCACACGAACACCAAGTTCGACACCGCCCGCAACTTCACCCATTTCATCAAGCCCGGTGACCGGCTGATCAAGGTGGACGACACCTCCAGCGCCGCGGCGGTGACGAAGAACGGCAGGGGCGCCTCGCTGGTCCACGTCAACAGCACCGCCGGTGCGCGTGAAGTCACCATCGACCTGTCCAAGTTCCGCACGGTGAGCCGGAACGCCACGGTCACCCCGGTGGTGACCAGCGCCGACGGCAAGCTGGAGCGGCACCACCCGATCAAGGTCGCCGGCCGTGCGGCCACGTTCACCGTGCCCGCTCAGTCGGTGACGTCCTTCGTCGTCGAGGGCGTCTCCGGTGTCGCCGCGGACGCCCCGCTGCTGCGCAAGGGCCACACCTACACGCTGACCGGCGTGCAGAGCGGCAAGGCGCTGACCCTCGCGGACGGCGGCACGAACCTCGTCATCGGTACCGGGAACGACTCCGCCTCCCAGCGGTGGCGGCTGAGCGCGGTGCGCCCCGACGACGGGGTGCGGGACCGCTACGTCTTCACGACCCCGGACGGCGCCCAGCGCCTGGCCGTGCGCAACGACGTCCCGGTGGCCGAACCCGCCACCGGAGGACGGGACGAGGCCGCCGAGTGGATCATGTCCAGCACCGGTGACGGCACCTGGACACTGATCAACGCGGCGACGGGACGCCTGCTGGAGGTCGGCGGCCAGGCCACCCACGAGGGCGCCGCGGTCACGACCTGGGAGCCCAACTCGGGCGCGAACCAGCGCTGGACCGTCACCGACGTGACCGGCTGACCGCCCCTGCCGGTCCGGTCGCACCGCCGCACGGCGGTGCGACCGGACTCCGTGCGACGGTGCCGCCGGACTCCTTGCGCTGGTGCCGCCGCACCGCATCCACCCCCTGACCCAGCCCCGGAGGACCGGTGACATCCGACGACCCCGAGCGCGAGGTAAGGCGCCGCATGGCCCGCCACGAGCTGTACACCGACGCCGCGCCCGGCCTTGAGCGCCTGGAGGAGGAGCGGCTGCGCGGCAAGGAGCTCGCCGCGAAGTACAACGACACCGGCCCGCGTGACCAGGAGGCCCGCAGGACGATCCTGGCCGAGCTGCTCGGCTCGGTGGGCGAGGGCGTGTGGATCGAGCCGCCGCTGCACGTCGCCTACGGCTCCCACGTACACCTGGGCGACAACGTGTACGTCAACTTCGGCCTCACCCTCGTTGACGACGTGGAGGTGTTCGTCGGCAACCACGTGATGTTCGCGCCCCACGTCACGATCACCACCACCGGCCACCCGGTGCACCCCGAACTGCGCCGCGACGGCAGCCAGTTCTCCTCACCGGTGCGCATCGAGGACGACGTGTGGATCGGGGCGGGCGCGATCCTGCTGCCGGGCGTCACGGTCGGC
>NZ_JAOCQE010000171.1 GCF_025290915.1 Streptomyces sp. 15-116A | reverse complement strand
CCCGCCCCGAGCACGGCAGCGCCGCCCGCTTCCTGCCTTCGGCGCTCCCGCCCCGATTCCCCGAAGACCCCGAGGGAATCCGCGCCGATGTCACGACCCACACTCGCCGAGGACTCCCGTCGGAGCCCTCGCCGTCCCCTCGCGGCGAATCGCTGACGACCAGCGTGATCAGACGGTCACGCCACGTCAATGACAAGGCCACGGCTAAGGGGCGGGGTACGACATCACCCCAGCTCAGGCCCCACCGCGCACGGAAGCACACCCGGCGCACCGACCCATCCCCCGCCTCACCCGACCCGGCCACCGTGCCCCTGTGCACCGCCCCCACGCCACCGCCGGACACGGACGACGCACTCTCACACTCCGGTCACCGGCACGCCCGCGGCGCCTCACACCGCCTCGTACGCCAGCCCGTCGTACGTCGCCGTCCCCCCGGCACACGCCGGCGCCGCGGCGGTCCGCGCGTCGGCGCAGCGGTCGAGTTCGCACCAGATGCGCTTGCCGGTGTCCTCGGCGCTCCAGCCCCAGCGGTCGGCGAGGCCGTCGACGAGGGCGAGTCCGCGGCCGCCGGTCGCGTCGCCGTCGACGCAGCGCGGGACCGGTGCCCGGCCGCTGCGGTCGGCCACCTCCAGGCGGACGGCGGTGGTCTCGTCGGCCGCGGCACCCGGCAGAGACAGGCGCAGGACGGCCGGACAGCCGGTGTGTACCACGGCGTTGGTGACGAGCTCCGAGACGAGCAGGATCAGGGTCTCGGCGAGAGACTCGTCGGCCTCTATCCCGGACCCGGCCAGACGTGAGCGGGCCCATCGCCGGGCCCGACCCACCTCAGCGGGGTCGGGCCGGATCTCCAGCTGCACTTGAAGCACCTGCACCGCTCACACCATCCGAACCGGCGGACACTTGGACTCGCGCCTCACGAGGGCCACGATCGTAGCCATTTTCTGCATGGCCAGAACAACGGCCGGGACAGGGGTCACGGAACGTGAGTCCCTTGTGGGACAGCATGGTTGACGTACAGTCACGTCAACAAGCGCTTCGGGCATATTCCAGCGCGAAGGAGTACCCGTGCGGCATACTGTGCGACGCTCGCCGTGGGGAGTCGAACACGCGGCAACCGTCGGCCGGGCCGCTCGGCGCGCGCTCACATCCACTCGCATCTCACACAAGGTACCCGAGCCGACCGCCGACTCCGGGCCGTGACGAGACGCCCGCAGGACACAACCCGGTATCGACGCTCCGTGATCACGTGATGCCACGATCGGCGACATCCGGCACGCGCGCGTACGGCAGCACCGCAGGCGGGACGCGCTTCAGGCCCCGCGCGTGAGCAGATCCGCAGCGAGCAGCTCCTCACTCTCCGTCACTCCGCCCGCACGACGGGTGCGCAGCCAGGCGCGCTTGAGGTGCAGATGCACGTCCGACTCCCAGGTGAACCCCATGCCGCCGTGCACCTGGAGGCAGTCGCGGGCGCCGCGCACGGCGGCCTCGTCGGCGAGCAGCCGGGCGGCGGTGATGTCGGCCGGGTCGGCGGTGACGGCGGCGCCGTAGACGGCGGCGCGGGCCGTCTCGGCCCGGACGTGGATGCCCGCGCACAGGTGGGCGACGGCCTGGAAGGCGCCGATGGGCCGTCCGAACTGTTCCCGGGTCCGGGCGTGTTGCGCCGCCAGCTCGCACACGCGCGTGGCGGTGCCGAGCTGTTCGGCGGCGGTGAGGAGGACCGCCACCGGGTGGGCCGTTCCGGGCCGTCCCGCCCGGTGCAGGGGGGTCAGCGGGTCCACGGAGTCGAGCGGTACGGCGCCGGCGGCGTCGCCGAGGACCACGTCCGCCTGGGTCAGCCACTCCACGAGCGGTCCGTCGACGGCGGCGACGACCGTCTCGCCGGTGGCCGCACCCGGCACGGAACCGGCCACGAGGTGGGTGGCCACCAGCGGTCCGGGCAGCAGGGCGCGGCCCGCCTCCTCGAAGGCCAACACCGCCTCGGGCAGCCCGAGTCCGACGCCGCCGTCCGCCTCGGGCAGCCGCAGCGCGAAGAACCCGGCCTCGCCCAGCGCCCGCCACAGCTCCCGGTCGAGCCACCCGGGCCGGTCCACGGCCGCCCGCAGCGCCGCGCGGTCGAAACGCCGTTCCAGCAGCCGCCGTACGCCCTCCTTGAGGGCCTTCTGGTCGTCGGTGAGGTGGAAGCGCACGGGGGTCACCGTCCTTTCGGCAGGCCCAGGATCCGTTCGGCCACGATGCCGTGCTGGATCTGCGAGGTGCCGGCCGCGATGGTGTACGACAGGGAGCTCAGCCGGTCCCGCGTCCAGGGCCGCGCGGCATCGAGCGCGTCCGGGCCGAGGACGTCGGCGGCGGCGTCGTAGAGCTCCTGACGGGCGTGCGAGTACCTCAGTTTGAAGACCGAACCGGCGACCCCGGGCACGGCGTCCGGTCGCTGCGCCGCGCTCACGTTCCACTGCACCAGCCGCCACAGCGCCCGGAACTCGGCGTTGAGCCCGCCCAGCCGGCGGCGCAGGGCGGGATCGTCCCAGCGGCCGTTCTCGCGTGCGCGGGCGGCCAGTTCGGCCAGGACACGGCGGCAGGCCACCACCTCGCCGGCGAAGGCCGTGCCGCGTTCGAAGGACAGGGTGACCATGGTGACGCGCCAGCCGTCGTTCTCGGCGCCGATCCGGTACGCCACCGGCACCCGCACCTCGTCGAGGAACACCTCGGCGAACTCGTCCGACCCCGCGAGGGTCTTCAGGGGCCGTACGGTCACGCCCGGCGTGTCCATGGGCAGCGCGAGCCAGGTGATGCCCCGGTGTCTCGGCGCGCGCGGGTCGGTCCGGACCAGCAGCTCGCACCAGTCGGCGACTTCGGCGTGCGAGGTCCAGATCTTGGACCCGCTCACCACGTAGTGGTCGCCGTCGCGCCACGCGCGTGTGCGCAGCGCCGCGAGGTCGGACCCGGCGTCCGGTTCGCTGAAGCCCTGGCACCACACCTCCTCGCCCCGCAGGATCGGCGGCAGCCAGCGCTCCCGCTGAGCGGCCGTGCCCTCGGCGGCGATGGTCGGCCCGGCGTGCAGCAGCCCGACGAAGTTCGCGCCCACATAGGGGGCGCCGGCCCGCTCGGTCTCCTCCAGGAAGATCAGCCGCAGGGCCGGGGAGGCGTCCCAGTGGACACCGGCGTACCCGGCGTCGTACAGCGTCCGCTGCCAGCCGACGTCGTAGGCGCGCCGCCCGGGCCAGTCGTCCGGGGACGGCTGCGGGGGCAGCGTGGGCAGGACGCGGGACAGCCACACGCGCAGCCGGGCGCGGAAGTCCGCCTCCTCTGGGGTGTCGGTCAGGTCCATGGGCTACACGAGATCCAGGCTCAGCATCCGGATCGCGTTGCCCCGCATCAGCTTGTACACCGTCTCCTCGTCGAGGCCCTTCACATGGTCGAGGGCGACCTCCTTGGTGTGCGGGAAGGTCGAGTCGACGTGCGGGTAGTCGGTCTCGAAGGTGGCGTTGTCCCGGCCGACGACGTCGAGGGACGCGATGCCGTGTTTGTCGCGGAAGAAGCAGCAGTAGATCTGCCGGTAGTAGTACGCCGACGGCGGCTCGGGGATCGTGTCGCGGACGCCGCCCCACGCGCGGTGTTCCTCCCACACGTCGTCGGCGCGCTCCAGGGCGTAGGGGATCCAGCCCATCTGGCCCTCGCTGTAGGCGAGGGTGAGCCGGGGGAACCTCACCAGGACGCCGCTGAAGAGGAAGTCCATCATCGAGGCCATGGCGTTGTTGAAGGACAGCGAGGCCTGGACGGCGGGCGGGGCGTCCGGGGAGGCGGCGGGCATCTGGGAGCTGGACCCGATGTGCATGGTGACGACCGTGCCGGTGTCCTGGCAGGCGGCGAAGAACGGGTCCCAGTAGCCGGAGTGGATCGACGGCAGCCCGAGGTGGGTGGGGATCTCGGAGAACGTCACCGCCCGCACCCCGCGCGCGGCGTTGCGCTCGATCTCGGCGACCGCCAGCCGCACGTCCCACAGCGGGATCAGGCACAGCGGGATGAGCCGGCCGCCGCTGTCCCCGCACCACTCCTCGACCATCCAGTCGTTGTAGGCGCGCACACAGGCCAGGGCGACCTCCTTGTCGTGCGCCTCGGCGAAGGTCTGCCCGCAGAAGCGGGGGAAGGTCGGGAAGCACAGGGAGGCCTCGACGTGGTTGAGGTCCATGTCCTTCAGGCGCTCGGCGGGGTCCCAGCAGCCGGGGCGCATCTCGGCGCGTGTGATGCCCTCCAGGGTCATCTCGTCGCGGTCGAAACCGACGGCGGCGATGTTCCGCTTGTACGGGAACCGCAGGTCCTCGTAGATCCACCAGTCGGCGGGCGGGCCGTCCGGGTCCATGGTGACGCGGTATGTGCCGCCGACGTAGGCGAGTTCGCCGATTCCGGCGGTGAGCGGCTTCGGTCCGCGGTCGCGGTACTTCGCGGGCAGCCAGGTCTCGAAGAGGTGGGCGGGCTCGATCACATGGTCGTCGACGCTGATGATGCGGGGCAGTTCCGTGGTCATGGGTCCCCTCCGCCGGACGGTATGCGTCTATGTATCTGATGGTGCGTCAGATAGCATCCCACCTGACGGTCCGTCAGCCAAGCAGGGGGCAGTCATGAACGGGACCCCGCACTCCTTGAGTTCCTCGGCCACGCTGTGGGAACTGCTCGACCGCCGCGCCCGCCTCACCCCTGACCGCCCGCTGTTCCTCCAGGGCGGGCGCGCGGTCACGTTCGGCGGCTTCCGCGACCGGGCCGAGCGGGTCGCGGCGGGCCTGCACGCCATGGGCGTACGTCCCGGCACGGTGGTCGCCTGGCAGCTGCCGACGCGCATCGAGACGGCTCTGCTGTCCTTCGCGCTGGCCCGCCTGGGCGCCGTGCAGAGCCCGCTCATCCCCTCTCTGCGGGACCGCGAGGTCGGCTTCGCGCTGCGCGAGTCCCGGGCCGAGTACGTGGCCGTACCGGGGGTGTGGCGGGGCCACGACCACACGGAGATGGTGCGGCGCCTGGGCGCGAAGGGGATCTTCGAGGCGTACGACGGCCTGCCCGACGCCGATCCCTCCGCACTGCCCCCGCCGCCCGCCGAGGGGACGGAGGTCCGCTGGATCTACTGGACCTCGGGTACCACCTCCGCGCCCAAGGGCGTGCTGCACACCGACCGTTCGCTGATCGCGGGCGGCTCCTGCCTGGCCCACGCCCTGCGGCCGACGCCCGCCGACGTCGGCTCGATCGCGTTCCCGTACGCGCACATCGGCGGCGCGGACTACACGGTGATGCTGCTGATCCACGGCTTCCCGGCCGTGCTCTTCGAGCAGTTCGCGCTGCCTCAGGCGCTGGCGGAGTACCGGGCGCACGGCGTGACCATCGCGGGCGGGTCGACGGCGTTCTACTCGATGTTCCTCGCCGAGCAGCGCAAGCGGCCCGGCACTCCGGTCGTGCCGACGCTGCGGCTGCTCGCGGGCGGCGGGGCGCCCAAACCGCCGGAGCTGTATCACGCCGTGGTACGGGAGATGGGCGTGCGGCTCGCGCACGGCTACGGCATGACCGAGGTCCCGATGATCACCATGGGCTCGCCGGACGACACCGACGAACAGCTGGCGACGACGGAGGGCAGGCCACCCGAGGGCATGGAGATACGGATCGTCGACGGGGAGATACGCCTGCGCGGCGAGGCGGTGTGCCGGGGCTATCTGGATCCCGGGCAGACGGCGGAGGCGTTCGACGAGGAGGGCTTCCTGCGCACCGGTGACCTGGGGCGGCTCACCGGGAGCGGGCGTCTGGTGCTCACCGGGCGGCTGAAGGACGTGATCATCCGCAAGGGCGAGAACATCTCGGCCAAGGAGATCGAGGACGCGCTGCACCGGCATCCGGCGGTCCAGGACGTCGCGGTGATCGGGCTGCCCGACGCCGAGCGGGGCGAGCTGGTGTGCGCGGTGGTGGAACGGGCCCCGGGGGCCGGGGCGCCGTCCCTGGAGGCGGTGACCGCGTATCTGCGCGCGGAAGGGCTGTCCGTGCACAAGCTGCCGGAGCGGCTGGAGGTGGTGGACGCCCTTCCGCGCGGAGAGACCCTGCGCAAGGTGCTCAAGGACGAGCTGCGCGAGCGCTTCGGGGGCGGTGCTACTCGGGAACGGTGAAGTAGCGGGCGAAGGCCTGGACGATCTCTTCCTCGACGACCCTGCCGTCGCCGTCCGCGTCGAGGGTGCCGGCGGCGGCGCGTGCGGTGTCCTCGGGGACGCCGAGCGCCTTGAGGACGCGGGCGGTGTCGTCGACGGTGGCCGCGCCGTCACCGTCGGTGTCGGCCACGGCGAGGGCCGCGTGCAGGAAGGGGCGGGCGATCTCGGCGAACCGGTCCGGGTTGTCGCGCAGCCGCTTGAGGGCGCCGTTCACGAACTCCTCGCGGGTGATGCGCTGGTCACCGTCGCGGTCCGCGATGCCCGCCATGCCCTGCCAGAACGCCTCGGCCCCGATGTACAGGGACTGGCCCTTGTCGGAACGGGCAGCGGTGCCGAACTCGGCGAGCAGCGCCTTGGCCGCTCCGCTGAAGTCCTCGCGGTCGATATAGCCGTTGCCGTCCTGGTCGAAGGTGGCGAACCGGGCCGCGATCCTGCGCTCGTACTCGCTGGTGACCATGTCTTCTTCAGGCCGCCTTAGGTCGGGGACGTCTCGCTCGGAGCGTACGTCGTCCGGGTGGGCCGGGGAGCCGGGAAACGACGCTTGTGCCAAGACCGGTGAAATTCCGCGACAACAGCGTGTCCGACGTGGCAGAGGCCACTCGCTGCCGAAGCCGGCGCGGTTCAGGCCGACAGGGGACGGGAGTCGTCCGAGACGGCCGAGGTGACGTCGGGGTGTATGTCGAACAGGCGGCGGACGCCGAGCGCGCCGAGCACCCTGTTGACGTGGCTGCCGTCGGCGGCGCCCTGGGCGGGCAGGATCAGCCGCAGAGTGCCCTGGCAGGAGCGCAGCAGCCGGCGGGCGGCGATCAGGACGCCGACGCCGCTGGAGTCGCAGAACCACACCTCGGAGAGATCGAGGACGAGGCTGTGCCTGCCGTCGGCCACGACGTCGTGCACCCGCTGGCGCAGCACCGGGGAGGTCACCAGGTCCAGCTCGCCCGACACCCGGAGCACAGTCCATTCGCCCTGCTCCTGGTCGGTCACATGGAAACTCACCACCACGCCCCTCGCTCTCGAAACGGAAGCAGTACCTACGCTTCCTTGCTGCGCGGCTGCCCACCGGCGGTTCCCTGAAACACGAGCCGAGAAACGGTTACCGAACGGAAAAGGCTTGTTTCAGTCGACTTCGATCCGATTCGATCGGTTCCGATCGGCATGCGGCTGGGTAGGCGCGGCTGGAACGGCTGCCGACGTGCGCGCCGGGAGCCCTTACCATCCGCGGCCCGGCAGGGGGCGCACATTGCCACAAGGGGGCGTGAACTGTCGGACGTGCCGACTACATTCGTGTCGACGGCAGGCACACGCTGGATCCGGGCGGCGCGGCACCCGGCCGGGGTGCCGGGGGAGGAACTGGGGGTGAGGGGTCATATGGCGACCAGGGACGTACCGCCCCGCTGGGACCGCAAGATGCAGCAGCGGCTCGCCCGCGGGGAGGCTGCCGCCCTCGGTGAGCTCTACGACCGGTTCGCGTCCCTCGTCCACGGCCTCGCCCACCGGGTCCTCGGCGACGAACACGCCGCCGACGGCATCACGCGCGATGTCTTCGCCCACGTCTGGGAACACCCCGACGCCTACGACCCCAAGCGGGAACCGCTGCGCACCTGGGTCGCCACGCTGGCCCACCGGCTGGCCGTCCAGCGCCTGCGCGCCACCGAGACCGCCGCCCTCGCCCGCGGCGGCCCCGGCAGCACCGAGGACCTGGAGCGCAAGGTGCGCCACGCGTCCGTGGCCGCCCGCGCCGACTACATCGTCCAGTCCATGCCGGCGCCGCTGCGCGCCGCGCTGGAATCGGCGTACTTCAAGCGCCGCGACTACCGTCAGACCGCCGCGGACCTGGGCGTCACCGAGGACGAGGCGCGCCGCCGCCTCCGCCTCGGCCTCCAGCTGCTGGCCACGGCCCACGACACCGCGTCCCCGGGCATGCCGGGCCCCCCGGGCGCCCCGCCCGAAATCGGGGGTGCGGCATGACGGAGGGCCACTTCGAGCCGTACGACGACGCCGACCGCGCACCGCGCATACCACTGCCACGGAACTCCGTCGAGGACACGGGGGAGCCGCTGCCGGAGCCGGGAGCGCAGGGCGGCGTGGAACCCCTGGTGCTGGAGCATCCGGTGCTGAAGTCGCTGCTGGGGGCGTGGGCGCTGGCCGCCTGTGCGCCGGAGGAGGCCGCGGCCGTCGAGGAGCATCTCGGCGAGTGCGGCGCCTGCGCCGACGAGGCGCTGCGGCTGCGGGAGGCGGTCGGCCTGCTCCAGCGTCCCGAGAGCCTCGACCTCAACCCTGCGCTGCGCACCCGCGTCCTCGAGTCCTGCCTGGAGCGCCGCCCGCCGCGCATCCCCGTCCCCGAGTGGGCCGCCGCCTACGACGCCGAGACCGCGCGCCTCGACGCGCTGCTCCAGGACTTCGGCGACGCCGAGTGGCACGCGCCGGTGCGGCTGCGCTGGTACGAGTCCGACGAGGCGACCACCCGCCGTACCACCGTCGCCGGGGTCATCGCCCACCTGATGACCGTCGACGGACTCGTCGCCGTCTCCCTCGGCCTCGACGACCCGCTCGGCGACGTCACCGCCGAGCGGCCCACGCCGGCGTCCCGCACCGAGGCGTACTGGCGGGCCGCCCACTTCCCGCCCACCCGTTCCGTGCGGGCGCCGTGGCGTGAGCAGTCCCACAACCTCGTGCGCACGGTGTCCTTCACGGGCGGCGAGGACGCACGCGGGCGCATGCCGGTGCCGTACGGCGATTTCGAGCTGCCGCTGCACGACGCGATGCTGGACCGGGCGTTCGAGTGCTGGGTGCACGCGGAGGACATCGCCGACGCGGTGGACTACCCGTACGATCCGCCCTCCGGCCGGCATCTGCACCGCATGGTCGATCTGGCCGCGCGGTTGCTGCCGACGGTGCTGCAGGCGCGCCGGCGGGCCGGGCTGGCGTCCCCTGTGGAACGCCGTCTGGTCGCCGCCGGAGAGCCCGGGCGCAGTCTGCGGCTGGAGATCGAGGGGTCGGGGGGTGGGGAGTGGCTGATCCCGCTGGACTCGCCTGCGGCGAAGGGCTCTGCCGAGCATGAGGTGGCGCATGTGGCGCTGGACGGGGCGGAGTTCTGCCGGCTGGCTGCGGGGCATGTGCCGCCGTTGGAGGCTGCGGCGGGGCAGGTGGGTGATCGTGAGGCGATCAGGGATGTGCTGCTGGCTGCGGCGAGCTTGAGCAGGATGTAGGGGTGGGTTGGCTGTTTCGCCGGCGAGTGCGGGTGCGTGGGGGCTGGTCGCGCAGTTCCCCGCGCCCCTTTAGTACGTGCAGTCGACCTACTTAAGGGGCGCGGGGAACTGCGCGAGCAACCACACACGACCCGCAGCCGCCCGGAAACAGAACCCCCCGAGCTCCTAGGCGAAAACGACCGTCCGCCGCCCGTTCAGCAGAATCCGCCGCTCCGCATGCCACTTCACGGCCCGCGCCAGCGCCTGGCACTCCACGTCGCGCCCCACCGCCACCAGCTGATCCGGCGTGGCGTCGTGCCCCACCCGCTCGACCTCCTGCTCGATGATCGGCCCCTCATCGAGATCCGCGGTCACATAGTGCGCCGTCGCCCCGATCAGCTTCACACCCCGCGCATGCGCCTGGTGATACGGCTTCGCACCCTTGAAGCTCGGCAGGAACGAGTGATGGATGTTGATGATCCGCCCGGACAGCTGCTTGCACAGGTCGTCGGAGAGGACCTGCATATAGCGGGCGAGGACGACGAGTTCGACCCTCTCCTCGCGCACGATCTCCAGCAGCTTCGCCTCGGCCTCCGGCTTGGTGTCCTTCGTCACCGGAATGTGGTGGAAGGGGATGTTGTACGAAGCCACCAGCTCGGCGAAATCGGTGTGATTGGACACCACTCCGGCGATCTCCACCGGCAGCGCCCCGATCCGCGCCCGGAACAGCAGGTCGTTCAGGCAGTGCCCGAACTTGCTGACCATCAGCAGGATCCGCATCTTCTCGTCGGCGCGGTTTATCTGCCAGTCCATCTGGAACGAGTCGCCGATCGCTGCGAAGCTCGCCCGCAGCTTCTCCACCGTCACCGGCGGCTCCGCCGAGAAGTGGACCCGCATGAAGAACAGTCCGGTGTCGTGGTCGCCGAACTGCTGGCTGTCCTCGATGTTGCAGCCGGTCATGAACAGGTAGCTCGACACGGCGTGCACGATGCCCTGCTTGTCGGGGCAGGACAGGGTGAGGACGTACTGGTCGGCCTGGCCGGCCGGGGCCGCTGCTCGGGTGGGCTGCTCGTTCATGGAGAAAAGGGTCCCACACCCGTCCCGGCGCCCGACGGAGCGTTCCGTCACGCGGAACGGTCACGCACCAGCGCTCACGCGGTCCGCGTCAGGATCCGCAGCACCTCGAGCGTGCGCGGCGGTGCGTCCGGGTCCTCCCCGTCGCTCGTGGCCATCCGTACGTGCGCGTCCCGCGCGGCCCGCACCGCCTCCGGCCACCCGGCGTTCTCCAGGTACGCGGTGACCGGCGCGTCCGGACCGACCTGGTGCATGATCCGCAGCACCCGCAGCACCGCGGTGTCGACGAGCGCCGCCTCCTGCGAGTCGCGGAAGATCGTGCCGACGTACTTCTCCGCCGACCAGTTGTCCAGCCAGGTGTCCTCGACCAGCCGGTACACCGCGTCGGTGACGTCACCGTAGCCGTCCACCCCGGCCAGCCAGACGTCTCGCTGGAACACGGGGTCGGAGAGCATGTGCAGCGCGGAGCGCACATTGCTGCGCCAGCGCCACCACGGCATGTCGTTGAGTGGCATGCCGCCCATGGTGGAGGAGCGACGGCCGCGACGGGAAGAGTTCTCCGAACCTTGCACGGTCGTCGATCGTACGTTTCGGCCCCGCGCGTCTCACAGCGGACCCCGCAATTCACCTCCACGTCACCGCTCGTTGACCAAGGGTCACCTCAAGGTTGGCCGTGTGACGGAATCGTGCGTGTCCATGACCGGCAGGCGACGTAACCGCAGCACGTTCCTCCCCCGCCTCCTCACCCGGCCCGTCAGAGCCCGTGCCCTGACCACGGGCGCACTGGTGGCGTGCGTGTCGCTCGCCACGGGCTGCGGGGTCGTCCCCGGTGTCACGGGGGGCTCCGGGGACGACGACCCGATCACCGTGATGACCTGGGCCCCGGAGAACACCGACACCACCAACAAGCCCGGTATGCCCGCATTCGCCCGTTCCTACGCCCGCTGGGTCAACTCCCAGGGCGGCCTCAACGGCCGCGAGCTGAAGGTGCTGACCTGCAACGACCAGAACGACTCCGTGGCCGCCGCGCGGTGCGCCCGGCGCGCGATCGAGGAGGAGGTCGTCGCCGTCGTCGGCTCCTACAGCCAGCACGCCGACTCCTTCCTGCCCGCCCTGGAGAGCGCCGGCATCCCCTACATAGGCGGCTACGGCATCACCAACAACGAGTTCACCAGCCCCCTGTCCTACCCCGTCAACGGCGGACAGCCCGCGCTGCTGGCCGGTCTCGGGCGGGCCCTCGCCGACAGCTGCGGGCCGGTCACCCTGATCCGCCCGGACACCATCGCCGGCGACCAGCTGCCGCCGCTCCTGAACTCGGGCCTCACCGCCGGCGACCACGAGCCGGCCGGTGACCAGCGGGCCGCGGAGGACGCCACCGCGTACGACGGCCACGCCCAGCTGGCGCTGCAGCGCGCCACCGCCGACCCGGCCCGGCAGGGCTGTGTGGTGCCGGCCCTCGGCGACCGCACGGGCACCTTCATGGACTCCTTCCGGCGGGCCCGCGAGGACTACCCCGAGGTGCGCACCGCGACCGTGCTGGGCAGCGTCGACCAGACCACGATCAACGCGTCCGGCGGGGCGTCGGGGCCGTACGAGGGGTCGTACGTCATCGGCTGGTACCCGCAGGCGAGCGACAAGCGCTGGGACGCGATGAAGGACGTGATCAAGAAGGAGGCGTTCGGCGACAACCGGATCGATCCGGCCGACGCCGGGGTGCAGACCACGTGGATCGCCTACACCGTCTTCAAGCAGGTCGTCGAGTCGCTCGGCGACGGCGAGGTGAGCGCCGACAAGCTCGCCGACACGCTGGACAGCGGGCTGAAGGTCACCACGGGCGGGCTCACCCCCACCCTGCGGTGGGAGTCGCAGGCCGAGCTGGCCGCCGCCGGTTTCCCGCGCATGGTCAACGCCCATGTGACCCAGCAGGTGGTCCGGGACGGCCGGCTGGTCGCGGCGCGCAAGGGCTTCACCGACGTGACGCAGACCCTGCGGGCGGCCGACCTGGTGTGACCCGCGTGACCTGGTGCGGCCTGGTGCGGCCTGGTGTGAGGCCGCCCGGAGGGTCAGGGGGCCGTCACAGCTGGGTCGGCTGGCGCTCGGTCAGGCCGTACTGCCGCGCGATCGCGTTCCACAGCGGGGCCGCCTTGCCCTTCTCCGCGGTCGCGGTGCCGCTGGCCCGGTTGCCGGCCTGGGTCTGGCCGGTGGCGCGGGCCTGGCCCTTCTTGCACATCTTGCCCTTGGCGCCGGCGACCTGGTCGGCCCAGAGGGCGTAGTGGTTGTCGGCGGACGCCGACGCCTGCCACGCCTTGGTGAGGGCGGTGGTCAGCTCGGTGTGGCTGGGCAGCTGGTCCACGGACAGCTTGGAGAGGTCGGTGACCAGCTGGGTGCGCTGCTTGGCCGCGTCCCGCAGGTTCTTGGCCGCCTGGGGGAGGTTGCGGCAGGCCTTCACGTCGGCCACCGACTTGATCACGGTGGTGCGGCTGTCGCCGCTGTCGGCGAGGAGCTTGTCCAGGGCCACGGCCTGCTCGCGGACCGGGTCGCTGGACGGCGAGGCGGAGGTCTGCTCGCTCGCGGGGGCGGTCGCGGAGACCGTCTGCTTCTTGTCGCCCGCCTCCTCGTCTCCCCCGTCACCGGCGAGCAGGGCGCCCGCGCCGATGCCGACGGCGGCGATCACGACGCCGACCACGGCGATCAGCGGTACGCGGGAGCCGGTACGACCCCCCCGGCCGCCGGTCCCCGCGGGGCGGGGCGGCTGGGGCTCCTCTACGCGCGGGAGCTGCTGGGTGGAGCCGACGGGGCCGCCGGCGCTGTCACTGCGGAAGAGGTTGTCGAACTCGGCCGGCGGCTGCCGGTTGCCGTCACCGGGCGGGGCGCCGAAGGGCGGCTGCCCGTCGGCGACCGGCGGTATGTACTGGGTGGCCTCGGCGTCAGGGTTCCCGGCGGGCCCCTGCGGGGTTCCGGCCGGCGGCCGCCGCAGCGACCGCGTCTCCTCGGAGTCCTCCCCACCCGACATCTCGGGCGGCAAGGCCCCGGCGGTCACCGGGGGTATGTACTGAGTCGCCCCCTCGTCGACGGGCGGTATGTACTGAGTGACCCCCTCAGGAACACCCCCACCCGACACGGGCGGCAGATACTGCGTCGCCCCCTCGGGAGAGGCGGGGGGCAACGGGGCGGCGCCGGAGGGGGTGCCGTACCCCTGGCTGCCCGGCGCGGCGCCGTATCCGGGCTGC